>CP155566.1:1237883-1547354 GCA_039696685.1 Vibrio sp. CDRSL-10 TSBA | reverse complement strand
CCCTGAAACGAAACAACCAACAGAAGCCCTTGATGCTTTTCTAGAGTGAATTCTGCTCTCCTGTGTACAGTAAGGGGACGAATTACCCCCTTACTGTCATTGTCTGACCAGCATATAACGTCTTTACAAGAAGTCTTAGATTTGACTCATGCAATACTAGTGTCATACCAACCAGATAAATTGTGCCGCCATTACTAATTTATCCTTTTACGCCGTTAACTTAGGTGTGAAATAAGTGAGCAAGTATGACGAGAGAATCACATCCGCTGGATACGCGCATCATCAAACTGATGCAAGAAAAACGAGGCCTGCTGAAAAAAGAGGCCAAAGCGGTGTTAAAGCAAGAAGTTTACCGGCTCAATCCGGACGAAATCCAGAAGGTGAAACTGTACTCGGAACATTTCGGTTTGAACTCCCAACAGCAACTGTTGAGTGAAATCTTGGATCTGCGCCGTGAAGCCCTGATATCGCAGTTGTGTGCCTGATCCGCTTGCGATCCCGCGCACAGTCAGAGTATTGGCCTGGCTACGGCCACCTACCTTGGGCCAGGGTCAGTACTCCAAAAGCTTCCAGACGATAGTGTATATGAAACCGCAGCGCCCGACCTGCTTTGTGCGCTGCGTCAGGCGTCAGATCCAGAGTCAGACTTTGTTTACCCTCATGCCAACTACTGAGCATGGATTCAGAAAAATCAAAGTAACAGCCGGTTTCGCGGGTAAAGAGCTTTAAAAACACTCTCTTTAGCTGAAAAAAGAACAGTCATCCGTTGGTATTGACTGAGCGATAACCCCTGCATCTGCTCCCTGTCTTCCCGGCCGGCCAGCGCGCCCTGAATCGTTTCCAGCGTCGCGTCTTTGATCCAGTTTTCAATATCGACTCCCAGCATATCACTGCGTGATCGCCTTGCGATCGCAACAGCCAGATGATCATGATGGGAGATAGAACCAACCACGCCATCCGGCCATATTGGCGCGCGGTGCTGACCAACCGGCAATTGCATCACAGCCGACCGACAGGCTCGCAAAGCATCACATGCCGCAACTCTTCCGGCCACAAACTCTGCCTGGCGCTGAATCACTGCCCGTTTCATCGAGTCGGGAATACGAATGTGATAGTGTTCAGGCACCGCTTCATTATAGTGCGCCGTATCGAACTGACGCACCTGTATCGCTTCCCGGCCTAATCGGATGCAACGCACAGGCTTAAGAAAGTGGCTACTCATGGCTAGCGGCCGGACGACTACAGGGGATCACTAGCGGCGTATGGCTGACCGGGTCCTCAATGATGAGACTCTCCAAGCCAAACACACGATGCACCAACTCAGCGGTCACTAGATCCGCAGGTTTACCTTCCGCAATTATCTCGCCATTGCCCATCGCGATAATATGGTCAGCGTAGCGGCAAGCCTGATTCAAGTCATGTAATACAGCGATCAGGGTGTGACCCTGACGCTGATTCAAATCGCGGAACAGGTCAAGTAATTCTATCTGATGAGCAATATCAAGATAGGTTGTCGGCTCATCCAGCAGCAGCAGAGAAGTCTGCTGAGCCAGCACCATTGCAATCCACACTCGCTGGCGCTGACCTCCCGATAGTGCATCAACCTGACGCTGCGCCAGTGATTCAACGCCGGTTAACTGCATCGCCGAATGCACCGCTCTTTCATCTTCCAGACTCCACTGCCGAAAGAACTTCTGATGTGGGTAGCGCCCTCTGGCGACCAGATCAACGACCCTGATCCCGTCCGGCGCTGAAGCACTCTGAGGCAATAGCCCCAGTTGCCTGGCCAGCGCTTTGGTTTCAAGTCGGTGAATGTCTTCACCATCAAGGCATACCTGGCCGGCCTTGGGTTTGAGCAGGCGACATAGTGTCCGCAACAATGTGGATTTACCACAGCCATTCGGCCCGACGATGACAGTAAACTGACCGTCCGGAATTCGAACATCAATACCGTCAAATACGGTATGACTCTCATAGCCCAATTGTAAATTAGTTCCGGTCAGTCGGGCCGGAAAATCACCATTTGTCATACTTGCTCCTGCTTGGTCAGCAAAAGATTCAACCCGAGACCGGCCGCCTCAGGACGGGCAAACTGGTGCAACATAAACTGAGTGACTGAGGTCAGTTGTCTGACCTGCTCTGAACCATATACATCGCTACGATAGCTCATCAGAATACGCAGGCTGTCCTGCCCGGCCACCCGTTTCTTCCATCACTTCAAACTGCAGGCCAAGTGCTGATTCACTTTTCTCCGGATCGACCTGTTCAAAACGTACCAGATTTCCGTCTGCAGTGAGTTCACCATGTAATTTATTCTTGGCGTGCAGCTGGATCATTACCTCAAACAGGTGATGTTTATCCTGACGTGCCCCTGCAAGCGCGTCTTCCACCCAGTCAATCGGCACATCTGAGTATGGCAGTGATTGATTTATGGTGTTTTTAACCTGTGCCACCAGTTCACCAACTGTGTCAGCCTGATCAAAGTGGACCAGGTGCATAGCGAGGGTGGTAAAATAGCCCACCGTATCGTAAAACTCACTGTCCAGCCTGCCAGAAGCTGGCGTACCCACCAACAGTTTATCCGGAGCCCCAAGATGCTTCAGGGTCATCGCTATCGCAGCATAAACCACATTAAACAGCGATGCGCCCTGCTGTTTCGCCAGCCCGTATAACCCTGAGATAACCTTAGGTTCGAGACCAATTTCAACCCAGCCACCAGCATCAGAAGCGCAGTGAACGTCACCTTGTAACGCAGGTAAGATCGGCGCATCAAACGGAGCGTCGCGTAATTGTTCCAACCAGTAACCAAGATGCTCCGAATTAGCACCATGACGAGCTTGTTGCAAAGCATATTCAGTAAATGGCACAACCTCACACGGCCATTGCGGCTCACGACCAGCACTGCGTGCAGCATAAGCCAGTTTGAGATCGTCGATCAGTAAGTTAACTGACCATTCATCCAACACAATATGATGAACAAGCAGCGACAAGTACTGTGCTCCGCTTTGAGTATCACGTACAAAACGCACTCTGATTGGCAGTTCTTTTTTCAGATCAAAGATATACCCGGCTTCCTGATTTAGAACTGCCTGGCGATCCATTCCCACGCTGGCTGATGAAGGCCAAAACCAGCGATAATGCTCCAGCGCACCGACTTCAATCACAGTTTGCACAACCTGATCACCGTCAGAGTGGAACAGACTGCGCAGCGCTGAATGGCGGTGTAGCAGGTCAGCAAAGGCCAGACCAAACACCGACTCGTCGACCGGGTCGACAAAACGCAGCGCAAAAGGAATATTAAACAGTTCGTTGTAACCAAAGGCAGCGTAAGCTTTCCACAACGAAGCCTGAGCGAAGGAAAGCGGCGCGCTGCGACTGTGAGAAGTGAGTGTACTGTACGACAAGTCCGTTGGCGCCAGGTGCGACGGATTTCCGCCATGATCCACAGCATGCTCCGCCAGCCCCCACGCCGTTGGCTGACTGAACAAATCATTAATATGAATTTCAATTTGATGTTCAGCTTTTAACTGGCCGATAACCCGGGTGGCAACCAGCGAATGTCCGCCGAAGTCAAAGAAGTCATCGTGTATACCAAACTGCGTCACTTTTAAGGCCTCGGCAAAAGCATCACGAATCAGGTATGCGATCCGTTCACGTTGTAACGTATCGTCAGCAGAAGTGCTGTCTGCCGTGTCCAACTGTTCGGGCAATGCTTCGGCCACTGCCTTAGCGTCCCCGTCTGCGAGCAGTGCAGGAAGCGTCTCGAAGGATTGATTGCCGTGCAGATAGTCAACAAACTGCTCAAGTAAGCGGGCACCAATATAAGACGATACCCGCTCGCCACTGGTCAGCTCAAGTAGCAATTTATTGTCACAGCTCAGTCCCAACGCTAACACCAGATCAAAGTCACTGTGTAGTGGCGGGATACGAATTGTCTCACTCTGAACCTGGCTTAGTCGCAGGTGTCGGGCAGGGTCAACACTCCAGGTCACCAGCGTTGCCAGTTCACCCGAGTCAGTCGGAGTCCTTGCCACACCTGTTGGTGTCTGCCAGGCAGACTTTACGCTTTGATAGGCGTTAATTTCACTGAGTCTGGTGTCGATCGTAATTTGCACTAAGTCACTCTGCACGGCACGGCCATTCAATTCTTGGTGACGCTGATGAATATCAGACGGCGCAAACACCGTGCACTCAGTCTGACCGTTTAACCGGGCGAGAAAACGACCGAATGCACCTATGGCAGCACATAACATCGCCGCATGCTCCTGACTGTTGGCTTCCTCTTTACCAGCCACGCAACGTGTCAACAAATTAAACGGTACAGTGACCCGAACAGTCTCTGCTCGCCGGGCAACGGATTTCAAACGATCCTGACCCAAATGTTCAAGCGGATAACGTAAGCGGGTTTGTCCCGCGGCAAGCCAGTGATGATTGGAGTTCAGCGGTTGCTGAGTTTGATAAAATGGGTGGACAACAGGCGTACCTCCAGGTTGTGATTGATTCCAGTCTTCGATATTGAGTTCACCATGATAGAACCCGCTCAGAGAACTGAACATGACCTGCCAGTTGAGGCATTGCGCCACAATCCGGTGGTGACGCAGCGCGAGAATCACGTCTTCGCCAATCATCAGGCGACATGCCAATGGCGATTGGTGAGCCAAATCGATACGTTGATCCTGCCAGGTCAGCAATTGCTGCACTGCTTCGCGACGCTCAGAAAAACGCATCAGTTCAACCCAGGCTGAACGCTGCGGTCCGGGCTCTTTGACTAACTCAAAATCTTCATTTAGCCGGTAGCGACTGTTGATATCGGGCAGAGAATCCAGCATAGCTTCAAGCGCTTTAATCAGCCACGCAAGATCAACCTCACCATTAAGGCGAAATGCACTGACGTATTGATGCGTACTGTCACCGCATTGCTCATGATGCAGCCAGACTTGCTGCTCAAATTCATTCGCCGTCCGGGTATTAGTGCTTATGCGACTGGCCGCGGTTGACTGGGTGTAAGAATGCAGTTCGCTCATGATGGTCTCCTTGGCGTCGAGCGTTTAATCGGGGTGAATCATTGCTGATCGCTGAGGTGCTGGATGTGTTGTATCCAGCTCTGTATCGTCGGTTGGGAAGCAAGCGCTGCATAGCCGATATGAACTCCGCACCGCGAACTCAGGCGTTCACTTAGGCGCATCACAAGCAGTGAATGCAGGCCCGCATCAAACAGGTTGGTATCCTCGCTGATCTCAGCCCCCTGTTGAGGCAGTATTAGCGTCACCTCTCGTTGTACTATGTGTTGGATGTCGGTCATGTTGATTGGTTTATCCGCTGAATAGGCTGCTGAGTAACAGCAACACCGGTCATCAAAACAGCGGTGCCCGTAAACAGGCACCGCTTTCGGTCAGAAGTCCAGTTGCAGAGATACACCAACCAAACGAGGCTGCTGCGTCACTGCGGTATAGACATCATTGTCAGTGATCATGGTTGGTTGGGTGGAATCAAACAGGTTAGTGGCAAACAGTGTGGCCCGTCCCATGCTGAAGTTGTAAGCCAGTTGAACGTTGGTAATCCAATCTGCGTCAATTTCCCCCAGCTCATCATTATCGTAATAGGAGTAGTAATTGTCGGTGTAATTGATACTGGTACTGAACTCAAAGTTATTGAAGAAGGTGTAGTCAGCACCAAAGTTCATGCTATAGGACGGAGCACGAGGTAATTCATTACCTTCATTGTCACTGCCATCGAAACGCTCAATTTTGGTTTTAAGCAAGCCCAGGCCAGCTGAAAGCTCAAGATCGGAAAATGGCATCCAGCGCGAGGTGAACTCCGCACCATAGGTTTTCGCTTTGTCGGCATTAATGATCGCCGTAGTGCGTGCACTGATGTAGAACGGCAGTTGCAAATCATCATAGTCGTTATAGAACAGGTTGGATGTCAGCTCGACCTGACCATCCATCAGGCGGTGACGCGAATACAACTCATAAGTCCAGACGTACTCTTCATCGTAGGTATAGGCGGTATACGGCGTATCAAACGTCATTCCGGCACCGCCAGCATTGTAGCCTTTCGCCACCATCATACCGACGGTATGATCCTGATTAAGTTTCCAGGCGATGTCCGCTTTGGGCAGAAACACGTTGTACGTTTCATCAAAATCGACAGCAACAGTCGAGCTGCCCCCCTCACGAATACGATGCTCCCGCTCTAAACGCCCGGCAAACGTCAGGTCTACGGCGGGTGTCAGTCCATATGTCAGTTCACCAAAGGCAGAGCTGGTTTCGGTTTTGTCATCAAAGCTACTACCGCCAAAGATGTAGACGTATTCATCCTGCTTGGAGTGGTAATAACGTAAACCGGCCAGGCCACGCCACTGTTGATCATTCGTTGCAAAATGCAGCACAGGTTCAATATGAAATTCCTTACCGTCGATGTTCGCGTAAGGCAAAGTGGTTACCGTGCGACGATTAATGGTGAAATCGGTATACGCAAGCTGATTCTGGAATGAGAGGTTGCCTGCGGTCTGATATTCGAAATCCCAAACTGCGCTGGTATTTTTGGTTTCAAACACAGGACGGCGCACATCATAACGTGCGCTCTGGTGTTCCTCTGAAGGAATCAAGGCTTCGTTTTGCGGTGCGGTACTGTCAAAGTGGTTCAAAGTCAGTTTGGTCGATAACCCCGGTAATGCAGCCGGCTCATACAAAAGTTTGCCGCGGGCAGTGATGGTTTCGATATCTCTTGGATCACCGATCGGTTCATACGACGGCATATCAACGAAACTCTCCCGTGTCTGACGATCAATAGAAAGGCGAAACGCCAGCTCATCTTCGATAATCGGCCCTGACACCATGGCAGCTGTCTGTGAATACCCCTGCTCTCCGACCGAAACCCCGTACTGAGCTGTGCCAGTCAAATGTCGGATCATTAGACTGCAATACCACAGCGCCTGCCATGGCATTACGGCCCTGAATATAGCTTTGCGGTCCGCGATACACTTCTACCTGTTTAAGATCCCACAGTGACTGTGGCCCGAATGCCAACTCATTATAGGTCAGCGAACGACCATCAAGTGATACATTCAAGCGTGGACGAGTCCCGTTCAAAAATGCGTTTGCACCGCGTGCCGCGCCGGATCCGTCTATGCCCCGAATAGCCGGGACATCATTACCGACACCAACATCCACGATATTCGGTGTATTTTGCAGCAGGTCGGTCACATCCGTCGCATTGGGCATCGAGTTGATTTTATCTTCATCAAACACGGAGACACTGGCACTGGTATCATGGACAGATCGCGCTACCTTTTCGCCATATACCGTGATGGTCGACATTGTAGTGGTTGGATCGTCATTACTTTGCTCGGCGGCAACCGCCATCGGTGCATGATACAAACCCAGCATCATGGCTGACAAAACCGTCAGCTTCAGGTGAGTTGCCGGTAACGGTGCTTTGATTGGAACAGAGTGTGATGCTGTCATTTATTTTCTCCCTCGTCAGCAATTACGTCACACACTCACGCCGCTGAGACAGCTTTATTTACCCTATTTTTTCGGATAGATAAACTTCAGTCTGCGAGCGAGTCATTGCCTGATCGGATAGATTCCCGTCGATCAGGACGCTCACTTTAAAACCAACAAATACAAATGTAAAGCATTCTCATTTGCATTTGTAAGAATTAGTAACAATATCTGATTTGAATCACGCCGAAGAACGAAAATAATTAAAAACGCTTAATATCAATAATTTAAAACAATAAACATGTTTCGATCTGAGGGCGCGATTAAAATCGATTGGAACGTGTCAATAGCCACACCAGATACATCCCACCGACAATTCCCGTCATCCGTCCAATAGGTAAATTCAGGCTGAAAGGGTGTAATTGAGTAATCAGATCCGCGACAACCATCAATAGCGCGCCCATGATGGCTGCGCCATAAATGGACAAACCGTCTCGGCAAATTAACCGGCGGATAAGTTGCGGCGCCGCCAGGGCAATAAACGCAATTGGTCCCGCCGCCCCCGTAGCGACTGCCGCCAAAACCACAGCAGCGAACAACATGACAACCCTCACCCACTCAACCCGAATCCCGAGCTGCGTCGCTAAATCGCCGCCCATTTCGAGCATAGAGAGTGATTTTGCCAACGCGACCATAAGCGGAAATACGATTAACACAGTTGCCAGCACGGGTAACGCGTGTGACCAGTTACGGGCATCAAGGGAGCCGGCCAGCCAAAGGTTTGCACTCATCGCATTATCAATATTGCCTTTCACCAGCATTAGTCCGTTTAATGCGCTGAGTACCGCGCCCAAACCGATACCAGTCAGGATCAGACGATAACCGCCCACGACACCTGCCTTACGTGCTAACAGATAGACCACTGCAGCCGTAGCCAGGCCACCGGCCACCGCGGCAATCGCCACCTGAACCGGGCCCGATTCAAATAGCACGATTTGTGCAATGGCTCCGGTTGCTGCACCGGTAGTAAATCCGATGACATCCGGAGAGCCGAGCGCATTTCGAGACACCGACTGAAAAACAGCGCCGGACATGCCAAGTGCCGCGCCGACAAATACCGCAGTCAACACTCTAGGTAAGCGCAGGTTTAATACAATCCGTTGCTGAATGCCCTGCTCGCGTTGGCCAGTCAATACCTGCCATAACTCCGCGACCGAAATTGAGTAGCTGCCCACAGACAGACAATAGACAGCCAGAATGATCACCAGCAGCGTCAACGCTGCCAACCAGTACAGTGACTTAGGTGAGTAGCATATCGAGGCCCGGCCATAGCGCCAGACCGAATAACCTGCGTTCCGTGTCCCTTTCACAATTGTGCAATCTTCCATTTTCTCACCAGTATCACAAAGAACGGACCACCAATTAATGCCACCATAATCCCGACACTGATCTCATCGGGATAGCCAATGATACGGCCAAGAATATCGGCAATCACGGTCAATAACGCGGCGATGATCATCGCATAAGGCAATAACCAACGATGATCCGGCCCAACCAGGAATCGGGCCATATGCGGGGCTATCAAACCGATAAAGCTCAAGGGACCCGCGGCCGATGTCGCCGCCCCGCTCAGAATGATGATAACCACAGCTGCCAGCAACCAAATGCGCTGCGGGCTGGCCCCCAGAGCCTCACCAACATCTTGCCCCAAGGCCACCGTATTAAGTGCTTCTCTTAATCCCCAGGATACGGCTATGCCGATCACCACCAGAGCCGACACCGGCCACAGCACGGCGTAGCCTCGCCCCTGCAAGGAGCCCACGGCCCAGTGGCGGAACTGATCAAATACTGCCTGTTCACTATTTACCGTGATAATGTGGGTCAGCGCCAGCAACACCACGGACAACGCCGATCCCGCTAATACAACACGGACCGGATTGATGTCCTGCCTCAACCCCGCCAGCAGATAAACCGCCCCACCAGCCAGGCTAGCGCCCAGTAAACCAAACCACATGTAGCCAAGTACATCAGTGACACCAAATAGCGCAATCGCGCTGACAATCGCCACCGTTGCGCCAGCATTCACACCCAATACACCTGGATCAGCGAGGGGGTTGCGGGTCAGTGCCTGCATCATAGTCCCGGCGATGCCTAAAGCACTGCCGACCACTATTGCCAGCAAAGTGCGCGGAATTCGTAAATGATGTACCAGCAAATGCTGACTGTTGCCGGGGTCAAACGCAATCAGCGCTTGCCAGGTAACCGATGGCGCCACAAAACGGGTACCAATAAATACGCTGCAGCAAACGCATATCATTAGCAGGCTCAGCAAGAACACTAACCCCCATCGTTGTCTGAAACTGCGGCGATGCATCGGCATATGATTGAGGATATCAGTGGTCATCGTGCAGCCCGGCGGCTAAATCGCGCTTGAATTGAGTCGACGATTTCCATTGCACTGAAATAATCAATCCGGAATGAATTGGCACCTAACCCATATACCTGTCCGGTTTTGACCGATGGCAAGTTGGCCAAAACCGGATCATTAACGAACTGCGGCACTTTCTCATCTGTAGCATTAAACAAGAAACGTCGTCGGTGCTGTCATTTGGGTCAGATGTTCATAATGAGACCGAACAAAGTCATTCAAATTCCCCGGTCCGGTCTGCCAAGCCGGATCTGGACCTTCAACATCAAAGCCCAGCGCTCGCAACAACATGCCATGTGAACCATCCGGTGTGGCTATTGGGTTGGTGACACCCGCCCCGTTATAGCTGATGATATTGACCTTACCCGGTGGCAATTCGAGATTGGACCGGATTGCCTTAACATAATGATCAAAGGTTTGGATCTTACGCTGCACCTGCTGTTCCAATCCGGTGGCCTGACCAATCCTGTGTGCCAGTTGCTGCCAATTTTGACCACCGTAGTCCAGAACCACGGTTGGCGCAATTTGACGCAATTCATCCAGTTGCCCCAAGGCTGAATCCGCCCCGCCAAGGGAAACGATGATTAAATCAGGCTGATAGGCATACACCATCTCCAGATCGACACTACCAGCGGGCCACAAGCGTTCAACTCCCCTTTTCTCAGCAATACTCTGCCACTGACTAAAATATTCACCATTGGTGGCTGTGGCACTAGCGATCACGGGCGCGTCCACGGCTAACAATGTCCCGGTAATAGAGACTGAAGTGGAAAGAATGCGTGTCGCCGGCCCATGCAGTACTGTTTCTGAACCATCAGCATTGACAAAAGTTCTCGGCCACTCATGCGCTTTGAGTGGAAAACTCATGACGATTAAAATAAATATAAATTTCTTAATGATATTTATTATCATTGTGATTCTCATTACATTAATGTAGTCCAACATCAGTTAAAAAGACGATTCAAACAGACGGAGATCATGCCCGGAACAAGAGGCCTCTTACAGTGCGAACGTTTCTAACCCATGGCGGAGAGGGTGGAAAAATCAATCGTGGCACTCAACGGTGACTAATTATGCTACACACAACTATGCACTCAGTTCAACAAGCGAACACAAAAAGAGCGACATTTTCACATATACAACAGCGGTAAACGAAGCGACGACTCATCACGACAGGCCAGAAAAGCCAAATATTGCGGATTAGATGATCCAGTACTGTCCCCCGCTGATGAGCTGGCCTGGTTTATCGCTGCCCCTCAAACAATAAGGACCCTGACCATGAGTTCTCCCAAACCTTTATGCATAGGAATGGCGCTGGCGGTGAGCTGGCTGACTAAAAACGGATGGCGCCGAGCCGACAGCGGAATTGAACGCCTTTACGACACCGATCTGTATGTCGAACTGGCCAGGCGAGCCGAACGGGCAAAACTTGATTTTCTGTTTCGCCCCGATACCTTGTTTCTTGCCACCCATGCCGTGGCTACAGAACCAGGCTTCAGCAGCCTGGATCCTATGGTGTTACTGGCCACCGTGGCGCGTGAAACCGAATATATCGGGTTGGTCGCGACGGCATCGACCACCTTTAACCCACCCTATGTCGTTGCGCGTCAGTTACAGTCTCTTAACTGGGTGACCAAAGGACGTGTCGGCTGGAATGTGGTCACAGCGATTGACGGTCATCAGAACTTTGGTCACGCCTCAATGATGCCCTCTGAAGATCGCTACCTCAAAGCACGCGAATTCACAGACGTCGTACGACGGCTGTGGAACAGCTACCCTCACGAAGCGATTCATGCAGACAAAACCAACGGTGATTACGCCGACACCAGCCAGATCCAGGCGATAAATCACCAAGGAGATTACTTTAAGGTCCAAGGACCACTCAACGTACCCCGCTATCCGGGCGGCGATATTCCGCTGTTTCAGGCCGGCGCGTCTGATTCAGGCCGCCAGTTTGCTGCGGGAATTGCGGATGCGATTTTTGCCGCGACACCAGACATCGAAGCCGGCGTCGAGTTACGCGCTGACTTACAGCGCCGCGCCCTACAACAGGGACGACCATCCGATGCGGTTAAAGTTCTGCCCGGACTTTCTTTGTATTTGGCACACACCAGAGAAGAAGCTGAAGCTTTGCACCGAGAAACCCATGCCAGTATCGATATTGCGCGTAAATACGCCTACGTACAGGAAGCTCTGGGCATTGATCTCAGCCAGCTCCCACTCAAACAAAGAATCAGTGCCGAAATGTTACCCGCCCAGCCAACGCAAGTGCGCAGTCAAACCCATAGCCAACTGCTGCGACGTTTGATCGAACGCGAGTCCCCGACCGTGGAAGCGCTGCTGCAACGCCCTGAAGTCATTGGTTCTGCCCACTGGATAGTGATTGGTACCGTTGAAGATGCGTTCAATTCGATTATTGAGCGTGTTCAGGCTGGTGCCGCTGACGGTTTTATTGCGGTTTCCCGGCGGGTCCTGGCAATCCGTTGATCTGTTTTTTGATCAATTGATACCCAAACTGGCTGAGGCAGGCTTATTTCGCCGTGAATACAATGGCCAAACTCTGCGTGACCATCTTGAGATTTAAGTGTGTCGAGATCTAAGTCCGTAAACTTTGACATTAATGCAAATGATAATCATTGCTAACTATATATTCAGGGTTAAGATGGATGAAGCTGACACCAACAGATGTCAGCTTTATGACGCGCTTGTCGGGCGCGTTTGAGACTAATGATAATGACAACAAAAGGCTTTGACATGTCAGTGAATGGTTCAACACTTCAATGGATGCCGCTAACGCTGCCGCAACTTGATTTCTGGGAAGAATTCGCCCTTTACCCTGATGAGCCCCTATCCACGGTGGCGCACTCGATCGAACTGAAAGGTGACATTGATGCCTCAGCTCTGCAGCGTGCTATTGCACAAACCGCTATCGAAACCGACGTCTTGTCGCTGCGCTTTCGTCTTGCCGAAGACGGGCAAACGCCGCTCCAGGCACACGACGCAACGCTGATACCGCAGGTTACATTTTACGATTTCACTTGCAGTCCGGAGCCGCTTGCTGCTGCAGAAACCGCCATGCGGCAAGATGTGAATGCGCGACTCAATTTGCTGCAGGATCCTCTCTCCGCGCAATGGTTAATGAAATTGGCCGATGATCACTATGTGTGGTATTTGAGAGCACACCATATCGTGATGGACGGATTTGGGATGACTTTATTTGAGCAACGCTGCGCCGCGCTTTATCAGCATTACCTTACCCAGAGAGACAAAGGCAAACCGTTTAACGCCTTCAGAAGTTTTGTGGATGAAGAACACAGTTATCAGGCCAGTAACCGTTATCAGACCGATAAACGCTTTTGGAATGACTATTTGTCTCATCCAGCCCGGTTGACCGTTCTCGATAAGGAAGAAGATAACGGTGATGAGCACACATTGCACATGCACCATGAGCTGAGCAACCGGACCAGTGAACAACTGCGCGATTTGGCGCAGCAGGTCGGTATGGGCTGGCCGGATTTACTGGTTGGTCTGTCCGGGCTGTATATGCATCGCTACCTGGCCTCGGATTATCTCGGTCAGGAAAATACCATGCCACTGTGGATACCGTTTATGAGCCGTTGGGGCAGTGTCGGGGCTTACATGCCAGCCTTGATGGTCAATATTCTGCCACTGTATGTCTCTGTGAATCCACAAGTGACGCTCAATGACTATTTGATCGAAAACGGCAAGCAACTGCGCAAGTTATACGCACACGGCCGTTATCGGATTGAACAGATTGCCCGCGATCAGGGGGTCACACAAAACAGTCGCTATTTCTTCTCACCGTTTATTAATGTACTTCCTTTTGATCCGCCCGAGTTCGCCGATTGCGAAGTCAGACATCACGTGATTACCAGTGGCCCGGCTGACGGATTCAATCTGACTTTTCGCGGTCGCACGAATGGCGACAACTTGCTGCTGTGCCTGGATGCTGACTCGCACGCGCACCCGGAAAACGAATTCAACCCTCACGCAGAACGTATCCAGCGTTTTCTGCAGTTAGGACTAAATCAGGATTATCTGCATCAGCCCGTGGAAAAACTCTATCAGGCCCTCGAACGGGCGTCGTCGTAACCAGTACCTGGCGCATGCTGACCTATTGCCCGTGAAAAAGCCGACCTCAGGTCGGCTTTTTCACTTAGCTACTCTGCTTGCTGCAATAATGTCACTACCTGAGCGGCATTTTTACAACTCAGCAAGTTGCGGGCATTGACGGGCAGGCCAAAGTGGCTAGTCAGCTCTTCCGCCACGGTTTTGATGTGTGAAGGCAATAAACCTGCCGCGATAAATTCACTGTGTTCACTCAACAACGCAGCATCAAGGCCCAATACACGCTGATAAATGTCAATCACCTGTCGACAATGTGATGAGCTCGACGCATGGTCCTCCCTCCCAGTGCGAGCAGGTGCTTGCGTGCTGTGGTCTGAGCAAACGGCGAGATGAGCCGGTTCAGGGTACTCTGGTGCTTCTAACCGGGCCTTCAGTGCACGCCTGTCTTTTTTTCCGTTCGCAGAGAGCGGAAACTGCTGCAGTGCAATAAATTGCTGCGGCAGGTGAGACGCTGGTAACCGTTGCCGGATAAGTGTTCGCCACTCAGAAGCACTGATTTGCTTTGTATCCTGGCAGACATAAAACAGAGCCAGACCGATGTCATTACTGCGCGGGTCCAGATAATCGATGACGGCCAGATCGCGGACCCGGCCAGTCGCCAATAACTGTTGTTCAATATCAGGCAGAGAAACCCGCACCCCGCGTACTTTAACGTATCCATTCACCCGTCCGGAGAAAATAATGGTGCCGTCATCGCGATAATAGCCCTGATCACCAGTCTTAAAGGCACGGACAACTTGTCCCGACGGGCTCTCAAGCTGAATAAAATCCGTCTGGTCAATTTCGCCCTCAACCAGATAGCCCAGCGCAAGATTAACACCGGCGGTGACAATGCGCCCTTCCACACCGGTGGGACAATGCCGATGAGCCTGATCGACGATGTAGTATTGATTGCCGGGTAATGGCCGTCCATAGGGAATAATCTGACGATCAGCAGCAGAAATCTCATGCCAGATACTCCAGATCGTAGTTTCTGTTGGCCCTCCCAGGGAAAACAGCCGGGCTTCGGGTAATGTATCCCGTAACGTCTGAATAGTCTGTGGTTTTATGTAATCCCCTCCCTGAGCGATCAGACGTAACGTGTGACCCTGTCCGGGAGATTGACAGGCGAGCAACATTTCCAGAATAGCCGGAACCGAGCACCAAACTGTGACACCGTAACTAGAAACCAACTCATTCCAGTATAACGCATCCTTGTCTGAGTCAGCATCCGGAATGACCAGAGTGGCACCGGCAGACAAAGAACCGAACACATCAAACACTGACATATCATGATGCAAAGGTGTGACTGAGATGAATACATCCTGTTCGGTCACCTGCCATTGTTTCCGTGTATGATGTAACACATTGGCTGTTGCACGATGATTGACCACAACACATTTAGGCTGACCTGTGGTACCGGAAGTATACAGATAATACCCCGCCTTTTCGCTGGCACTTAACCGGCTGAGTGATTCATCATCAGCAACCTCCACTAGACTATCAACCGGCCCGGTCAGCGCAGCGATCGACACACCGCCGTGGCTATCATCACTGCCGCGGGTGACCACCAGTGACGCCTGACAGTGTGAGAGTAAATAAGCTTTGCGCTCCGCCGGGCTTGCTTCATCGACAGGCACCCAGATCAATCCACTCAGCGCACATGCCACACTGACCATGATATGTTCTGCACCGCGTGGCAAGCACACCGCCACAACATCTCCGGGTTGTAAGCCGAAGCCCTGCAGGTGCGTCATTATCCGGCGTACATGCAGCCCCAGAGCAGTATAACTCCAGCTCTGCCCGTCACTGATGAGTGCGGTATTGTCATCAGCGGAAGAAAACAGCCGCTGGCTGATGATAGTCAGATAGGGGTCACTATTGACCACCGCACTGCTGTTGTGACAATAGTGACCCAACGGCACGAGTTGATTGGCGCGCCACTGTATCGCCTGCAACTCAATCATATCCAGCATCGCTCGGTTAATCACATTCAGCCAGGTCTTCACCTGCTCCTTGCTCAAAGCCTGGGTTACGTAATCCGCACTGATACACAAATTACGTTCTTCGTCGTAAGTAATACGAAAATCGATGGCTATCTGAGGTGTCTGAGTCAACCCGGTATGCTGACGCACGCTATCTCCGTCACAAAGCGTTTCCCATCCAAGTCCATTAGTGATCACCACAGGTAGTGGGATATGTCCGGACTCAAAATGGCTGAGTAACAAACGGTTGAGGTCAATGCCTGAAAATGAAAGGTGAGCCACGCCGTGGGCGATATCGCGCTGAATCTGAGCGACCCGGTCTGCAAAGTCAGACCGGGCATTAGAGTATGTCAACGCGATGAAGCTTGAATGATTATCCAGTCGTCCGGCTTGCGGTGGCGGTGCAACGGGTAAGCCAATACACAATTGCCCATGTGGGGTCCAGGCGGATAACGTCTCCAGAATCAACCCGGTCAATAAGCTGTTGGCAAATAACCTCTGCTCTGCGGCAAGTTTAAACAGGGCCTGAGTTTGCTGTGCCGGCAGACAAATCGTCTGCCTGGCATAATGCGGCTCAAAAATCTGCTGTAATGGCTGTAACCAGGGTAAAGCTACCGGAGTATCGACCGCGGCCAGCTTATCCCGCCAATAGTGCTCAGCCTGCTCTCGTTTCTGGCCCGGCACTTACCCTCTCAGCCGTAGCAAGCGTTATCTCCCCGGTCGGATCCGAATGGTTAGCCGGCACTAGCAAAGGCTTGGGAGCGCTTTCCAGTAAACGGGCCAGCAGGTAAGCAATGGAATGACCATCTGAAATCAGCGCATCCATACTAGTCAGCACAATCTGTCTGAACGCCGAATCATCTCCCTCAGCTTCGGGCAATGAAACGACCCATACCTTCCAGGGTGATGCCGACAGGTCGTGCCGGTAATGCGAACACCGGGCAACCAAGTCGTCTGCTTTAACGATGGCTTCATCCCGACTTAAATGGCTCCAGTCAAAATGTTCAAAATTAAGCGTGCGTTCCTCACTCACCCATTGAACCAGCTGATGTTCGTCGATATGCGTTCGTAGCACTGCCAACTTATCCACCATCTCCGCCAGTCTTGTCCGTAGTTGCACAATATCAACATGGCCGTGATAACAGCGAAAATCCTGCATCGCGACACCACCCAGCGGTAATTGTGTCTGTCGACCCACCAGATACGCTTTTTGTAAATCGGAAAGCGGCATTGTATGTTCCGGTATACCCAAACTTACAACGCTGCTCTGTTCACTTGCTAGATATTGATATTGCTTCAGCATACAGCCCGGATCGGTTGCCATATGTTGTAGCAGGGCAACATAGCGCTGAAACAGAGTCTGGTAAAATGCCGGGGCCACCTGATCAACACGCACATCCCAGTTTATCAGCACACCATTCCGGTAAGGGACTATTTGTGCGTCCAGCAGCACGTGTGCCCCTTGTGAGCTTGACCAGACTAACTCCCCCAGCGTGTCATGTACTTCTGTCGCGAACAAATCACCATCAATATCCCAGCCAGACGTAAACACCACGGGCGAGGTTTGCAGACTGCCGCGCTGACGGGACAGATCACGCATAATATTTACACCGCTGTAATGACGGTGTTCAATACATTGCGTCAACTGCTGCTGTGTTTGTTCACACATTTCAAGTAATGAACAGTCTGAATCCACCTGAGCCGAGAACAGGCTAAGCTGTGCAAAATCACCAACGGTGTGCTGGTATTGCTCCGGACGATAAAACATGGGCAGATTAATCCGGAATGTCGCCTGATAGATAGCATGTGCCAATACACAGTTAAATGCGGTCAGTGATAGTGTGGTTATACTGATTCGATAGCGGTTTGCCAATGCCTGCAACTGGCTACGCTGCTGGGCGGTTAACTGCACCGCGTGACGCTCAGTGTGATGCGCACTGCCGGTACCGCGACACGCATTATTGTTCTGGCCAGGCAATACCGGTGCCGGAGCAATATTCTCCAGCTTAGACTGCCAGTACTTCCGATCACGTTGTTGCAGCGCAGTCAGCGTCTCGTTGTCCTGCACCCCGGCCAGGAAGACGGTGAATGATGGCCGGGCCAAGCGCATTCCCTGATCGTGATATAAGGCAACTAAATCGTGTACGAGAGTACGAAAACCCGGAGCATCAGCTGCAATCATGTCGACATCAATATGAAAACGGAAGCCATGATCGGGTAAGAGTGTCAAACTGAATTCAGCCGCTTGTCCATCGTCAATGGCTAGCCGTTGATGGGTTTTGGATTGCCTCAGCTCGGTCAACTGCTGATCGCACTGCTTACGAGTTAAGTCACGCCAGTCCCGAATCCGTAACTGATGCCATTGAGACTGTTCGCTGACCGACCATGTGCCCGTCTCCGACACCGTCATACGCAACACGGGATGATGCTCAAATATCCGCTCAACTGCATCGGACAGGCGTTCAAGGTCAATCCCCACACCATCAAATTCCACGTATAAATGGGCAGAATCTCCCGCCTGTAAATCGTGGCTCTGTCTGCCCACCCAATAGGCAGCCTGTAATGTCGTCAAATCATACATCGTGCTTCACTCACTTTCGTTTGAGTTCCTCAGATAAAAACTTTCGGGCTGTCACACGACGTCCCGGTTGGCTCTGATTTAAAATGGTTCGGATTGGATATCTTTAGTTGTCGAGTGTTGCACCACCATCAACGCGCAGGTCATGCATGGTTATATGGTTGGCTGCGTCAGAAAGCAGAAACAGGATACTGCGCGCGATATCTTCAGGCTCAGCCAGTTTTTGCAGCGGAATCCCCAGGCGGTACTGGCTGCTATCACCAGCAATCACTTGCGCTTCACCATAGTGATCGTTCCACAACTGCATCTGCATATCAGTACGGGTTGACCCCGGGCTGACCAGATTGCAACGCACACCATAGGGCGCCAGCTCAATGGCCATGCACTTCACTAACATGTGCAGGGCGGATTTTGATGCAGCATAAGCTCCCATATTGGGCCGTGGAGTATTGGCTGCATTCGACCCTACGACCACCATCGAGCCCCGGCCGGCCTGCTGCATTTCGCTGCTTAGCGCCTGCATAACACCCAATATGCCAAAGGTGTTGACCATAAACGTGTCGTGTACCTGAGCAAAAGGCATATCCCTCAGCATCCCCGGATGCAGAATACCGGCACAGCTCACCAGATGATCAATCTGCCCGAAATGCTGGCGTAATACTCTGATGTGTTCTTGTGACGTTTCAGGACGTGACACATCCAGCGCGGCACAATGTAAATGCCCGGCAAAGGTTGTGCGTAATGACTCGGTGTTATCCAGTAGGGTTTCCATATTGATATCCGTCGCCAACACCCGCGCCTCATGTTGCAGAAGCAACTCCACCACACTCAGACCGATTCCCCGTGCAGCACCGGTTACCAACACCACCTGACCTTCGAATGATTGTTTCATTGATATGACTCCTTGTTAACCAGTCAGCTAGTGACTGTTTTATGAATTAATTCGCGGCAGAGCGTGACATTAACGCAATAGATGATAATAATTAACAAACAATAGTGATACTCATTATCATTTGTGTTCTTATAAATCTACCCATTGCAGGGTGAATTGGCAAATTGTCTGGTTAAAAATGAAAGAGGGATTCCAAATGCAACGTGAAGTCATTGGTTACAGCAGAATGGAAAATGATCTGCTGAGCGATCCACAACTGAACGCGCCATTTTTCTTTGCTTCTCCGAGTAATACCTTACTGGGGGTTGGTGTTGAACAGGAAACTGCATCAGGCACTTCCTTTTGACCAACTCGCCGAACACGCACAGTCGATGCTGCAGACAGCGAAACAACACCCAGCGGATAACCCGGTGCTATTCGGCATTGTGCCCTTCAGGCCGGAAAATCCGACCCGCTTTTTTATTCCTCAGCAACTGTATATTGCCGGAAGCCATCGTTGCCTCAAACAAGAGGCACAAAACACGGCGTCACAGGCAAAAGTGATATCTTCACCTTCCGGACATAATTACCGTCAAGGTGTTTCCAGCCTGCTTAACTTATTCGCCACAACCAATCTGGCCAAAGCGGTCCTGTCCCGTGCGGTTGAAATTGAGACAGATCAAGACATTCATATGCCAGGCCTGCTTCGCAACCTATGGGCGAATAACAGCCATGGCTACACGTTTGCCGCCGATACCGGTCCGGGAGTCAAACTGATTGGTGCCAGCCCGGAGCTACTGGTTGCCAAAAAAGGCAGTCAGGTTATTTCCAACCCGCTGGCAGGATCACGGCCTCTCTCGGCATCGCCAGCAGAAAACGAAACAGCTCGTCATTCGCTGCTCAATACCCGTAAAGATCTGCACGAACATGGTCTGGTCGTTGAAGAGGTCGAGCGGGTACTGAATCAATATTGTCATAGCCTATACACCCCCATGGTACCGTCAGTGATTGAAACCCAAACCATGCTGCATCTGTCCACGGTGCTGGACGGCCAGGCCCGGGACCCAGATCTCAATGTGCTGAAAATTGCGTCTGATCTGCACCCTACGCCAGCTGTATGCGGTTACCCCCGCGTCAACGCTTATGAAGCGATTCGCTCTATTGAACAATATGACCGCGGCTATTTCACCGGCATGATTGGCTGGTGTGATTCGCGAGGTAACGGTGAATGGGTCGTAACCATCCGTTGCGCGGAAGTACAAAAACGCCAAATGAAAATCTATGCGGGTGCCGGCATCGTTAACGAATCCGTGCCGCAAAGTGAACTGGATGAAACCGGCGCCAAAATGGGCACCATCCTTTCCGCCGCTGGTATCCAGCTCAATGAATTACTTACAGTCTAGGAACAACAATGAACGCACCACGAGAGTTAGATTTCACGCCCTGGCCGCTCGAGTTAGCCAACCAGTATCGCGCCCTTGGATACTGGCAGGATAAAACCTTGCTGGATTATTTACTGGAAACCGGCCAGGAATTCAGTAGTCAAGATGCCATCATTTGTGGCGAACGCTCCCTGACTTATTCTGAGCTTATTCATACTTCAGCACAATTAGCCGCAGGTTTTCAGGCATTGGGTTTACAACGTGGCGATAATGTCGTCCTGCAAATGACCAATATTGCCGAGTTTTACCAGTGCTTTTTTGCCCTGCTACAGATTGGTGTACGCCCGGTGCTCGCTCTGCCCGCACATCGTAAGATGGAAATAAGCTACTTTTGTAATCATTCAGATGCCAAAGCCTATCTGATTGATGGTCAGAGCCACACTCCCTGTTACCAGAATTTAGCGACAGAGGTGATCGCATCGTGTCCGAGCGTTGAGCATGTCATTGTGCGGGGCGAGGTCACCGTATCAGATCCGCGTTTTGTTTCTCTTGACTCATGTCTTATGCCTCCTCTTTCCGAGCAGAATGCTGCCCCGGATGACATCGCGTTCTTCCAGCTTTCCGGCGGAACAACAGGAACACCTAAATTGATTCCGAGGACCCATAATGACTATGCTTACAGTGTGACAGCGAGCGTAGACATCTGTCAGTTTGATGCAACGACTCGCTTTTTGTGTGCCCTGCCCGTTGCCCATAATTTTCCGCTCAGCTCTCCGGGCGCATTGGGGGTATTCTGGGTGGGCGGCTGTGTGATACCGGCGCAGGATCCAACCCCGCAAGTTGCCTTTGAACTGATTGAGCGCCATCGCATTACCGTATCAGCTCTGGTACCACCATTAGCGTTATTGTGGATGGACTATGCAGACAAAGCCAGCGAAGACATTTCTAGCCTGCAGCACCTGCTGGTCGGTGGATCCAAGCTGAGTGAAACCGCAGCCCGGGCCGTGCCGGAAAAACTCCATTGCCGCTTGCAGCAAGTCTTTGGCATGGCTGAAGGTCTGGTTAACTACACCCGCCTCGGTGACGATAACGAGGTCATCGCCTGTACTCAGGGGCGACCGATTTCAGCTCATGATCAGGTACGTGTGGTGGATGAATACGACCAAGATGTGGCCGTTGGCGAAGAGGGCTTTTTACTCACTCAGGGCCCATATACTATTCGTGGCTACTATCGCGCGCCGGCACACAATGAGCGGTCGTTTACCTCCGACGGCTATTATCGTACCGGCGATATTGTCAGACGTACTGAACAAGGCAACATCACGGTAACCGGACGCGACAAAGATCAAATTAACCGGGGAGGCGAAAAAATCGCCGCTGAAGAAATTGAAAACTATCTGCTGCGTCATCACGCGGTACACGATGTGGCTTTGATAGCAATTCCCGATCAGTATCTGGGAGAACGCAGTTGTGCGATCGTGGTCAAACGAGATGGTCAATCAGTAAAATCGCTGGAGTTGAAACACTTTTTGCGCGACCTGGACATCGCGGATTATAAACTGCCTGATCAGATCCAGTTTCGTGAAGTGCTGCCAAAAACCTCCGTCGGAAAAGTGGACAAAAAGGAGTTGCGCGCTTTATACGGCTGACTTTGTCTGGTGGTCATTAAAGGATTGATGACTCACTCTGGATGAAGATAAACCAAACAGCCCGCATCAGCGGGCTGTTTGACGTAAGTAGATGACATAGTAAGGTCAATCGATTAATCAGGTTTAGTCTACGGCATCCATCACCGCATGGCGCTCCATATGATAGGCTTCTTCCGTAACACCTCTTTTCCAATACGGTACGGCGTAAACCCGCTTACGATCAATGCCGAGATGTTGAGTCAGATAGCGACGACATTCAACAACGGTGCTGTTTTCTCCGGCAATAAATGCCGACAGACTTTGTGCCTCTGATGGTGGCACAATACTTTTGATTTGCTTTACCAAAGGCATCGGGTCTTCGGCTGAACGCAGTTTCCAGTTGATGCTGATCCCGGCCGGATGCTTAACCTCAATCCTATCCTGCAGTGAATCGAGTTCAATCCAAACTTCTCCGCATGCCTGCTGCGGCAAACGTTCCACAACAGCACTGATCGCTGGTAGCGCCGTCAGATCACCAACTAACAGATGCCAGTCAGCTGGCGCCAGCAGCGGATTCGGACCCGCAGGCCCCGCCATTCCGATGTAATCCCCCGGTTTGGCATGAATCGCCCACCCCGATCCCGGGCTATCGTCACCATGCAGCACAAAATCAATCGCCATCTCGTTTGCCACCGGATCGTACCAACGTACACTGTAAGCACGTGAAACGGGTTTATGCTCCGGCCAGGAGACTTCACCTTCGTGAAAAACAGGCAGTTGTAACACGCCACTGTGCTGATTCGCGAAAAACAGCTTAATGTGTGCGCCGTGACAGTCCTCTGTCAGTCCTGTTAACTCTTCGCCTGTAACGAACACACGCACCAAGTGCTGCGAAATCTGCTCTTTGCGCACAAAATGCAACAATTTAGGCAACACTTGTCTTGGTTGCTGTTCACTCATGATTACTCTCCGAAGAAAAAGGCTTTGTCTGCAAGGCATGACAAAGCCTGTCCATGTCTTTTTCTGCCAACCATTGCCACTCTGAGGTATCTGACCTGAGATACGCTGCTGGCAGGCGACACTGTGAATATAACGCTTGGCTAAGCGACGTTTTTGATTGCCGTTTGGCTGCGTGTGTCATGGATCAAGGTCCACCACTCCTGCAGCGTCACTTTCTCAATCAATTCAGCAAAAGTCACTGTAACTCCGTACGGACGCCATTTTTCCAGTAAGGTCATGGCACGAATCGAATCAAGGCCAAAAAACAGCAAGTTTTCACTTACATCGATTTCTTCAGGCTCAAGTGATAATACTTGTGCGACATCAAGACACATTTGATCCAGTGTTAATTCTGTCTCTGCTGACAATGCCTGCTCGACACTGGAGAGCGTCTGCACATTTGCCGCACGACCAGCCAGATACTTCAGTGTGTGCACATGTTCCTGATGGGAAAAATCTGCGATAGCATCACCAATCACAAAAGGTTTTATGTCCAGCATGAAAGCCTCAAGAGCGGTAGATAAAATACCGATGTGGCCATACACCCCACAGATAATCAGTTGATCCCTGTTTTGCTCCTTCATAAACTCAAGCAGCGGCGTTTTCTTGAATGCACTGTAACGCCACTTTACATACTCAATATCATCCGGCTCTGGTGACAGTGCTTCGATGACTGCGGTTTCATCCTGCAGCCCCGGCCCCCAAAAGTCGGTTAACAAAGCGCGCTCCTCTGGCTTCTGATTAGCTGGTTGCGCAGTATAAACAACAGGGATGCCCACCGCTTTGACGATACTTTTTAAGCGTTGAATATTGCCGATGATGTCACTCATCGGCGACTGACCAGCAGCAAAAAAGTTGACAAAGTAGTCCTGCATATCGTGAATTAGCAGCACGGCTTTGTTCGCCTCTATCCGCCACTGAGTTTTGTTCTGCGGGTATTCATGATCAGCCGGTAACGGGTACCCTGTAATTTTTGGAATTGCCATAGAGTCCGGATCCTTCAATTATTTTCTTTTATTAGATTAGACGTTGTTAGTGTGCGCTTCATCCCGCATAACAGGTGCGAAAAGGCTCCAGTGCTTATGCCGGGTGATGATGCGTCAAACTGATTGGATAATATCAACCCACCGACACCATGTAAACGATAGTCATTCTCATTTCCATTTATTAGTTTAATCTGAGTTTGTTTTCTGGAATGTAAGTCTGATTTACGCCATGAACGAAAGAAAAAGCACGCAAAAATAAGTGGGCAATCCGCCCGAATGACAATCTTGAAACTCGCTATATATGACAGTGACTGACAGCCTCATATATTCATCGTGGCCAAGTAAACAGAGCCTGAAGGTGAAGTCATAAGAGCTTGTGGGGCCCTCGGATACGCAGAATAGTGATAAACATGAAAAAGGGGCGATGAACGCCCCTGATAAAAATCATGTAGCTTAGCGAAACTATTCTGCAGGCGCAGCACGATTAACTAAGTCAACCGGCACTCACTCTATAAAAACATACCGCCTGACACTTCGATTCTTTGTCCGGTTATCCACTGAAAGCCATCACTAAATATTGCAGCCAGCGCCTTACCAATATCATCCGCTTCCCCGACTCTGCCCAATGCAGTAACGGAAGAGACAAACTGCTGAGCCTGCTCGCTTTGTTTGATCGCTCCGTTCCTGAAATCGGTCGCTATGGCCCCTGGCGCCAAGGTATTGACCCGAATATTTCGGTCGGAGAATTCTTTCGCCATGTATCTGGTCATCACTTCGACTGCTCCCTTAGCCATCGCATAAGGCGCCGACCCCGGTAACGAAAAACGCGTCAGACCGGAAGAGACATTGATTATATGTCCACCCGCTTCAATCAATGGCAATAATTCCTGAGTCATGAAGTAAGGACCTTTGACATGCACCGCTAACATTTCTTCCAGTTGTTCAATTTGGGTGTGTTCGATTGATGCATGTATTCCTGTTCCCGCATTGTTAAGTAAGTAATCAATCGTACTGCGATTAAACTCTGCTTCAAGTACCTGTTTTAGCTGACGGGAGAAACCCGGGAACTCTTCGATGTCGGTTGTATCACACTGTATGGCATAGCCTTTCACTCCGTGACTGATGACCATGTCCACCACCTCCTGTGCTGCCTGTTTATTCTGCTTGTAGGTCAGAAGTACATCTACTCCGCTCTTCGCCAAGGCGATAGCCCCGCTGCGTCCTAAACCACGACTACCACCGGTAATTAATATCAGTTTTCTCATCTTTCGGCCTTTTGGTTGGTGTTTACACTTAGTACAGAACAGCTTAAGCGGCGAATTAAGATTGATAAACACCACAACCCAAACAATACTGTTCACATAATACGAACAGTAAAAGACAAAATAAGTGAGTTATGGACAGAATTGAGGCAATGAAGCGCTTTGTCGCTGTCGCCTATACCAGTAGCTTTACCAAGGCATCGGAACAGCTCAATTTACCGAAATCTGCGATATCCTCTTCGATAACTAAGCTGGAACAACATTTAACAGTCCGCTTACTACATCGCAGTACACGTAATGTCACACTCACCGAACAAGGCGAACAGTATCTGGCAAAATGTCAGCAATTTCTCCAACAACTTGATGAATTTGAAGGCCAGTTTCAACAGCAATCGGGAGAATTAAGCGGAGTTATCTGTGTCGATATGCCAGGCAGTTTTTACACCAATGTTGTTCTGCCACGTATCCATGAATGGTTTACACAACACCCAAAAACAGAGGTTAAACTGCTTGGTGTCGACCATCGTATTAATCCGATCGAAGAGCGGGTCGACTTTGTGGTCAGGATGGGGGAATTGCAGGACAGTACACTGATAGGCAAAAGATTAGGACAGATGGACGTGATCAACTGCGTCAGCCGTGAATATGCCCTGCAACATGGCGTGCCAAACACGCTCGAAGAGCTCGGGCAACATTATCTTATCGGATATTCGAGCAGTCATACTGGCCAGCCCGGCGGGTTTGAATACAGCACCCCAGATGGAGATCGCTTTGTCACCGTCCCACAACGCGTCACGGTCAGCACCACCCATGCTTATATGGCCTCGTGCCTGAGCGGCCTGGGGATTGTGCAATTGCCTAAACTGGGCGCGCAAAAATATTTAAACTCTGGCGAGTTGGTCGAAGTTCTACCTCACCACCGCTGTAAACCTATGCCTGTGTCGATTGTGTATGAATCACGACAATATACACCGCGGAAAGTCACCGCATTTATGCAGTGGCTGACTCTGGCATTCAACAGCTGCAATGACCCAAACTGAAACCGCCAAAACTATATTTACTGTTAGTATATAAAGGTTTACCGCCCGGCAATATAGGTCAGCAAATTTTCAAATGCCTTACGAAAATAGAGCTCGTAACTATTACGTTCTACGTAGCCTAAATGAGGCGTGGCAACGACGTTAGGCAGTGATAACAGAGGCTCGTTTTGCGTTGATGCAGGTTCGTGTACAAACACATCCACCGCGGCCCGCTTACTCGGACAGGCACTCAGTTCCTGATACAGTGCCTTGCTCTCCACCAGCTCGGCACGACTGGTGTTAACAAACAGCGAGTCCGGTTTCATCTGCCGCAGATCATCTGCGGTCACGCAGCCTTTGGTGACCTGATTCAAACGCAGATGAAGTGAAAGCACGTCGGCCTGAGAGAAAAATGCCGCTTTGGACTCTGCGGCCACAAAGCCATCTTCTGCGGCGCGCTGACGGGACGCTTCACTACCCCACACCAGCACTTGCATTTCAAACGCGTTTGCATAGCGGGCAATTCGCTGACCAATCTTGCCGTCCCCCCAGATGCCGAGTGTAAGACCATTCAGGCTGCGGCCGAGGCCGAGTTGGTTGCTGTCCTGCCAGCGATATTGCAACAGGTTGCTGCTGTATGCGGGAATATGCCGTGATGCTGCCATGATGAGTGCCCAGCACAGTTCTGCCGGAGCGACAGGTGAACCGACTCCCTCCAAAACCTGAACCCCAAAACGGGCGCATAGTTCGGGATCAATATGATTACTGACCCTACCGGTCTGGCTAATCACCTGCAACTTAGGTAATGCGTTTAATAAAGATGCGGTAATTTGCGTTCGTTCGCGAATCAGCACCAGAGCATCCATATCGGCCAGTTTGTCTACTAACACACTCTCAGGCAGTGTTTGGGTTATTACGGTAACATTGTGCCCGGCCAGTAAGCCGAAACAATCGAGTGATTGCACCACATCCTGATAGTCATCCAAAATCGCTATATTCAACAGCTTCATCCTTATACTAAAAGCATAATCGCCGATAGATCAGCACTGCGCTTATTCAATGGCTCCGCCATTAACATAGCATCTGGATTCGGATAACAACCTGGTTATGAAGTAATTATGATGACTGAGTTTGAAAAAATTCGTCGCGCTCGTCACGGCATTCATACGAACCCATTTCAAATTCGCGGCAAATCCAAGGACGGTTCTCGTAGATGGTGCACATGAAGGTTTCACGATCGATAGCAGCACACCAGCCGTCATCGAGACGTTTCATGGTTTCACCGCCCCATTTATCACGACTGATGAACTCTTCCGGCACACCGGTATCAGTGAGGATCATCACTTCCAGGCGGCAACAGCAGGCTTTGCAGTTTGAGCATAAAACGGGCGGATTGGTATCGGTTTTAACAGGAATATTCATAGCACAGGCCTTGGTTCAATTGAGCATCATACCTGTTATACCACTGGCTGTAATCCACTAATCTCTTTTGTCCTCTGTCTGTTCAGCACGTTCTTAAACCAACTTTCATCAGACTCTGCGCTGCAGCACCTCGCTGATACCAACCAGAATGGGAGTCGCATAATCAAAAAAGGATTTCAAGCCAGGGCATAAATAACTCAGCCCAATTTCACCATCCGGCGTCCATTGCGGAAGGCTATCGCGTTTCGACATACCAAATCCTTCCTGTCGGATCGAAAAAGCCATCTCGTTCAGCGGTATCTGGCTGATGTTGCCTAGTTTATACTCGGGATAAACAAAATGGTCACAGGAAAACACGCTGCCATCGTGCTCAATCGCCAGGGCCTTGCCGCAAAATTCAGAGGTCACGCAGGTCTGAGCCGCATGCCCCATGGTTTGCGCCACAGCGGTTTCAAACAAGTTGACCAATACCCGGCCCAAGTCGTGATTGACCCACTCTTCAAAAACAGCACTCAAAAACCGGCCCCAGTCCTCAGCATCGACCGACCAGTCAGTCACCACAGACATCGGGTGGCCGGGATGGCTTTCATCACTACCTAAAGTCGGAATTGCCTGCTCGGACCAAAACTGAGGTGCGGTACTTTTATAAACTTTCGGCTCAACACACGGGGTGAACTGAATATAGGTGGCGCCAAGCTCCCGAGTCAGAAAACGATACACCTCCAACGGGTATTGAGCATTGTGTCGGTTTACAACAGTCAGGGCATTGAAAGGGACTTGATACTGACGGAGGCGCTGCACGGCTTGCATCAGGCGCTCAAAGGTAGGTTTACCACTGCGTGTTACGCGGTACTTGTCATGTAACTCCCGCGGCCCGTCGATCGATAAGCCGACTAAAAAATCGTGCTGTTTAAGAAAACGGCACCACTCATCATTGAGCAGCAGACCGTTTGTCTGCAAATCGTTATGAATGGTTACTCCGGGTGGTTGGTACTTTTGCTGTAGTGATACTATCTTACGAAAATAATCTAGCCCCAGTAATGTCGGCTCCCCTCCTTGCCAGGAAAATACAATTTCCTGGCCGTCATGACCGTCTATGTAGCCCTGGATAAAGGCTTCCAGCGTCCTGTCATCCATTTTCGGCTGTTTGGGCTGATGCAACAAATCTTCTTTATGTAAATAAAAGCAGTACTGACAATCAATATTACATTTTGAACCGCCGGGCTTGGCCATCACGTGAAAATCACGCTGGTAACCGGGCTGGCTACTGTGATCTTTTTGTGCCGTTTTCAACGGCACCACCGCCAGTTTCGTGCTGTCGCTGGTCTGCATTTTTCTCATCGTCAGTCCTTTGATAAAGTAAACACTCACCCTGCCAACGGCAAAATGAGTGTTTGGCCTATAGCTGTGCTTTACTGCTGGGTTTGCTGCATGGCTTTTTCAATCGTTTTCGCCATATCAAACGTTGTACCACCCTGTGTTGGCGGATAATCAACCAACGACTGAACGTGCTGCTGCACCATTTCCTGCACCGGAGCCAACAACCAGGACATTTTCTGCACCAAATGACCATTGGAATCGACACTGTCATAGCTTTCGAACGGATCCGCCCTCAGGTTGAACACCCTTGGTTTAGCCAACGGCTTCAGGTTATCGTAATAGTGCTCAGCCACCGCGAAGTGGAACTTCCACGGACCAACCCGCACCGCCGATAACTGGCCTTCAAAATAGTGGAAAATATGATTTCGCGCGGACTTATCCGACTTCCCTTCCCAGTAAGCCAGGTTATCGACACCGTCAATGAACTGTTTTTTCTCTTTAAGCATCTGTTGCTTGACGTCTTTCACACCGGCCGCGTCGGCCAGGGTCACGAACAGGTCCTGATGTCCCTGAATACCATTCAGTGTCTGACCGGCTGGAATCATTTTCGGCCAGCGCACCACCATAGGAACGCGTATGCCCCCCTCATAGGTGGTCATCTTCTCTCCGCGAAACGGGGTCGTACCACCATGCGGCCAGGAAGAGTGTTCCGGTCCGTTATCCGTGGTATAAATCACGATAGTGTTCTCTTTCAGCCCTCGTTTCTTTGAGCTGGTCGAGTAAATAACCGATGTCGGCATCATGCTGCAGCATACCGCTGCCGTACATATCGTATTCACTGGTATAGTTTTCTGCCGCGTAACGCCATTGCTCATTCAGCCGGGTATACAAATGCATGCGACTGGTGTTGATCCAGGTAAAGAACGGCTTATCTTCTTGCAACGCTTTATCGATGAACGTTAATGCAGCCGGGATCATCTCCGCACGGTCAAAATCCTTCATCCGCTCACCACCGAGTGGCCCGGTATCAGTACATTTCTGTTTGCCCACTACGCCAAAACGCGGATCATCGGTCTTATCGTCTGTTTCAGTGGCATAACAATGCAACACACCGCGTGTGCCGAATTTTTTATGATACTCTTCAATTGAGCCGGAATAGGCTTTCGCAAAATTCTGATAGTCGCGTTGCTCGTGCTCCTCCTGAGTATTAAGGTGATAGAGGTTGCCAAAAAACTCATCAAAACCGTGCACAGTTGGCAATGCAAAATTGTGGTCACCTAAATGGTTTTTACCAAACTGTCCGGTTGCGTACCCCACTTGCTTTAATACTTCCGCCAGGGAGGGAGATTCTTTTTTCAAACCTAAAGCACCGCCCGGCATCGCCACTGTCGTCATCCCAGAACGAATCGGATATTGACCGGTCAAAAAGGCCGCGCGCCCTGCGGTGGAACTTGGCTGCGCGTAATGATCGGTAAACTTGATGCCCTCATTGGCAATTCGGTCAATATTGGGAGTGGTATATCCCATCACCCCCATGCCGTAGGCGCTGACATTTTGCCAACCTACATCATCGCCAAAGATCACCACAATATTCGGTTGATCGGTTTTAGCTGCTGCCACTGCGGGAAGCACCGAGCACAACACCGAAGCTACCGGTGTCAGCCGCCTGACGTTTCTGTTCATAATATTTTCCTTATTATCGGTACTAAGTGTGCCTCTACTACTTTAGGAAATGCATAGAATTGCCTATGTGATATCAACCTCAAAGCGGTGAAAAAACAAGCAAAGGTAAATAGATGCCCGGATTGAAACGAGTGCTCGTGTGAGGAGGTTCAAAGCGCGGCGTGTAAAACTTGGAACACGAAAGTCCTTGACCTAAATAAGAAAAGCAATGGCTTGAATAAGCACTAACTTGCTCTAAGATAGGCATTTATTTAGGTCAACGCTCCCAATAAGGACATACACATGCGCTCTACCAGGATTTTATTTGCCGCAGCTCTGCTCTCTTTCAACACTTTTGCCGCGCCGGCGCCGGATCAACTATTTTCTGCCATCAATCAGCGCCTGAGCTACATGGAAGATGTCGCGCTCTACAAAGCAAACCATCATCAGCCGATCGAAGATATCGAACGTGAAGCCGTAGTGATCGACAAAGCGAGTGATTCCGCCCAGCAGCAAGGGCTTAACAAGCAAAGTATTGTGGGATTTTTTAAAGCTCAGATTTCAGCTGCCAAAGCGATTCAATATCGTTACCGCGCCGATCTGCTCAGCCAGAGTACCACAGCACAACCACGTGATTTGAATCAGGTCATTCGTCCGGAACTGCTGAAACTGGGTAAACAAATTAACGTTGAGATTGCGCAGTATCTGTCACAAGGAGGCACCTTTGCCGCTAGTGATTTACCGGCCTTTAAGCAAGCCCTGACGGCCCGTTACCTCAACGATAGCGATAAAGAGATGCTGTTTAACGCCCTGGCAGACATCAAACTGAACTAACCACAACGCTGTAGGATGCGGATGGTGACGTTCTGAAAATGCTTGTTAATTTAAAATGCTGACTAACGAACAATATCATTCGGGGCACAAAAAGGTGCCCCACATTGCGCACCTTATCAGCCAGTCGGATTGCTACCATAAACGCACGTCAAAGTACCTGGCGATAAACGCGGTCAAAAAGAAACAGACGATCGACAGTACAGCACTGATCAGCAAGGTTAACCAGAACGAGTAGCGGCTGAGCAGAAACCGGAAACAGCAAAAACATAGGCAAAGTGGGCAGCACATACCAAAAGGTATAAAAGGCGTGATTGGCAAGCTTTGCCGTGCCCTGCTCTTCGAGATACATCCAAATCAGCGCCAGTATGGTCACGGTTGGTAAAGCCGCCACCAATGCGCCGGCTTTATCGCTGCGTTTCGCGACTTCAGACACCAGTACCACAATCGCTGCGGTCGTCAGATATTTCACTATCAGCCAGATCATAGGCCACCTTTGATTGACAACAACCCTGCCTACAGTCTAAGCGCAGCTGCTGTTTTTCTCCTGTCCTTAACTGAGATGCAGCACAGAGCAACGGCGATAAGCCAGGCTATTTGGGAAATCCGGGCAGCTTAATCGCACTCATTCCGGCCTGATGCCAGTGCGTCTGCTCGGCGCAGAAGATTTGGGCATCCGGTAACTTGGTCGGCTCCTCATCCAGACTGCCGGCCGGCACTAATAGCCACTGACCATTTTTAGCCTCAAACGGCAGACCTGAACCACACTCGGTGCAAAACACTTTCGAAAAAGCCCGCTCAGGATGGTCGTAGCGTTTGGTCTTGTCTTTGCCCCGTATCCAGGTCAGTTTGTCCGGCGTGGTAAATAAATTGGATGCGTGCGCTGAGCCGGTCAGTTTTCGGCACTGCTCACAGTGGCACAAGTAAAAACGACTGAAATCGTCTTTGACCGAAAAAGAAACACTGCCGCAGCAGCAACCGCCGGTAATGACTCGCTCCATGAGTTAACTCCTTCATTCGCTGATATTAAAATTGACTATGCAAAAACTATAAATACCCAGAGATCACAGCCAGACAGTGCTCCACCCGCTGTTCTTTCTCCCCTACCGGAGCAGTATAGTGCAGTGCCGCACGACACTGCTCTATATCGGCGAGTTTAGCGATCACCCATGCTGCCAGATATTCAGACGCCAGACATCCACCAGCCGTCGCGACATTGCCACGGGCATAAAATGCTTGCTCCAGCACAGTCACGCCCGATTCCATCATCCAAGGTTTGGTGGTCAAATCCGTGCAGGCCGGAATATCATTGAGAAGACCCAACTTCGACATCAACAAGGTGCCGGAACACTGGCCGCCGATCAGCTGGGTCTCCGGATTAAGCTTTAGACGCGACAACAGCTGTTCATCATGAGCAATATCCCGGGTATAGATACCACTGCCAAACAACACAACGTCCGCCTGATTGGCAAATTCCAACGGTTGCTGCGCTTCAATCGTCACTCCGTTCATTGACGTCACACGTTCAGTTGGACTGCAGATCTGCACATTCCAGCCGTGGAGCTTCATCCGGTTGAGAATACCGGCGGCGATAAAGGAATCCAGCTCATTAAAACCCTCAAACGTAAGTATGGCGATATTCATATTGGCTTCCTTGTCGGTTCAGTATCTATGGGCTTATCTGCTTTGCTTTGCATGACGTCCACCTCAACGTTTTTGTTATGCTGCAGATTACGGCATGCTATAACCAAAATAAGCAACTTATCCTCTATTAACAAGCATTAATCCGCTGGTTATCAATCACCTGTTATCATTCACTTTTGGTTACTTATCTGTGATTTCTTCGGCCAGAAAAATATGCAACTGTATGTAATTAAATCGGTGAGTTTTGCCCCTGTTCCGTTGACTAAAAAGGAGTTTATTAATGAAAAGACGCAGCTTACTTAAAGCGGGCCTGATCTTGGTGTGGAGCTGGTTTACCGCGCAAACGAGTTTAGCCGCCTATCTGACGCCGCTGGCGTTTCAATCCGTATCCTCATCCCGTCTGGCTGACTATCAGCAGCAACTGATTGAGCGCTTGCAGAAATAACCTGCTTTGGCAATCATGAACAATTAAGTCGATTGCTGAGCGATGAACAAAGAAAAACGGCGCCCCAAAGGGCGCCGTTTTCATCTTGGCCGGCAATAACAAACAATGTCACAGAGAATTTTCGATAGCACTGCAGCTTGCCACACTCACCACCAACCTGAGATGAACAGCTCACACGCGAAGGTGGTGATTAACATTCGATTACGTTAACCGCTAGGCCGCCACGTGATGTCTCTTTGTATTTGTCCTGCATATCCATACCGGTATCACGCATGGTTTTGATCACTTTATCCAGAGAAACAAAGTGCTCGCCATCACCACGTAATGCCATTTGGGCTGCGTTGATTGCTTTCATTGCAGCAATCGCATTACGCTCGATACACGGTACCTGAACTAGACCACCAACCGGGTCACACGTCAGACCCAGGTTGTGCTCCAGTCCGATTTCCGCCGCATTCTCGATTTGTCCTGGTGTTCCGCCCAATACTGCACACAAGCCCGCAGCAGCCATTGCACAAGCAGAACCCACTTCGCCCTGACAGCCCACTTCCGCACCGGAAATAGAGGCATTTTTCTTACACAAGATACCAATCGCCGCAGAAGCAAGCAGGAAGTCAACAATGTTGTCATCCGTTACATCAGGTGTGAATTCGGTATAGTACATCAGCACTGCCGGGATGATCCCCGCCGCACCGTTGGTCGGCGCAGTCACCATACGACCGCCCGCAGCGTTTCTCTTCGTTCACCGCTAACGCATACAAGTTAACCCAGTCCATCGCATTCAGGGTTGAACTGATCACATTCGGCTTGGTGCAGTACACCAGAGACTCATGCAATTTCTTGGCGCGGCGTTTAACGTTCAAACCACCCGGCAGAATACCTTCGGCTTTAAGACCATTGGCAATACAGGTTTCCATTGCACGCCAGATGCCAATCAGTTTTTCACGGATTTCGCTTTCCGGGCGCCAGCTCTTTTCATTTTCCATCATCAACTGCGCAATATTCATGTTATGACGTTTGCACAGTTGCAGCAGCTCTTCGCCGTTACCGAAATCGTACGGTGCCGAGACTTCTGCCGGATGTTCGTTGTTAGCCTGAGCTTCTTTCTCATCCAGAATGAAGCCACCACCAACCGAAAAGTAGGTATTACGGTAAAGTGTCTTACCATCATCCGCCAACGCGATAATTTCCATCGCATTAGGATGATAAGCATGGGTGTCATTCAAGAACTGCATATCGTCTTTCCAGTTAAACGGAATCGACTTCTGGCGTTTTACCCACAGGTTGCCGCCTTCTTTGAGTTCTTTGGTGACAATAGGGATGATTGAGGTGTCGACCGTATCCGGCAGTTCACCCATCAACCCGACCAAAATAGCGGAATCTGTACCGTGTCCAACCCCGGTCGCACTGAGCGAACCTAACAGTTTTACGACGATACGACCGGTCTGTTCTAGGTTGCCGCTTTCTTCAAGTTCATCGACGAAACGCTTGGCCGCAACCATTGGACCAACAGTGTGGGAGCTCGAAGGCCCCACACCAATTTTAAACAGATCAAATACACTGATTGACATTGCCCCAACTCCTGTCAGTGGCTAAGAATAATTGTGCGGTCACCAGACAAGAACACACGACGTTCAACATGATGTTTGAGCGCGTTAAACAGCGTGATACGTTCGACGTCCTGACCTTTTGCGATCAAATCTTCCGGATAATGCGCATGACCGACTTCCTGAATGCCCTGGGCGATGATCGGACCTTCGTCCAGATCATTGTTGACATAATGAGCGGTCGCACCGACCATCTTCACGCCTTTTTCCCAGGCCTGATGGTAAGGTCGCGCGCCTTTAAAACCAGGCAGCAATGAGTGGTGAATGTTGATCGCTTTGCCGTCTAATTGCTCACACAACCAAGGTGACAGCACCTGCATGTAACGCGCCAGAACTACCAGTTCGATATCATACTCATCCAGCAGGCGAACAATTTCAGCCTCTTGCTGTGGTTTGGTTTCTGCGCTGACCGGAAGATGGTAGTAAGGGATGTTGTGCCATTTCGCTAACTCTTCCAAATCCGGGTGGTTAGAGATGATCAGCGGCACTTCCACTTTGAGCTGGCCGGTACGGTAGCGATACAACAGATCGTTCAGACAGTGATCGTATTTCGACACCATGATAGCCATACGGGTACGATGTCCCGGAGCCGTCAAATTCCATTCCATTGAGAAGTCTGCCGCACGAGCGCCAAACGCTTCATCAAATGCCTCGGGTGCAAACGCATCCTGTTTCTGCCGGCAAAAATTCGATACGGATAAAGAACTGGCCAGAAGCTCGGTCATCAAATGACTGAATTTCTTCAATATAATGCCCTGCTTCAGCAAGGTAACGTGTTACTACATCGACCGTTCCGACAACACTCGGACAGCGGGCAGTAAAAATCCACGGTTGAGTCATATTCGTCATAGATCCCTCTACTCAAATAAGACCGGCACATAAAGTGCCGGTGAGATTAGATGTTGTGGTTAGTATTATTTTTCAATCGCTAAGCCGTATTCCAGGCTCGCATCCTGAAGCCACAACCACAGGTAATCAGCGAAGCTGCGGCGAATCACTAACTCGAAACGCTCATCTTCAATGCGGCGGATGATTGCGCCGCTTTTCGCGAACACGCTCGATACCACTTTACCTGCCGGGAACTCGCTTGGGTGGAAATCGATTGGACACGATTTCTTCAGCACGTCTACCGCAAATGGGCCAGACAGTTCCAGAATGGTTGAACCGCCACTGCCGTTTACCAGCGAGTAGTGTCCAGGCAAACGCTCACGGAAAGCCGCTTCGACATCAAATGCTGCCAGACCAGGAACGGTGATCAGCCACTCATCAGGAGATAACCAGCGCGCTGCGTAGTCTCCTTTTGAGGTTGAAGTCAGCGGTTGCAGTGGCAGCGGGAAGCCCAGAATGGACTCCACAGCACTGGTTTGCTCTTCATTGGATGCATCACAACGCAGTGTCAGGTGACCCATCAGTTTCAGCTCTTTCAGAACCACGCCTTTGCCTTTGGCCGGCATGCTGGCCAGTTTATCCAGCTCAGCGTGATGCAGTGGTGATTCACCGAGGATTTCTCCACCAGGGATCTGGTTCATCAGGTCAACGCCACCTTGAACGTTTGCTTTATCAATCACAACAGAATCAGACATGTTGGCGCTCTCCTTTTGGATCCAAGAAAATAGGGCTACAGATTTCAGCTTCGATAACAGAGCCATCAACCTGCGGGTAGAATACTTTCTCACCCATGCGGTTCAGGCCACCTTTGACAAAGCCCATCGCAATACTGCGGTTCAGGTTAGCACTCCAGTAACTTGAAGTGATGTGACCCACCATTGGCATCGGAATTGGTGCATTCGGGTCAAAGACGCCTTGTGAACCTTCCGGCAGTACCACGTTTGGATCAATCGTTTTCAGACCGACCAGCTGTTTACGGTTATCACGTACACAGTCTTCACGTGCCATACCACGCTTACCGATGTAGCTGAATGGCTTGCTGTTCGCCACACACCAGCTCATGCCAAGGTCGTGTGGATGAACGCTGCCGTCTGTATCCTGACCTGCGATAATGAAGCCTTTTTCTGCACGCAGAATGTGCATGGTTTCAGTACCGTAAGGTGTGATGTTGTACTTCTTACCGTGTTCAATCAGTTTCTTCCAAACGTGCATGCCGTAGTTAGCCTGTACGTTGATCTCGAAAGACAGTTCGCCGGTGAACGAGATACGGAAGATACGAGCCGGAATACCTGCCACTGTTGCTTGCTGCCAGTCCATGAACGCGAAGTTATCTTTGCTCAGGTCTGCGTCAGTCAGTTCTTCCAACAGTTTGCGGCTGTTCGGACCAGAAATAGTCGCTGTCGCCCAGTGGTCAGTCACAGAAGTGAAGTACACTTCCAGATCCGGCCATTCGGTTTGATGGTAAAGTTCCAGCCATTCCAGTACTCGCGCTGCGCCACCGGTTGTCGTGGTCATCATGAAGTGGTTTTCGCTCAGGCATGAAGTTACACCATCATCGAATACCATACCGTCTTCACCACACATCAGGCCGTAACGACACTTACCTACTGGCAGTTTCGCCCAAGCGTTGGTGTATACGCGACCCAGGAATTCACGGGCATCTTTACCCTGGATATCAATTTTACCCAGTGTTGATGCATCCAGAATGCCCACAGACTCACGGACGGCCATACATTCACGGTCCAGAGACTGTTGCATGGTCTCATTACCTTTAGGGTAGTACCATGGACGTTTCCAAAGACCAACATCTTCAAATTTCGCGCCGTTTCTCCAGGTGCCACTGATGCATTGCAGTGTAGCGTTTAGGATCAAACAGCTCTTTACAGTTACGGCCGGCAATCGCACCAAACGTCACAGGTGTGTAGTTTGGACGGAATACGGTAGTACCTGTTTCAGGAATGGTCTTGTTCAGTGCTTTCGCAGTGATTGCCATACCGTTGATGTTACCCAGTTTGCCCTGGTCAGTACCAAAGCCCATTGCGGTGTAACGTTTTACGTGTTCGATTGACTCAAAACCTTCACGACACGCCAGCTCGATACCGGCTGCAGTTACGTCATTCTGGAAGTCAACAAACTGTTTTGGTGCCTTAGACGTTTTCTTATCGTGCGGGATATGGAAAAGCGCCATAGGTTTTGCTGAAGTTTCAGTGTTCAGTGCTGGCATAGCAACATCAACCGCGCTCAGACCGACTTCCTGAATCGCTTTGATACCTGCTTCGATACCTTGTTGCATTGCAGCTTCAGTGGTGAACTTACCAGTAATAGCACCGGCAATCAGTTGCTTCTGCTTAGTTGCACCTGGTACGAAACCAATAACTTCATCGTCCCAAACCGGACGGCTGCCAGTGTGACAAGACAGGTGAACAACCGGACTGAAACCGCCAGAAGTTGCCACTGTGTCAGCAGTCAGAATTTCGCCCTTACCACGCACAGCGTTGCCGTTGGCGTCGATTGGAGCCACGCGAACACCCGTCACACGTTTGCTGCCTTGCGCTTCGATAACTGCAGAACCCTTGATGACACGGATGCCAGCCTGAGTCGCTTTGTGGATCAGAACGCTGTCAGCCTGAGCACGGGTATCAACCACAGCCACAACCTGACGGCCGGCTTCATGCCAGTCCAGTGCAGTCTGGTAACCGCTGTCGTTGGTGGTCATTACTACCAGTTTTTCGCCTGGTACAACCGAGTAACGGTTGATGTAGGTCGAAATCGCGCCACACAGCATGCTGCCTGGCAGGTCATTGTTACCGAACACCAGTGGACGCTCGTGCGCACCCGTTGCCAGTACAACCCATTTTGCACGGACACGGTGCATGCGCTGACGGACAGTGTTAACCGGAGCCAGGTCAGCCAGGTGGTCAGTACAACGTTCATGAATGGTCAGGAAGTTGTGGTCATGGTAGCCGTTCACTGTTGAACGAGGCAGTAGCATCACTTCCGGACAAGATTTCAGCTCAGAGACTACGTCGTTTACCCACTCGGTCGCAGGAAGATCGTTGATTTTCTCTTTTGAGCTCAGCAGTGAACCACCCATTTCAGATTGTTCATCAGCCAGAATTACACGTGCGCCGCTGCGTGCTGCAGCCAGAGCTGCCATCAGACCAGCAGGGCCGGCACCGACAACCAGAACATCGCAGTACTGGTTTACGTTTTCGTAGCGATCCGGATCGTTTTCCAGTGGAGAAACGGCCAAGACCTGCAGCGCGACGAATGAATTTTTCGTAGGTTTCCCACATAGACTTCGGATACATGAAAGTCTTGTAGTAGAAACCAGGAGGCATCATGCTGCCACCGACTTTACCGATGATACCCATCACGTCGGTTTCAACATTTGGCCAGCCGTTAGTCGACTGACCGACTAGTCCGTTAAACAGCTCTTGCTGTGTACCACGAACGTTTGGAACCTGAGTCGCTTCAGTGGCGCCAATTTGGAAAATTGCATTTGGCTCTTCTGCGCCCGCCGCGACGATACCGCGTGGACGGCTGTATTTGAAACTGCGGCCAACAACATCAACACCATTCGCCAGTAGTGCCGATGCCAGCGTATCGCCTTTAAAACCACGATAAGACTTTCCGTTGAACTGGAAAGTAACAGGTTGTGAGCGATCAATACGGCTTTCCGCTGCAATACGATTTACCTGTGTCATCCTAACACTCCTTTACTCCGCAACCACTGATGGTTGCTCTCCAATTTTGTAGACTTCTTTGATTTCGTAAGTCTGTGTATCGCGGGTCACGTTGAAGAACTTGCGACAACCTGCTGAATGCACCCACATTTCGTGGTGAAGACCACGCGGGTTTTTACGGAAGAACAGGTACTGGCCCCACTCTTCGTCTGTGCATGAATCCGGGTCCAGAGGGCGCTGAATGTGCGCCTGGCCCTTAGCATGGAACTCTTCTTCTTCACGATACTCACCGCAGTGAGGACAATAGATCAGCAACATAATACGTCTCCTGTTAGTGCGCTACGCCTGCGGCACCGTGTTCATCGATCAGTGCGCCATTGTTGAAACGGAACATTGAGAATGGCGCAGCCAATTCATGCATTTCACCTTTTGCCAGGCTCGCGGCAAATACGTTGCCTGATCCCGGGGTCGCTTTAAAGCCACCGGTACCCCAACCACAGTTGAAGAACAGGTTCTCGACCGGAGTCTTAGTCATGATTGGACATGCATCTGCTGTTGTATCAACGATACCGCCCCACTGACGGTTCATGCGAACACGTGAGAAGATTGGGAACATTTCAACAATTGCCTGCACCGTGTGCTCAATCGTTGAGTAAGAACCACGCTGACCGTAACCGTTATAGCCATCGATACCTGCACCGATAACCAGGTCGCCTTTGTCCGACTGGCTCACGTAACCGTGTACGTGGTTCGACATAACAACAGTGTCGATGATTGGTTTGATTGGCTCAGAAACCAGAGCCTGTAGCGGGTGTGATTCCAGTGGCATATCGAAACCGGCCATTTTCGCCAGTACGCCAGAGTTACCTGCTACCACACAACCTACGCGGTCAGCCATGATGTTGCCGTAGCGGTTAGTTTTCACACCAACAATCGCGCCGTCTTCGATGATCATGTCAACTACTTCAGTTTGCTGAATCAGGTCAACACCCATACTGTCTGCGCCGCGGGCAAAGCCCCATGCAACCGCATCGTGACGTGCCACACCTGCGTTAGGCTGCCATGAGGCACCCATCACCGGGTAACGAGCGTTTTCAGAGCAATCCATGTGAGGAACAATTTCTTTCACCTGTTTTGCGTCCAGTACTTCACCTTTAATACCGTTCAGGCGGTTTGCCGCTACACGACGTTCGATATCACGCATGTCTTGCAGTGTGTGACCAACGTTCAGACAGCCACGCTTAGAGAACATCACGTTGTAGTTCAGATCCTGTGACAGACCGTCCCACAGTTTCAGTGAGTGTTCAAACAGGAATGCTGCTTCGTCCCACAGGTAGTTTGAACGCACGATAGTTGTGTTACGTGCTGTGTTACCACCACCCAGGTAACCTTTTTCAATTACTGCTACGTTAGTAATGCCGTGCTCTTTGGCCAGGTAGTAGGCTGTTGCCAGACCGTGACCGCCGCCACCAACGATGATGACGTCATATTTCTTTTTCGGAGTCGGATTACGCCACACGCTCTGCCAGTTTTCGTGGTGAGATAGCGAGTGCTTAAAGAGACCAAAGCCGGAATAATGCTGCATTGTTTTGTTCCTTCATTTCAGCCAAAATCCAAATGTCATCACTAACATTTACTGGTATGCCGGGAAATCACGACATAGCGCTTGGACGTTGTTGCGTACTTGTTCAATCACAAGTGCCAGCGCTTGCGGTTCGTTGAGCACATCCAGGATGTCTGCAATCCAACCAGCCAGAGCTTCACACTCAGTGACACCGAATTTACGGGTAGTAACCACTGGCGTACCGATACGCAGACCAGAGGTGACGAATGGAGACTGAGGGTCACCAGGAACAGCGTTTTTGTTCACAGTGATACCCGCCTGGCCCAGTGCTGCATCAGCAGCTTTACCTGTCAGACCCTGACGAATCAGGCTCAGCAGGAACAGGTGGTTGTCAGTGCCGCCAGAAACAACATCGAAACCGCGCTCGATGAAGACTTTCGCCATCGCCTGAGCGTTTAGAACTACTTGTTTCTGGTACTCTGCAAATTCAGGCTCTAATGCTTCTTTAAACGCAACAGCTTTTGCTGCGATAACGTGCATCAGCGGGCCGCCCTGGCCACCTGGGAATACAGCTGCGTTGAGTTTCTTTTCCAGTTCGGCGTCACGAGAGATGATCAGACCGCCGCGTGGACCGCGCAGAGTTTTGTGCGTTGTGGTTGTTACCACATCAGCGAAAGGAACCGGGTTTGGATAAACACCAGCAGCAACCAGACCAGCAACGTGCGCCATGTCGACAAACAGGTAAGCACCCACTTTGTCTGCGATTTCTCGGAAACGAGCCCAGTCAACAACGCGTGAGTAAGCTGAGAAGCCTGCTACGATCATTTTTGGTTTGTGTTCCAGAGCCAGCGCTTCAACTTCTGCGTAGTCAATTTCGCCTGTTTCTTCGTTCAGACCGTACTGAACGGCATTGTAGATTTTACCGGAGAAGTTCACGTGAGAAACCGTGAGTCAGGTGTCCACCGTGAGCCAGGCTCATACCCAGAACCGTGTCGCCTGGTTCACACAGCGCCATGTATACCGCTGCGTTTGCCTGAGAACCGGAGTGTGGTTGTACGTTAGCGTACTCAGCGCCGAACAGTGCTTTCGCACGATCGATCGCCAGTTGTTCAACATCATCGACATATTCACAACCGCCGTAGTAACGTTTTGCCGGGTAACCTTCAGCATACTTGTTTGTCAGCATGGTGCCCTGAGCTTGCATAACGCGCGGGCTGGTGTAGTTTTCCGAAGCAATCAGCTCGATGTGGTTTTCTTGTCGCTTTTCTTCTTTAGTGATCGCCGCCCACAGCTCGCTGTCGTACGATTCGATTGTCTGGTCTTTGCTGAACATGTCGTCTCCTTGATATAATCTTTTTTTCCTTTATTCGATTGATGCCGGATTCTGGTGTTATCTGGTACACAGTTGAGCCTTGTGTCATCCAAAAACAGAAACCGTAATCACAACGCAATAGTAACGAATCGGTAACATGCTACTTGCGTAATCGCGCCGTTAGATTGCGAATTTGCGACAAGGTCAAAAAACACACATAACCTTTTGTTAAATATAAAAAAACCGGAGTTTATAACTCCGGTTTTGCTAAAAATGTCGTTTTACGACAGATAAAATCGCTACAATTTAAAGCGGCCGACAATAGAACCAAGCTGAGTATTGACGCTTGCTATCTCTTCCGCGTCACGTATCGCCTGCTGTCCGTTCTTGTCGAGATTACTCACAATGTCACTGATCGCATTCATATTACGACTCACTTCTTGAGTCACGCAGCTCTGTTTCTTCAGCGGCAGTCGCGATCTGGGCGCTGAGGTCGTTGATTTCATCGACAAAGCGCGTCAGGGTTTCCAAGCTCGCTTCAACCTCTGTTGAACCCTCAGCGGTTTCCTGACAGCGTTCTTTGTATAGTGCATTGAATCAACCACCGTCTGACAACCACTCAGCAGCTCGCTCAGCGCTTCTTCTATTTCACCGGTACTCTCTTTGGTGCGGCTGGCTAGCTTGCGTACTTCGTCTGCCACCACAGCAAAGCCACGCCCCTGATCGCCGGCGCGCGCTGCCTCGATCGCGGCATTGAGCGCCAACAAGTTGGTTTGCTCGGCAATATCACCAATCACGTTCAGGATCGTGCTGATGTTTTGTGTTTGGTCATTCATCTTCTGAACGTCCAGTGACGCTTTTTCAACGTCAGCAATCAGGGCCGATACGGTCTGTTTCGATTTGTCGACAATACGACGTGATTCATCACTGGTTCTGTTGGCTTGCTGTGTCAGACTGGCGGTATTAGCGGCATCGGTCGCCATGGAATTTGCCGTCGCGTCCATCTCCTCTACTGCGGTAACAATCTGTTCAGTTTCGGTGACATGGCTTTGCAGTATATGGCTGTTGCTGCTTGACTGCTGACGCAGACGCTGCACGTTATCCTGCAATGATCCACTGGCCTGTTTTACTTCCAGCATCATGTTCTGCAGATCTTCGATAAAGCGGTTCACCCCCTGCGAAATCTGGCCGATATCGTCGTTAGAAGAGACGCTCAGACGCTGGGTCAGTTCACCGTTACCACTGGACAGATTGGCAATCGTGTCGCGCAAAGAAATAATCGGACGATACAGCAGATTGATCAGGAAAAATGCGATAACCACGCAAACTATCGTGGCAACGATGGTCACTATGATGGCGTTGTTTCTGGTTTCATCAAGCTGAGCAAAGGCAACCGAACGATCCAGTCCAATGGCGTAGTACCATTTTTTGTCGCCGACATTAATCGCATGTGAGAACAAGATTTTGTCGTGCCCGTCGAGCGTGTACTCAAACACCGCTTTCTCTTTACCGACGGCATTCAACGCTGCTTCTTTAAACCACGGATAGTCTGTGCCTTTATCGCCACCTTTAATCGCTGATGATGATGACGCAAGCAATGTGGTGCTGTCATTCATGATCACCGCGACAGCGCCAGGGATACTCGTTTTGACCATTTCGTTCAAAAACGATAAGGTCATATCCGCTGATACCGTGCCGCCGTGCATTTTTTCAATGATGGTTATCCAGTAGGCACCGTCTGTGCCGACATATGGGTCGGTTACTGTGACACCGGAAGCGCTTTGCGCTGCCTGATACCAGGGACGCTGGGTAAAATCATCATTGAATTTGTGGTTTGGCCAATTTGCTGTCGCGACGTTCCAATACGCGTCGCCATTATCAAATGCCAGTACTGCACTGCCTAGGTTCATGGCATTGGCGAGAAACTTGGTTTTTGCAATCAGTTCATCTTGGGTTCCGGTGAGTGGCTGGTTTTTATACTGCTGAGCAATTTTGCTCACACCACCCACTTTTTCGTTAACATAGGTGCTAATCATTCCTGCTTGCTCAAACACAAAGCTTTCACTTTGAGCGATGATACTCTTCGTTAAGGAGGATTTTTGCTCAAAGTAGGAAGCGAAATTGGCAGATCTACGGAAATGGCAACTAACAAGATAACGGATAGTAATAAAGTTCTTTTTAATCCCATGTTTTTCATTTATTTTTCCATCTCAAATGGTGATTTATGGCAGTGCTGACTGAATATTCCTATAGTAGGAGAGAAACCTACTTGAGCGAGTTGGCCTAAATCACCTTCTTGGAAAAGAGTAGCACCCATCTTGTACGGGTGCTTAGCTTCTCACGACACCTAGTGATTTTTTATAACCAACAATGGAGAGAAAATGAGTAGCGATAATGGTGGTGTTCCCCACCCTAGTGGCAAAGCAAACCCAATCGATACGGATTATACCGTTGGTCAGGACAACGTCGTTCTTTCCGTCGGTCCGTTTGGTCTGGACATTCATAACCGGGTTTTCGCCGTCTCAGGCTTAGCGATTGTCATCTTTGTATTTGCAACCCTAATCTTTCGCGAACAAGTCGAACCCCTGTTTCTTCACTTAAGATCTTGGCTCACCTCAAGTCTTGACTGGTTCTTCTTGTTATCAGGTAACATTTTTGTCGTCGTCTGCCTGGCTCTGGCCATATCACCGTTAGGCCGGGTCAGAATCGGCGGTACCGATGCAACACCGGACTATTCCTATTCAGGCTGGCTGGCGATGCTGTTTGCAGCCGGTATGGGCATTGGCTTGGTGTTTCTTTGGCGTATCTGAGCCGATGTCGCATTTTAGCACCGCTCTGGCTGGACCTACCTTTGAAAACGGAGTCCGGACCGACTGGGCACCATTAGGTGGTGCTCTGGGCGATAGCGAAGCGGCACGTTCACTCGGCATGGCTGCGACCATTTACCACTGGGCACTGCATCCTTGGGCGATTTATGCATTGCTCGCTCTGGGACTGGCGATCTTTTCGTTTAACAAAGGCTTACCACTGACCATGCGTTCAGTGTTTTACCCGCTGTTTGGCGAACGAGTCTGGGGCTGGACCGGTCATATCATCGATATTCTGGCAATTGTAGCGACTGTCTTCGGTCTGGCGACCTCGCTGGGCTATGGTGCGTCTCAGGCTGCAACCGGTCTGAACTTCCTGTTTGATATCCCGCTTACCGATACCACGCAAATCATCCTGATCATTGTCATCACCGGTTTTGCCCTGCTGTCGGTTCTGGCTGGTCTTGATGGCGGTGTGAAACGCTTGTCTGAAGTGAATATGTTGCTTGCCGCACTGCTGCTGTTTTTCGTGGTAGTGATTGGCCCGACAGCGGCGATTCTGCTCGGCTTTTTCGATAACATCGGTGCCTACCTGACCAACTTCCCGGCCCTTTCAATGCCGTTCGGCCGTGAAGATGTGAACTACTCACAAGGCTGGACATCATTCTACTGGGCGTGGTGGATTTCATGGTCGCCATTCGTCGGCATGTTTATCGCCCGTGTATCACGTGGTCGTACCGTGCGCGAGTTTATCGTCTGCGTTCTGATTGTTCCGTCAACCGTGTGTGTGTTCTGGATGACGGCATTTGGTGGCACAGCTATCAGCCAGTTCGTTAACGATGGCTACAAAGCCGTGATGGACGCCGACCTGCCACTTAAACTGTTTGAAATGCTCAAAGTCATGCCGCTGCATGAAATCACGTCTTTCATCGGTATTGTGCTGGTTGTGGTGTTCTTTATTACCTCATCGGACTCAGGCTCACTGGTTATCGACACCATTGCTGCAGGCGGTAAAGTGGATGCTCCGACGCCTCAGCGCGTTTTCTGGTGTACGTTTGAGGGCTTGGTTGCAATTGCATTGCTGCTGGGTGGTGGCCTGGCTGCCGCCCAGGCGATGGCGGTAACCACCGGCTTTCCGTTCACCATAGTGCTGTTGATCGCGACCATATCGCTGATCAAAGGCCTGATGAGCGAACCGCGGGTTAAGAAAGCCAAATAGCGGTTTGTTTTAACTACAAAGTGCAGGCGCCGTGACCAAGTCTGAGCAACGGCGCCACTCAGTGATAACGTAACGGTTTAAGTACGAAAAAAGCCTCGCAGTAACCACTGCGAGGCTTTTGTTTGTGTGCGCATGAAATGCTAAAGGCGGCTCTATCAGGCCTTGTTCTGACCCAGCACTTCCTGCGCTTGCGGCTGAGTCATCGTAATGTGCAGATCGCGTTGCGGGAACGGAATTGTCATGCCAGCCTCCTCAATCTTACCTTTCACCTGGCGCTGAATGCTCCAGTAGGTTTCCCAGTATTTATCCGTAGTACACCAGGCGCGCAGTTGCAGATTCACTGAACTGTCCGCCAGCATCTGCACCATCACCTGAGGTTTAGGATCCAGCATCACCGCTTCATGGCTGAGCGCTAAGTCCTGCAGAAACCTGCAGACCAGTTTCAATCGAATCCTCATAAGAGATGCCGACCACAATCTCCATACGACGGCGACCGTTGCGGCTGAAGTTACGGATGGTTGCATTCCAGACAGTACGGTTCGGACTGGAAATATAAAGGCCGTCACCCGTCTCAAATACCGAGGTAAACAGACCAATATCTTTTACTGTGCCGCTGTAACCAGCGAACTCAACGAATTCACCTTTTTTAATCGGTTTCAGGAACAGGATCATAATGCCCGCGGCAATATTGCTCAGGGTATCTTTTAGTGCCAGACCAATCGCCAAACCGGCCGCACCGACCAGAGCAACTAAACTGGTTGTGTTGACACCAAACAGGTCAAGAATGATGACCAGAGCCAGGATATAGACGATATAGCCCCCGACTTTTGACATCAACGACGCGACAATTTCATCACCATTGCTCACTTTCATGATGGCTTTCTGAATGCCGGCACGCATCAGTTTCGATGCGATAGAAGCGATCACTAAAATAAGCAGGGTCAAAATTGAATTTTGGATGATATCCAGAATCAACGCCTGATGCGTCTCGTAAAAGCTGACGAGTAACTCCATTTTTATCTCCGTAACGGGTTATGGATGTTTTAAAACAGTGCCCGGATATCTAAACCAGGCACCAGCATTAAGCAGTGCTAACCAACACTGCCTTGAATCAAGTAAATGTTATAACTTAAATAACACAGAACGAACACTCCCCCTTCCAAACGGGAAATGGTTTTTGCTTTACCAATTTTGACCGCAGTGAAGAGCAGCAAGGCCGTACAGAACAGGACCGATGACCAGTCACGCCAGAAAATTTCCGCACCAACACCAGAAATCGGTTCGATGGCACCGGCAATACCGACCACGGCCAACGAGTTAAACATGTTTGAGCCTACCACGTTACCGACAGCCAAGTCATGCTCACCTTTACGCGCTGCGGCAAGCGAGGCCGCAAGTTCCGGCAATGAAGTCCCCAAAGCGACAATCGTCAGACCTATCGTCAGTTCGCTGACGCCCAGTTGCTGCGCAATATTGACCGCTCCCCACACTAAAATACGAGAGCTGGCGACCAACAGCACCAAACCAGTAACGAGCCAGAAAATAGCGCGGGATAAGGTCATAGATTGCGGCATCACCTGCTGTTCTACTTCAGGCGGTAGTTGGCTTTTCCGAGAGCGCAAAGCACTCAATAACGACCAACCGACAATACTGACAAACGCAATCAGCAGCACCCAGGCCTCAAACGAGCTGATATTGTGATCCCACAGCATCACGCCTAACGCCAGAGTAATCAAAAGCAGAATCGGCAACTCTTTGCGAATAATAGTCGAATGGACAGCTAACGGCGCTATCATGGCCGTTAAACCAAGAATAAGACTGATGTTGATGATATTGGAGCCGAGTGCATTCCCCAAAGCCAGCGAAGGGTTGCCATCGAGTGCCGCCATCGCGGATACCACCATCTCAGGAGCTGAGGTACCAAAACCGATCACCAGCATCCCAACCACCAATGGCGGTGTGCCGGCATAACGCGCACTTACTGCAGCACCTTCGATAAATCGGTCTGCGCTCCACATCAGGAGAATGAATCCGGCAATAATTGCCAGTATCGAAAACAACATAGTTTCAGTCCTACTATCTATACATGCTTAAAAACGGGGAAATAAGAAGGATGTATGAGTCAGTATCAAACTATGACGTTGTTCTGATGAGTATACCAAATTATCACTTTCGATTGTGACAACAATTTGGGCTCACCATGCTTATTTTTACAGTCGGCGTAAAATTTCGTGGGCGGCATAAAAGTCAGCCCACCCGAACATTCGGATGGGCTGACTAATGAATTAAATCAGACAGGCGTTACAGCTTCTGGTTGAACTGACTGACCGCATCCACAACCCGCTGCGAACCACGCTGAATGTCTTCCATCACCTGTCCGGCCTCTGTCGACAACTCCAGCGTATCACCAGCCTGAGACTGGCAAGCGGCAATCAGTTCCACCGCAGTGCGGGTGCGTTTCAGGTTCTCGGTCACCACGGTACTGATCTCTTCGGTAGTACTGTTCGTGCGTGATGCCAACTGTCTGACTTCATCGGCGACCACAGCAAACCCGCGCCCTTGTTCGCCGGCACGCGCTGCTTCAATGGCCGCATTGAGCGCCAGCAGATTGGTCTGATCCGCGATACCGCTGATACTGGTGACCAGATCGTCGATGCGTTTAGACTGTTCGTTCAACGCCTCAATCGCTGCACTGGCCTGTTTCATCTGCGCCACCAGTGCTTCCATTTTGGCGATGGTGGTACTCACCACCTGCTGGCCTTGCGCGGTCTGTTTACCGGTAATCTCTGATACATCAAAAGCAATCTGCGCCGCTTCCGACACCGCTATTTCCTGATTAACCAGATCGGTGATCACAGTGGCGAAACTTCACCACTTTATACAGCTCGCCTTCTGAATTGTGAATCGGGTTATAAGAAGCTTCTAGCCATACAACCTGTCCGTGACTGTCAATACGTTTGAAACGATCAGATACAAACTGCCCCGAAGCCAGTTTACGCCAGAACTCTTTGTACGATGAGGAGTTCACCTCTTGTGATTCACAGAAAATCCGGTGGTGTTTACCAGCGATCTGATCATTACTGCGATAACCCATGGTACGTAAAAAGTTATCGTTAGCGCGTAAAATAGTGCCATCAAGGGAAAACTCAATCACCGCTGTCGAACGATTCAACGCTTTGAGCATGTCTTCGTGCTCACGGGACGTTTTGATGGTCCTTGTCAGCTCAGAGCCGTAAATCAGAAAGTGTTCCAACTTACCTTTACCACTGACTATAGGCTGCAGGATAACGCGTATCCACGCATCATCACCATTGCCCTTTTCAATCTGTAAGGCGCCGTTCCAATGCTCTTTCTGCTCAATAGCGGCTTTCATGCGCTTAAAGTGTGGCGTATTACGAGCATTCCGCGGCACCAAGTCAGTCAAATGTTTACCAACTAATGTCTGCTCGGTCAGCCCTAAATCTGTTTGCAGGCGTTGGTTAACTGATACAACATCCCCCTGTGTATCCAAGGTGATTCGCATCATGTCTGTATCAAGGCTATCCCGCATCTGTTCCAGAGAGTAGAGAGATTCTCTCAGTTGCTGGTTTTCCTTTTGCAATGACTTATTGAAAAACATATTCGCCCTATTTAAACGCCAAAGGTATAGAAACAATATTAGCCCATGACCGGTTATGAAACACAGCTTTTGAAAGTCAGTCAGGGAAGAATATTTATGATTGATAAGTTTAATGGTTATCGGATAAAACATGCCAGTCTTTTGTTTCAGCTGATAATTCTGTTAGGTAGGTTCCAAATTTAACCAACCCCACACCACCGCCTATCCAAAGGTCCGGACTTTTTAAGAGTATCTATTTCAACGAAGCAACTATTCAAAATAAAGTCACTATATAGAAATAGAACTTAGCATGACGATTAAAAATAGAGTAATTCTGAAAAGAAAATGACATCCTGAAATTTGGCCGGTCTGGCACAGCCCGGAAACAAAAAACCACCTGAGCGCAGGTGGTTTTTTTCAATGATTTTATGCACTCTATTTAGACAATGCCGACACGTAATGAATGGCGTCAACCAGCTCTTGCGCGGCAATCGTACGTGGCATATTGCCCATATCTGAAGTATTCACTGATGCGGTGGCGATATCAAACAGCTCCGTCTCCGTCAGCTCAGCAATTTCAGCCAGAGTCACCGGAATCCCACAACGTTTCGCCAGGTCAATTTCCCCGCGGATTTCATCGTCCGGACGACCTTCCAGCACCTGCAGTACCAGGTTACCAAAACCGACCAGCAGGCCATGCCCAAAGTCACGGGTTTTAGGGTTGGTGGTAAAGCCGTCAAACAGCGCATGCGATGCGGCAACGTGATCGCCCACGCCCATAATTGAAGTGAAACCGGCAAACAGTACGATAGCATCAGCAGCACCTTCCAGCGCATCGCTTGCTTGTTGCTTGGCATTATCCTGCATCGCCTGCTCACCGTAATCACGGATCAGGTCATAACACAGACGGCCATTTGAATAAGCGGAATAGTTAAAGCTGCATTTAGGCAGGTTATCGGCAATCGCACGGAATTCGTACAGTTTGGCCAGTGTGTCACCCAAGCCGGCAGATAACCAGCGTGGCGGCGCATGGGCCAGGATATCAGCATCGTTCACCAGAGACAGCGGCGCCTTGGCCAGCTGCTTCATGCCCACATAGTGGCCTGATTCATCGTACATCACCGTTACGGTTGAAGAGGCCGCACACGTTGCCGCGATCGTTGGAATGGTCACCACCGGCAGTTGCAGGTCATCAGCGACCCATTTACCCATATCAATCGCTTTACCGCCGCCGATAGCAAAGATCACATCGGCGCCAACATGCTTCGCCTGCTCGCTGAGACGCGTCATGTTCGCTTCCGTCACTTCACCGCCGTACCAACTGTCTGTTAGTTCACGGCTGCCCTTGACGCGTTGCAATGTTGGCAGAGTCACAGACAGCGCAGTCTTGCCTGCCACGATAAACACGCGTTGCAGCGAATCACTCAGTGATGAAAAGACGTTATCCAGACAATGACTGCCTTTCAAAATTTGGTGTGGAAGCGAAACGGTTTGTGTTTGCACGGTAATGATCCCTGTATCCTTTATATCTGGCGCCAATCTACAGAGTGGGCCCGGTGATGAGTATCGAATTCTTTGCAACTGAGCCATGACTTAATTTCATAGCTCAAACTACTCATCATTATGGACTAAGCGGGCCACGGCTTCATTATTCAACCAGGTGGATAGCTTTCCTGGGTGAATGACTTTCTCAGGTGAGGAGCACGCTTAGAGATATAGCACTCTCAGATAAATGCATCCTTGCCGCATCACGCGAGATACTTCGCCATTTCCTCCGCAGGCACCATACCACCGCCGGTCGCCCAGATCACATGGGTACTGTTTCGCGAGGCTATCCGTGTTAAGTCCGGTGGTTTGCAGATACTCAGGGTGTCGACTGACCACGACCGGGCCGTACACTGCCGCTGCCGCAGAAGGTTCAATCTGAATCTGCTCACTGGCGTCGACTGCTTTCAGCCAGGTCAGCATGTGCTCATCACTGATGGTGTAGTAACCGTCAATCAAACGCTGCATGGCACGGCCGACAAAGCCGGAAGGACGTCCGACCGCCAGACCATCGGCGGCAGTTTTGTTATCAACCCCAATATCCTGTACGCAAATACCGTCATGCAGGCCAGTGTGTACGCCCAGCAGCATGGCTGGCGAATGGGTCGGTTCGACGAAAATACAGTGCACATGGTCGCCAAACGCAAGTTTAAGGCCAAATGCGACCCCGCCCGGTCCGCCACCTACACCACATGGCAGATAAACAAACAGCGGATGCTCAGCATCGACGACAATGCCTCGTTCATCAAACTGAGCTTTGAGACGCTCTCCCGCCACCGCATAGCCGAGAAACAGCGTTGTGGAGTTTTCATCATCGATAAAGAAGCAATCAGGATCACTTTCGGCTGCCGCGCGGCCTTGTGCCACCGCCACACCATAATCCTGCTCATACTCGACCACAGTGACCCCATGCGAGCGCAGCTTACGCTTTTTCCACTCCCTGGCATCGGCGGACATATGGACCGTGACATCAAACCCTAATTTCGCGCTCATGATCCCAATTGACAGGCCGAGATTGCCGGTTGAACCGACCGCGACGCGATGGCGGCCAAACAGCGCCCGGCACTCGTCACAGAGCAACTTGCTGTAATCGTCATTGAGGTTGAGTAAGCCGGCTTGCAACGCCAGGGATTCGGCGTGAGTCAGCACTTCATAAATGCCGCCGCGCGCTTTAATCGAGCCGGAGATCGGTAAATGGCTGTCCTGTTTGAGATACACCTTGCCGATGGCTGACAGACCGGATTCCGCGACCAACCGCTGTTGCAGTTGGCTGACCGCGGTCAGTGGCGATTCGATTATCCCCTGGCTGGCACGGGTATCGGGAAACGCCTGCATCAGATAGGGGGCAAAGCGAGCCAGGCGATCACTGGCCTGTTTCACATCAACCGCATCCAGCCCCACATCTGGCAAAGCCGTCTGCAGGTCTGTCGCTGCAGGATTGAACCAACAGGTTTCCTGTAACTGAATCAACTGCTCTACCAAGGGATAACGACTGACTAACTGTTCAATCTCGGACTGATTCATTTCCTTTCCTTTTGATCTCACGCGCTCAGGTCACGACCAACGTGCACCTGAGCGCGATATAGTAAGAGTACTAGCCACCTGGTCAGAGTGACGATAATACCAGAGTAAGCACTACAATGTCAGACAGCAACGGGCGACCACAGTTGCGCGTTCCGCGAAGGTATCGATAAAGCACGTTTCGCGTTCAGTATGCGCATAAGCGCCAACAGGACCGGTGGCACAAAGCGTCGGAATACCCATTGCCGATGTCCAGCCGGCATCAGAGCAGCCGCCGGTAAATTCCCCGTCCACAATCAAACCAATATTGGCAGCCTGCTGCTTATACAGTGCCAGCAGGCTTTCACTGGCATGCTCTTCAAACGGTAAAAAGCCGGCAATTTTACTGATGCTCGCACTGGCGCCCTGTAAGCCGTGACCGGCGACACATTGTGCCAGCAAGGCTTCGATTTCGGCCACCTGAGCCAGACGCATAAAACGCACATCAACTTTGGCGGTAGCAAACGGCGCGACCGTATTAGGCGTAGTTCCCCCTTCAATCACACCCACATTGGTGGTAATGCCCTGCTCGTAATCGGTCAGCTGATGAATCGAGCTGATGATACGCGCCAGAGCTTCAATCGCGCTCACCCCGTCCTGATGCGAGACACCGGAGTGCGAAGCAACGCCCGTCACCTCAATCTGATAGGTGCCGCCACCTTTACGTGATTTGACCACATTACCGGACACCCGTCCCGGCTCAGCATTAAACACCGCCGTAGCCGGTTTGAGATATTGTTCAATCAGGGTTCTGCCATTGGGTGAACCGATCTCTTCATCAGCGGTAAAAAACAGATTGACCCGAAACGGCAGTGGCGCGACAGCATTCAGTTCATGAAATGCCATCAACACAAACACATTCATCACCAGGCCGGATTTCATGTCGGCCACTCCCGGCCCGAAGGCCTGATTGCCCTCGACCCGAAACGGACGCTGCGCGACGGTGCCGCCTTTAAACACGGTATCCATATGCCCGGTCAGAAAAATGTTCTGCTCACTGCCGCTGCCGACTGAGGCAAACAACGCATGGCTGTCCTGTTCGTCGAGCGCAGTGACCTTAATACCACTTTGTTCCAGAACCTGCTGTAATACGTTGCGCACGGTCTGCACGCCATCCGGCTCATGGCTGAAGGAGTCGATATTCACAATCTGACCCAGTACCTCAACCATGCGGGACTGATTTTCCTGCAACCAGGCCGCGACAAAATTCATCTTTTCTTCAGGCTGCATTACGCTTCTCCTTAATGCCGCTGCCGATTTCGGCCAGCTCCCAGAACACACCGGTCATCATTTGCAGCGCTTCTTTGGCAACCGAGCCCAGCATATGTTCATTAGGGCCGTGCTGTAAACATGCCGGATAAGAATGTGGAATCCAAACCGTTGGCAAACCTAATGTTTTGGCAAAGCAGTCATTCGGCAGTGAACCGCCAAGATTCGGCAGTAAGGTCGGCTGCTTACCGGTCGTGCGCGCCACCGAATCAAGAATCCAGTCAACCCACGGGTCGTCGGGATTAAGACGGGTCGCTTCCATCTGCACCACACCGGCGGCTTTGACTTCGACATCATCAAAGCCCTTCTCCAGCAGATGCGCTTTGATGTGCTCAAGGAAATGATTACTGTCACTGCCCACCACGTAACGGATCTGGGCATGCAGGGTCGCCGAACCGGGAATAGCATTGGCCGGCGATTCCGGGTTACCGGCTTTCATCGATAAGATCTCGAGAGTATTCCAGCCGAACACGCGCTCTGCCGGCGACAAACCAGGCTCACCCCAGTCGAGACAAATTTGCGGATCGTTCGGGCCCTGACCCACCGGTATATTCTGCACCGCTTTTTTTACCGCCTCCGGCAGCGAATCCGGCAACAGCCCCGGTACCAGAATACGGCCGTTTTCATCCACCAGCGAGCCCCAGGCATGGGTCAGTCGGGTCGCGGCGTTTCGACAGCAGTCCGCCCCAGTTACCGGAGTGGTGACTGCCATCGCGCAGTTTTATGTTGAGGTCAAAATTGAGTGAGCCGCGCGAGCCTAAGAACACGGTCGGCAGCTCAGCACCGGCGCGCGGGCCGTCTGAGGCAATGAAGAGATCGGCCGCCAGACGCTCTTTATTGAGCGCACACAACTGAGCCAGACCGGGCGAGCCGGCTTCTTCGCCCATTTCCAGCAGCAGTTTGACGTTAAAGCCGAGTTTACCGCGCGTTTCCAGCACAGTTTTCAGTGCCGCGAGGTTAACCGAGTGCTGGCCCTTGTTATCTGCCGTACCCCGTCCGAACCAAAAGTTACCTTCTACCGTCACCTGCCACGGCTGCAAACCTTCGCGCCACTCATCGTCGTAGCCGCGCACCACATCACCGTGGCCGTAAGTCAGCAGGGTAATGTTATCCGGATCTTCGATTCGTTCGGCGAGCAGAAATGGCCAGGCGACCGGATCGTCTGAAGCCGGATTGGGCATCACTTCGCAAACAAAGCCCATCTCGGTTAAACAGGGGATCATTTCATCGCGCAGATAATCGCTTAACGCGGGATAACCCGTAGGCGTCTGACTTTCACTGCGGATCGCCACCCGGGCGCTCAGCTCTTGTAAGAATTTACCTGAATCAAAGTATTTAGTGATGTGTTCAATCGCATTTTCACGACTCATAATGGCTCCTTGAAGGCGTAGTACGTCCCACCCACCTTAGCGGACGTATATAGACCCTTCCTGCGTGAAGCTGCAGCGCTGTTGGCTGCAAATCCCGTAGTTCGGGTATCGAAATTAAATGATGAAAGCGATCAGGTCAGGTTGAGCACACTGACCTGAGGGACTGCTGAACCTATTTTGATTGATTCAATGCTGACTGAATCAATGCTTACTAAATAAGTCGCTGATTAACTGGCTTCCTGCCAGCTTTCGATGTCGGGCAAACCAAGGCTTGGATCCGGCGTCAGTATCGAGGCCAGCAAAGCCTGGGTATAAGGATGCTGTGCATGATGGAAAATTTGTTCACAATCGCCCTGCTCGACCAGTTCGCCGCGATACATCACCATCACCCGGTCAGCCAAGTGTTCAACCACCGCCAGGTTATGACTGATAAACAGATAGGTCAGCCCCAGTTCGCGTTTCAGCTCCAGCAGCAAATTGAGGATCTGCGCCTGAACAGACACATCCAGCGCCGAGGTCGGCTCATCACACACCAGAATTTTCGGTTTGAGAATCAAAGCCCGCGCGATGGCGACACGCTGACGCTGACCGCCCGACAACTGGCCCGGGTACTGGTCGAGTAAGCGCTCCGGCAAACCGACACGCTGCGCAATGTCGAGTACTTGCTGGTCCTGCTCACTGCGGTTACCGATGTTGTGCAGCTGCAGCGGCAGGCGAATAATGTCGGCAATCTTTTTGCGCGGATTGAGCGAAGAGTACGGGTCCTGAAACACAGGTTGAATTACTTTCGCCAACGCCAGACGATCGTTGAGATCGATCTGTTTATCTTCGATCAGTACATCACCGTCACTGGGTGGCAGCAGACCGAGAATCATCTTCGCCAGGGTACTTTTACCGCATCCCGATTCCCCGACCAGGCCAACCACTTCGCCGGGTTTGATACGCAATGAGACCTCATTGACCGCGGTAAAGCGGGTTTTCTCTTTCCACATCCCTTTCTTGATGTCGAAGTGACGGGTCAGATTGCACAGCTCCAGAGCATAATCCATTATGACGCCTCCTGAATCGGGTAAGTCTGATTGATACAACGTACCCAGTGTTCGCCGCCAGCCGAAGCCAGCTGGAAATCCTGCTGCGAACACTGCGCGCATGCACTCGGACAACGGTTAGCAAACGCGCAACCGGTCTGTTTACCAATAAGGCTCGGCACCACGCCGGAAATGGTCGCTAATGTCTCGCCCGGTTTGGTTTTACCGGGAATCGGAATACAGTTGACCAGCCCCTGTGTATAAGGATGCTGCGGCGAGGTAAAAATTTGCTCGGTCGAAGCGGTTTCCACCACTTGTCCGGCATACATCACCGCGACCCGGTCGGCAATCCGCGCGACCACGCCCAGATCGTGGGTAATGAAAATCACCGCTGTACCAAACTCCTGTTGCAGCTCGCGGATCAGCTTGAGGATCTGAGCCTGAATAGTGACATCCAGCGCCGTGGTCGGCTCATCGGCGATAATCAGGTCGGGTTCACACATCAGCGCCATGGCGATCATCACCCGCTGACGCAACCCGCCTGACAGCTGATGCGGATACTGGTTCAGCCGCTCTTCCGGCATCGGTACCCCGGCGCGTTTCCAGCAGATAAATCGCCCGCTCACGCGCCTGCTGTCTGGTCACGTTTTTATGAGCGAGAATCCCTTCACACAGCTGATCGCCCAGCTTGTAAGACGGATTGAGCGAGGTCATCGGCTCCTGAAAAATCATCGACATACGCAGACCGCGCAGCGCATTACGTTCCTTTTTGCCAATCGTCAGCAGGTCGTGACCAGCAAAATTCAAGCTCTCGGCACTGCACCGGGCGCGCTTAGGCAATAAATCCATCAGCGCCATGGACGTCATCGACTTACCGCAGCCAGATTCACCGACAATACACAACATTTCGCCTTTATTAACCGTCAGATCAATCCCGCGCACCGCATTAAGCATGCCGTTGGCCGTGGGTAGTGAAACGGTCAGTCCTTTAACATTCAGTATCGGTTCCATCGTATTTCTCCCTTTCGTCCTTGCTCTGTTAGCTGCGGTTTTGCGGCGCATTGAGGTCACGCAGACCGTCACCAACCAGGTTAATCGCCAGGACCAGAATCATCAGTGCGATACCGGGAATGGCAATCACCCAGGGCTGAAAGAACATATAAGATTTACCCTCCGCCACCATTAAGCCCCAGGAAGGCAGCGGCGGCTGAACGCCTAAACCCAAAAATGACAGCGTGGCTTCGAGCAAAATCGCATGCGCCATTTCCAGAGTCGCCACTACAATCAGCGGGCTGAGGATATTCGGCAGCAATTCACGGGTCAGAATATAGGGCGTTGATGCGCCGAGCACTTTGGCGGAAGCGATAAACTCCGCTTCACGCAGTTGCTGGGTCGTCGCTCTGGCCACCACCGCAAACCGGTCCCACAACAGCAGACCAAGCAGCACAATCACAATTTCCAGAGATCCCCCTACCAGGGAAGCCATCGCTAGTGCGACCAGAATCACCGGCATTGCCAGACGCGTGGTGATGAGGTAACTGATCACCGCGTCGGTACGGCCGCCAAAGTAGCCGGCCAGAACGCCCATCACGGTACCGATCAGACCGGAGATTGCTGCCGCAGCCAGACCAATCGTGAGCGAGATTTGCGCGCCGTACAGCAGGCGGCTGAAGTAATCACGCCCCAGTTTATCGGTGCCGAGAATATGTTCCCAACTGCCCTTTTCATTCCAGACCGGTGGAATCATGCGCTGGGTAACATCCTGGGCATACGGGTCGTGCGGTGCAATCAGCGGTGCCAATAACGCACCTAACGCCACAATAAGCAGTATGCCCGCACCCAGCGCCAGGCTGTGATGGCCGAGGATTTTATTCAGACCTTTGCGCCATGCCGGCACCTCAGGTAAAGACGAACTCATTGATGATATTAGCGTCATAGTACTCACCTTAACCTCCCGTTAAGCAAAGCGTAATTTAGGGTCAAGCATGGCATTAAGCAGGTCAGCCAGAAACGTCAGTACGATATAAAACACCGCAATCAGTAACACGATAGCCTGCACCACCGGATAGTCATTACGGGCAATGGAATCCCACGCCAGCTGACCAAGACCATGCAACGAAAACACAGACTCAATCACAATCGAACCGCCAAGCATAAAACCCAGTTCCACCGCCATCAGCGCTACCACAGGAATAACTGCATTGCGCAGCGCATGTTTGACCACCACCCGGGTTTCACTGATGCCTTTGGCCCGTGCGGTGCGGATATAATCCGAACCAAGCACTTCCAGCATTCCGGTACGGGTCAGGCGCATAATCGACGGCGTGGCGTAATAGCCGAGAGCAATGGCCGGCAGAATATAGTGCTGCCAGGTGCCTGAGCCACCGGCCGGTAACCAGTGCAGATTGACGGCAAAGATGATGATCAATACCAGACCAAAGAAGAAACTCGGCATCGCCTGACCAAACACCGCAATCATCAGCGCCAGACGATCAATCCAGGTATCCTGTTTGATAGCAGCAATCACGCCGAGCGGAATGGCAACCAGGGTTGCAACCGCCAGCGCGATTGCACCCAGTGACAACGTCACTGGCAAGCGTTCACTGATCAGCTCAATAACCGAGTTGGTAAAATAGTAGGACTCACCAAAGTCAAGTTGCAGCGCGCCCCATAACCAATTGAAGTATTGCAGCGTCATCGGCTGATCCAGCCCGAACTGGACCCGGATCTGCTCGATTTGTTCGGAAGTGGCTTCCGGTCCGGCGATGGCGGTTGCCAGATCTCCCGAAAGATGAAGTAACATAAAACAGACCACGGAAACGGTCAGTGCGACGCTGAGCGCCATAAGAAAGCGGCGTATACAGTATCCCAACATGATGAACCTCCCTGTTCCATCACAGACATGATGAATTAAATGAAGCGTGTGATATCAGGGCTGCGCATTCACAAAATAGCGCAGCCCACAGTAAGCTTACTTCCAGCTCGCTTCCCAGAAGCGCGGCAGTTCATCCGGATAGGCGGTAAAATTCAGGTCTGAGGTAAACGCGTAGTTACTGGTGAAAGAGAACATCGGCGCCCAGTAAGCATTTTCCGTGATACGGGAAATCGCTTTCTGATAGTACTCAATACGCTCTTCCGGTTTGATGGACGTGTCGGCAATCTCCAGCCACTCTTTGACCTGAGCATCTTTGTCACCATCATCGGCGCTGCCTTTGAAGTAGACACTGACCATAGCGGAAGCATCATTGATCGAGTATGACCCCCAGGTCTGGAACGACATCGGCACTTTACCGGCACGCAGTGAATCACGCAGCGCCGCATAGTTCATGTATTTGAGTTTCGCTTTGATGCCCACTTTGCGCAGGTCGCCAATGATGGCTTCGGCATATTCGCGATCGCGATATGCGTAAATATCGGTTTCAAAGCCATCCGGGTAACCGGCTTCTGCCAGCAACTTCTTCGCGGTTTCCGGACTGTACTCATAATGCTTGGCCGCCGATTCTTCACAACCAAACTGCTCAGGGAAACACGGCGTATACAGCGGACGGCTTCCGCCGCGCACTAATTCATGCGCCAGACCATCCCGGTTGATCGCGTAGTTGACCGCTTCACGTACTTTGAGCTTCTTGAACGGCGAATCTTCTGAGTCTGTGCCCAGGCTGTTCAGGGTCAGATAGCCTACCCGCATGGTCTCACTGCTCAGCACTGACAAATTCGGCATCATTTTCAATTGCTCGGCCTGATCCGACGGCACACGCCAAATCCAGTCAATTTGCCCCGTCATTAACTGGGCAATCTGGGTGTCCGGGTCCGGGATGAGAACAAACTTAAGGTGACCAATACTCGGTTGCTTGATTGGGCTGTCAGCGAAGTAATTCGGATTGAGCTTCATCTCCAGCGATTCACCATTGGTGACCTTGGTGATCTGGTAAGGTCCTGTGCCAATCGGCGCGTTGTTGAAGCCGGCTAGCCCGACTTGTTTAAAGTATTTTTCCGGATAAATCGGCAGCGGGCCAGAGAGGTATTCTAAAGCGGCGGGGAAAGGTTGTTTGAGTTCGAATTCGACTGTGTAAGCGTCGATTTTGTTGACTTGTTTAATCCAGTTGATGTTTTGCAGTGTGACGACTTTAGAGTCGGGAGAAAGGCCGTAATTGAAGGTGAACGCGACGTCATCAGCAGTAAAGTCATCTCCGTTCTGGAATTTCACCCCCTGACGCAACTTGAACACCAGATGGGTGGAATCTTTCCATTCCCATTCGGTCGCCAGCATAGGGAGGTAATTGCCCGTGGCCGGATCCCGATATACCAGGGTATCCCAGGCCAGATGCCCTAATACCGTCCCTTCGCGCAAATTGTTGTGGTACGGGCTGATATTTTCCGGCCAGCTGTTGGAGGCAAACACCAACGTATCATCGGATTTGTTGGCCAGAGCACTGTGCGAACTCAGTGCCAGCACACCGGTTACAGCCAGAGAGATTAATTTTCTTGGAAACCACATAAGCACATCCTTATACTTAATATAAAATCATCGACAAGTTGTTCACTGATATTTTCGATAAAGCATTCCATAACATTTAATTTTATCTTGCTATCGAGAACATCAGCAATATTTATTCCACTTCAGGTTATGAAACACATCATCATTCACCACTCAGCCTTTAACTGCATTAATACACAGCATCCCTGAATCTGTAATTTCATCAACTCCTTTTTAATAACCTTTAAATTCATGCTAGTTAAAACTCTCAATTGCCACAATTAGAGAATTAGCAATATTCCATTGCCGTTTTGGCAAACATATTGCTTTATCAAGAACTAACCCGGCAACCACCTGACCTGTAGAGAGGAAAACTTTATGGCAGCCGTTCACCAGCTTACTTCGCCGTCGTTACGATACTTTCTTGAAGTCGCCCGTTGCGGCTCGATCAGCGAAGCCTCGTTGCACCTTAATGTGGCAACCAGCGCCATAAGCAGGCAAATTACCGGACTGGAAGATTTACTCGGTACGCCCCTGTTCGAGCGCCGCCCGCGCGGTATGGTATTAAGTACCGCCGGTGAGCTTCTGACGGTTTACGCACGTAAAGTGATACTGGAGACAGACCGGGTTCTGGGAGAAATAGAAGCGTTAGAGGGGCTGCAAAAAGGTCAGGTCACCATCGCAACAACAGAAGGGTTTGCAATGGAATTTCTGCCCAACGTGATCAGTAGCTATCAGAAATTCTTTCCGAGAATTCATTTTAAATTAGAAGTTTACCCGCCAATTGAAGTTTCAGAGGCGATTCGTAACGGCGATGCTGACATTGGTATTGCGTTTAGCCTCAATCCGATAGCAGATATCCGGGTCGTGCACACCCAGCCAGCGCCGATTCATGCCATCGTCCATCCGGAACACCCTTTAGCCACTAAAAAGCGCATCAGTATTGCCCAGTTGCTCGCCTACCCGATTGCGATTCCTTATCCGAATACGACCCTGCGCCAACTGTTTGATATTTGCGTCAGCCAACAGCAGCTTACCTATGAGCCTGCGCTGGTCAGTTCTTATATGTCAGCGCTGAATCAGTTTGTGATCAACGGAGCGGGAGTCTCCCTGTCCGGAGAAATATCCGTCCGGCAGCTGATCAAAAATGGCCGGATGAAAGCCATCCCGATTACCGATAAAGCAATGGGATTGAGAAATATTGAATTACAAGTTTTAGCGGGCAGAACGCTCCCCAAAGCGGTGCAATCTGTGCTCGACTTTTTAATTAACCAGCTGGAACCAAACCGGTGAAAAATTATTTCACTATGATTGTTATTTAAAAATAAATTCATACACCCACAAAGAAAAAATTTATTTACACCGTCATAAAGAAGTAATGATAAACATTACCACTTATCTTTAATAGAGCATTAAATCTACTATATCGAATAAAATAAAGCCAACGCAAAAAGCCTCGCTCAGCGAGGCCTTAAATAATTATGTCAGCTTTAACTAAGGTTTAATGTTAACCGTTACGGTAGATGTAGCTGTAAGCGTTGATAGCAGGTACGCCGCCCAGGTGGGCATAAAGAACTTTTGAACCTTTCGGGAAGAAGCCTTTACGGGTCAGATCAATCAGACCCTGCATCGATTTACCCTCATAAACAGGATCCGTCATCATCCCTTCGGTACGGGCCGCGATACGGATCGCTTCATTGGTCTCTTCCGATGGCACACCGTACTCCGGGTAGGCGTAATCATCTATGATGACAATGTCTTCTTCGGTGATTGGCGTCGATAATTCAACTAAATCAGCCGTATTCTGAGCAATACGCAGTACCTGAGCATGGTTTTGTTCCGGCGTTGCCGACGCATCAATACCAATGACATTACGCGCACGACCGTCAGCAGCAAAGCCCACCACCATACCTGCCATAGTTGAACCCGTTACAGTACACACGACGATGTAATCGAACTTGATGCCCATCTCTTCTTCCTGCTGACGGACTTCTTCAGCAAACTGAACATAGCCCAGGCCACCGTATTTGTGTTCAGAGGCACCGGCAGGAATCGGATAAGGTTTCCCCCCTTTCGCTTCCACATCCGCCAACGCATTTTTCCAACTTTCGCGAATGCCGATGTCAAAGCCGTCATTGACCAGTTCAACCTCAGCACCCATCACCCGGCTCATGAGAATATTACCGACCCGGTCGTAAACCGCATCCTGAAACGGTACCCAGCTTTCCTGTACCAGGCGGCACTTCATGCCAATTTTCGCAGCGGTTGCGGCCACTAAGCGGGTATGGTTAGACTGCACACCACCAATGGTAACCAGGGTATCAGCACCAGAAGCAATCGCATCCGGTACAATGTACTCCAGTTTACGAATTTTGTTGCCACCAAACGCCAGGCCACAGTTACAGTCTTCACGCTTGGCATAAATGTCGACATCGCCACCGAGAAACTCAGACAAACGACTCAGCTTTTCAATTGGGGTTGGACCAAAAGTTAGCGGGTAACGTTCAAACTTTTCCAGATTCATGGGCAATCTCCTTATTGTCGCCTGATTCCGATTTCATCAGCAGAAACTTTCTGCCGTCTATGGATACAGACTACCCAAACCCACGAGAAATGTGCTTTCTAATTTTGAGTTATTTTTAATCAAATATTCCCATAAATACCCATTAGTGTTTAAATAAAATACATATATAGGAATATTATGGAAGATTCTTTCATGGGCATTTCATTAGATAAGACCGATCGCAAGCTACTGCAACTGTTGCAGCAGGACGGGCGCAAGACCAACGCTGAACTGGCTGATTTGGCTAACATCAGTCCCGCGACCTGTCACCGCCGGGTAGACAGGCTATTTAAACAAGGCGTGGTAAAATCAGTGCGCGCGGAATTGAATCCGGCCGATATTGACCTGGGGGCTCTGGTTATCGTCGGAGTGGTGCTGGACCGCTCAACCCCGGAAAGCTTTGCTGAGTTTGAAGCGGCGATTGTGAAACTCAAAATGATCATTGACTGCCAGCTGGTTGCTGGTGAGTTTGATTACTTCATCAAAATCCGCGTGAAGGATATGGCCAACTTCAATCAACTGCACGCCAATCATTTGCTGGCTCTGCCCGGCGTGCGTCAAATCCGCACCTTTTTCGTGATGAAGGAAGTCAAAGAGAATGCACCACTGGCCTTCTGAGCCAGGAGAGATTGAGTCCGGCTTCAGGAAACGTGGTGAGTTGCCCGCCGTAGTATCCGGCTCTATAGTGCCGAAGCGCGCCAGGCGTGAAGATTTGTGCCGCTCCTGATGCAGAATGCGCTGCGCACAACGCTCAATGCGCAACAGTTCATAATCCAGCCCCTCATAGTGCTGGGTTTCAAAATGGACGATGACCCGGCGCATACTACGGATCAACTTGGTATCATCACTATCGATGGTTTGATAAGGGTCGAGGCTGAGACGCACCCGGACCCGCAGCTGATTCAATTCTCGCACATCCTGAGCAAAGACTTTCTCAGCCAGCAAACGGTCTAAATCTTTTACGCTGTAGTAATGCTTCATCGCCAATGCGCTGAATGCAGACACATCTTGCTTGAATTGCGCCTGCCACAGCACGCGTTGACGTGAATAACTGTGCGCCAGACGATCTCGCCGCCGATACTGCCCGGCTTGATAAACCACCGAAACTGTCAGCAACAGTATCAGCAGCCCTGCCACCAGCAAAAAAACATGTGATGCAAGAGTTTGCGCGTCCAATGCCGCCTCCATCCCCGGCCCTGAGCCGGATGACCTCTTTGTGAATCTATGCTCAAAAGTGTAGTCGATCGCGCTTGAGATGCTGCTACCAAAACACACCCCGATAACCAGACAGTTTGGAAACGTCCATAAAAAAACCACCGCGTTATGCGGTGGTTCCAATAATTTTTGGCTTGAACGGTGTTAAACCGTCATTAGCCAGTCAGGCCCTGTTTAGCCAGATACTCATCGTAAGTACCGTGGAAATCGTTCACACCTTCTTTGGTGATCTCGATGATGCGCGTTGCAATCGATGATACGAACTGACGGTCATGAGAAACAAACAGCAGTGTGCCTTTGTAGTTTTCCAGCGCCAGGTTCAGGGCTTCAATCGATTCCATATCCATGTGGTTGGTTGGTTCGTCCATCAGCAGGATGTTTGGCTTTTGCATGATCAGCTTACCAAACAGCATACGACCTTGTTCACCACCAGAAATCACTTTTACCGATTTCTTGATATCGTTTTGTGAGAACAGCATACGACCCAGAATACCGCGCACGGTCTGCTCGTCATCACCGTCTTTCTTCCACTGTCCCATCCAGTCAATCAGAGACATATCTTCACTGAAGTCGTGAGCGTGGTCCTGAGCATAGAAGCCGATGTTGTTGTTTTCAGACCATTTGATCATACCCGCCATCGGATCCATCGCGCCAGCCAGAGTGTTCAGCAGAGTCGATTTACCGATACCGTTTTCACCGATGATGGCGATACGCTCACCCACTTCAACCATCAGGTTCACGCCGTTAAACAGAATGTTTTCTTCGTAACCCTGTTTCAGACCTTCGACTTCCAGTGCATTACGGAACAGCTCTTTTTCCTGCTCAAAACGAATGAACGGAGACTGACGGCTGGACGGCTTCACTTCATCAAGCTGGATTTTATCCAGTTGCTTCTGACGTGACGTCGCCTGTTTCGCTTTTGATGCGTTAGCCGAGAAGCGGCTTACGAAGGTTTGCAGTTCAGCAATCTGTGCTTTCTTCTTCGCGTTATCCGCATGCAGACGCTCACGGGCTTGCTCTGCAGCAATCATGTACTGGTCGTAGTTACCGTGGAACAGACGCAGTTCACCGTAATCCAGATCCGCCATATGCGTACATACGGTGTTCAGGAAGTGACGGTCGTGCGAGATAATGATCATGGTGCAGTTACGCGCCAGCAGAGTTTGCTCCAGCCAGGCGATGGTGTGCATGTCCAGGTTGTTGGTTGGTTCGTCAAGCAGCAGAATCTCTGGCTCAGCAAACAGCACCTGTGCCAGCAGCACACGCAGTTTCAGACCAGGAGCCACTTCACTCATCAGACCGAAGTGTTGCGCTTCCGGAATACCCAGGCCAAGCAGCAGCTCGCCGGCACGTGCTTCTGCCGAGTAACCGTCCATCTCAGCGAATTCAGTTTCAAGATCGCCAACACGCATACCATCTTCATCTGACATTTCAGGTAAAGCATAGATACGATCGCGCTCTTCTTTTACCTTCCACAACTCTTTGTGACCCATAATTACTGTATCGATAACAGTGAATGCTTCGAAGGCAAACTGATCCTGACCAAGTTTGGCCATACGTTCATTCGGATCCTTTGAAACCGAACCAGAAGACGGCTCCAGTTCACCGCCAAGGATTTTCATAAACGTGGATTTACCACAACCGTTCGCACCGATCAGGCCGTAACGGTTACCATTACCAAATTTAATCGAGATATTTTCAAATAATGGCTTATCGCCAAATTGCATGGTGATGTTTGCAGTCGTTAGCACAGGGAATCCCAAGTTGTTGGATTGTAAATAAGCGAAAAGTTGGCACTGGCCAACTTTTCAAAGTAATCGGATTCTAACAGTTTTTGTGATTAACATCACCCCTAAAAACACACAACACGGGTCAACGATTTTCCTGCTGTGCTAATTCACTGGCTGTCGCGGAAATTTGCCTGACAATTTGGGGGATACTAGCACTGGAAGCAATGTGGGGGGTGACGAGCACTTTATCCATCGACCAAAGATTGCTGGACTCTGGTAATGGTTCGATCGCAAACACATCCAGTATCGAACCGCGTAATTGCTCATGATCCAAAAGATCAATTAAATCCTGTTCAACCAACTGTGCGCCTCGCCCACAGTGAATCAGAGCAGCCCGCTTTGGCAAACGTGACAATAAAGCTCTATTGAGAATGCCCTCGGTTTGCTCATTGAGTGGCAGCAGATTCACCAGTATATCCAGATCACCCAACATAGTGTTCACGTCATTAACACCAGAGTAAGACTGAACGCCGCGTAATCTTTTCGCGGTTTCTGGACCAGCCGCTGACCTGATAACCCATCTCCGCCAGACAACAAGCCACATAGCCACCTATCTCTCCCAAGCCGAGAATACCAACCCGAGTATCACATGCTCGACGCTGATGGAATGCCTGCCATTGCCGGGAATGTTGTGCTGTTAAATAACGGTCCATATCTCTCTGATAATAAAGAATTCCCCACAGAATATACTCAAACATACCAACTTTCTGCTCCTGGTCGACAATACGTCGTACCTCCAGGTCAGTACTGAGCAGAGAGCCGAGATTGTCACTACCAGCACCGACAGAATGCAGACAGCGCAATGCGGGGTACTGAGTCACCAAATCGCTCTGTGGATACCAGCAAGCGGCAACACTGGCATTGAGGGCCGCTTTCTCTCCGGGGAATACCCAGTCGACATCAGAGACTGTACTTACCGCACATTGACGTAGTTTCTCACCGTAATGCGGGTCATTGGTAGCAATCAGTACTACGGGATTGGTCATCATTACTCCTTATAAGAAGGGTCGAGACGATCCAGCTTTCGTAACCACGCCTGCCAGACAATTTGCCGCTCACTGGCCACCTTTTTAAACTGACCAGAAACGTAATCCGCCAGTTTGGCCGGGATCAAAGAGATGTTCGAAATCCCCGACATCTGTGCTGCCGCAAGCTGAATTTCACACGCTTTGTTTAGGTAGAACATGACCTGAAACGCATCCGCTACCGTTTCTCCGACACTGAGTAAACCATGATTGCGCAATATCAGCGCCATATTGTTGTCCAGAGACTGCTGAATGCGGCTGCGCTCTTCAAGATTAAACGCCACACCTTCATAATCGTGATAACCCAGTTGGTCGTGAAACTCAGCGCTTATCTGATTGACGTTGAGTAGCCCTTTTTCACAGGCCGCGACGGCCATACCGGCTAATGTGTGCGTGTGAATGACACAATGCGCATCATCGCGAGCCATATGCACAGCACTATGAATCGTAAAACCGGCCGGATTGTATTTGGCATCACCGCTGACAATTTGACCATTTGCATCAACAATAATCAGGCTGCTGGCGGTGACTTCATCAAACATCAGGCCGAACGGGTTAATCAAAAATCGTGGCTCCCCTTCTCCGGGTAGGCGCGCAGAAAAATGGGTATATAGGGTATCTTCCCAGCCCAGCATAGCGGCAAGGCGATATGCTGCAGCCAAGTCCTGTCGTAACTGCTTTTCCTGGCTGTCCATTATGCCGCTCTCCCCATAAATTCCTTAATACGTTCAAAACATTGCTCGCTATCTTGCTGGCCGAGAATCTCGCTTGGCGGCGCATCAACCTGCACAATACCGTTTTCCATCATAATTACCCGGTCAGAGACCGATAGCGCGAAGTCCATTTCGTGGGTGACAATGATCATCGTCATCCCCTCTTTAGCCAGATCCTGAATAACCTTGAGCACCTCACCGACCATCTCAGGGTCCAGTGCTGAGGTTGGTTCATCAAACAACATGATATCCGGCGACATCGCCAGTGAACGTGCAATCGCCACTCGCTGCTGCTGACCACCAGAAAGTTGATGCGGATATTTTTCCGCATGAGCCAGTAACCCGACCCGATCCAACAGATACAGGGCCTGCTTTTTAGCTTCTTCGTGGCTGCTGTTTTTGCCATGATAGCGCGGGGCAATCATCACGTTCTGCAGGGCGGTTTTATGAGGGAATAGATTAAAAGACTGGAATACCATACCAATACGTTTGATGCCTTCGCGAACCCGGCGTTTATTGGCAACCACCCCGCCTTTAATGTAGTCCTCACCATACAACACTATCTCGCCGCCATCTATCGATTCCAGATCATTAATGGTGCGGATCAACGTTGTCTTACCTGAGCCGGAAGGACCAATAAGACTAAGAAACTTCACCTGGTTTCACTGTCAAATCAATCGATTTTAACACCTGATGCTTGCCATAAGATTTGGTAATACCCTGCAACTCTAGCGCATTAGGTGCACCTTTTTGCGCCTGTGGCAACAAAGGACGAACCACGGCAGCAGCATCACGGCGTAACTGCTCACACTGATGATCAGATAGGGTTTCTGGCGCGCGGGAAGGTATATCCATTTTCTTTTCCGCCCAGTGCAGCACCGAGCCGAAAATGGTGACAATCGCTACGTAATACACCGCAACAGCCAGCAGAGTTTCCATGACCAGAAAGTTTTGTGAATAGAGACGCTGGCCAGTTTGCAGCAGTTCTGGTAACGAGATAGCCGATACCAGAGAGCTCAGTTTAATAATGGTAACGAACTCATTGATCATCGCGGGCATTGAAACCCGGATCGCCTGCGGTATCACAATAATTCGCTGAATACCAAGAAACCCGATACTCAATGCGTGGCCGGCTTCACGCTGACCTTTAGCAACCGACAGCAGACCACTGCGATGAATCTCCGCCATATAGGCCGACTCGGTCACAACCAGACTGACCAGACCGGCAATAAAAGGCACACCAAGATAAGCACCGGTCGAGGGAAACAGCTGCGGCATGTTATAAACAAATACCAGCACAACCAGCAGCGGAACACTACGGAAGAACCAGACATACAATCCGGTAGGCACAGACAGCCATTTTTTCTCTGATAACTTGGCACAAGCAACCACAAAACCCAGTACTGCACCCAGTGCCCAGGATAAGGTGCTCAGAATGATCACCGTCACGCACGCGTCATAAAACGCAGACATGGTAAACAGCGAAAAGAAATAATCCCAATCTAAACTCATACTCTAACTCCGACAGCTTTTTACGGGTAACACCGCCCAATCGGAACGACTGGGCGTATTGCAACGAAATAGACCCCGGACAACATCCGGGGCCCGCTGCATTACTCCTCTACCGGAGTCAGTTCGTATTTATGAATCAGATCGTAGTAAGAACCATCAGCTTTGATTTCAGCCATCGCAGTCTGCAACTGACTCTTCAGTGCCGGGTTATCTTTGCTGACATAAATGCCAAGCGTTTGTGGGAAAACCAGTTCCGGTGAGCTAATTTCAACCCGACCTTTGGTGCGTTCAACAAACATCTGAGCTGCACCGGCAATTTCAAGCTGAGCCTGAACATTGCGTGACAACAGCGCCTGAGTCACTTCTGGCGCCGATGGAAATTCCAGTACCTGAATCGGCTCTAGACCATTTGCACTACAGTAACTGTCGGATAAGGAATTCAGAGCCTTAACCCAGGTAGTCCCCTGTTGCAAACCGACCTTAACACCACATAAATCGTGCTCTGTTTTCGGAGTCACGTCACTGCCTTTATTGACCAGAATAGAAGCACCGGTGCGGGCATAAGGAATGGCATCGGCTTTTTTAAGACGATCCGGAATGATGTACATACCGGAAATCACTGCATCAAATTTTTTCGATGTCAGACCAAGAATCAGGCCGGTAAATTTATTATCACTAAAACTGTGTCCCAGACTCATCTTGTCAGCCAGCAGCGCACTCAGTTCCGGATCAAATCCGACAACTTTATCGCCTTCATACGATTCGAATGGTGGATAGCTGACCTCCATCCCCACCACCAGCTTACCCTCATTGATGGTCGTTTGTGCCATAGCGGCATTAGAAGCCATTCCCAGCGAAGTGGTCAGTAGCACTGATACCAATAGTTTGTTGATTCTTTCCATGATTTATCTTCCTTTGTGACTCAATGTAAAAAGTAAATATATATACAAATAAACTTATAATAATGAGGATGTTAAACGGCCTTTGCCGTTAAGATTCACTCTTTGATATTCAACCTTTATTATGCTTTTTCAGATGTCCGAACGTAGCAACCCCGGTGGCTCTTTCCGGTAACGTTAATTCACCATTTGCCATTTTTTCACGCAAATAACGATAGGTTTGCAGTGCCTGACTATACATATGTTCACCAATACTCAGCTCCTTGTACTGATGCTTACCGTCATCAAACTGCGGTAACGGTTTAACCAAAGTGTCGTAATCACAGGCAAAAAACAGCGGAAAAGAGTAACGCTCATGCGCGACTTTACGTACCCGGTGAGAGGTCGCAACAAACTGTCCGGCTGTCAGTACTTCCAGCATATCGCCAATATTAATCACCAGCGCTTCTTCTGCTCCCTCTCTGAATGGTGGCGCATCAATCCACTCACCCTCTTCATTCATCACTTCCAAGCCAGGTTGGTCCGGCAGCAACATAGTGAAGCATTCATAGTCTGTGTGAGCACCAATACCCGGACGATCCTGAACCTTTTCATCAAACGGATAATGAATAAGACGCAGCTTAGCCGGCGGGCATGTCACCATCTCTTCGAAGTAATCCTCGTCCAGCCCCAGTGCGAGCGCAAAGCCAGAAAATAGTTTGCGTCCCAGAGCAAACACCGTGTTGTAGTACGCCAGTACCGGTTCGCGAAAATCTGCCAGATCCGGCCACTCATTTTCACCGATCAACGGGGTATTAGTCAGCACATACGGGTTATCTTTAGGTGCGGGGAAACCAACATCGTAAGCCTCTTTGTTATCCGGTTTACCGGTTCCGTAAATCTCTTCCCCTTCAGGCACAAAGCCCTTGTGGGTTTTAGAGCTGCCAATGTAATACTGCATTTTGCTATCAAACGGCTGGGCAAAAAACCGTTTCGCGGCCTGACGCAGTCCGGCGATAGTTTCAGCCGGAATTCCATGACCGATCACATATAAAAATCCCACTTCACTGGCCGCTTTGCCCATTGCCTGAGCCACTTCTTTGCGCTGCTCCAGGCTATCACTAAATAGCCCTTCAACATTCACCACCGGTATTTCAGTAAAAGCGCCTTGTTTTGCTGTCATAATTCAATCCCTTGTTAAACCTCTGCCCAATCACTCATATGCGAACTGTGAATAAAGCGGTTAAAATGATTGCGTTCTTCCTGCGCAATCCAATCATTGAGCGACCATAAGTCAGCGACCGGTACGTTAGTAAACGGCAAATGATGCAGATAGCCATCCGGCCCAAATTCTGTGGTCATGGTGGTGATCTTACGCCCTTGCTGCTGGTGGTATTGCCACACTTGTTGCCACAATTGCTGGTGAAATTTCAGCTCCGCCTGATACTCAGGAGCGGCTGGATGCGGAACCTGTGCGCCCTGGTCATAACCCACACGTGCCTGAATATGGAATACCCGTTGCAGGTAGTCTGTCAAATCATCCTCCGGGCGATTTAACAGACGTTCGCAGACCAGAAACCAGTGACTGATATCCATGGTGAACATCATATCTGGTACTCTCTGCATCAGATCCAGAGTCAACCAAGGGCTATAAAGAGAGGTGCCCCTGTGTGTCTCAAAACTGCAGGTAATGCCCGCTTGTTTAGCAATCCCGACCGCACGACTGAAAAACTCGACCTGAGTCGCCATCGGCCAGCGATCGTTGCCCGCGAGTACGTTGACAAACCTGGCGTCTAACTGTTTGGCATACTCTAACTGAGTTTCCAGGGTATGGAGATGCTCCTCAATGCCCAGGCTCTGACTCGGAATCACATCGCCGCCGGTAAAGATGATCGCGATGTAGCTCAGCCCTGTTTCTTCAAGCTGGCGCTTAAATGTCAGTCGCTGTGTTTCGTCCAACGGTACCCGGCCTTCTACACCGTCAAAGCCCGCCCGTTTGAGTTGGGATGCGATATCGGAGAGCGAATCCGTCACTCCCCATAATGTCCGGTATAGCTCAAGTTCCATCTCGGCTTCCTCTATCCATATTCCGGGATTAGCTTTCGCTGCGTTTCAGCGCCTGACACATACAGTGCACACCACCACCGCCTTTGGTGATCATCGAGATATCAGGGTCGAACACCTTCAGTCCGCGAGCATTACACTGCTGCTTGAGAGTCAGACTTTCTGCTGGAATCAACACGCGTTCGCTACCCAGAGAAACAATGTTGCATCCCAGTTCCATCGCCTCTTTGTAAGGGATATCTATAATGTCGATATTCTTGCTGCGCAGCCACACCAGCAGCTCATCGGGAACCACAGCAGTACAAACAGCCGCAAGCTTCTCAGCCACCATCACGCACTGAACATCCATATGCAGAAAATGGGAGTCAAACTTCACCGCGAAAAACTCCCAGCCTTCTTTCTCAAACCAACCTTTGACCTGCTGTAACCCGGCTTCACTGGTGCGCTCACCGGAGTAACCACACAATACAACCCCCGGCTCGATCAACATAAAGTCGCCGCCTTCAAAGCAGCCCGCTGTTACGACGTCGTAAACCGGGATACCCTTCTGCTGATAAAATTCCAGCACGGTCAGCCACTCACTGCGACGCCACGGGCTGTACATCTGGCTGATGATCGGGCCCCATGGTGTCATGACCGATGAATCACGGGCATAAATGGCATAAGGCTGCTCAGCTTTAGCGCCGAGAAAATGGACATTTACATCCGCTTGACGATATACGTCCAGCATTTCGTTGTATTGCGCTTTGGCAACATTGAAATCGTAACGGGCACCTGCGCCTACATGGCGGCGTGAGGTCGAGTTACCTGTGCGCCATTCAAAATGGTCAATCGGACCGACTAATACGTCCTGCAGACGACCGGTTTCTGAGTAGATGCCCCAATCAGTGAGCGGTGTGGTACCGCCTTGAGGCTGACGACGACGAGATGGAGTATTCATTTCCGCTAATTCCTTTTATTCTGAAAGTTGAATCAAGCTATGGAGCAGAACATTCGTACCGGCAATCAAAAATTCCGGGTCGACGTGCTCCTTTTCATTGTGAGAAATACCGTCTTTGCACGGCACAAAAATCATTCCGGTCGGACCAACAGACGAAAGATACACCGAGTCATGCCCCGCCCCGGAGACAATCGACATAGAGTCCAATTCGAGAATATCTGCCGCACTCTGAATGACTTCGATACAATGAGAATCGAACTGCACTGCTGGTGACTGCCACAACACCTCAACCTGACTGCTTACCGGCTCACAAGAGCGACATACATCCAAAGCTACCCGTGACATTTCGTCCAGTGTCTGCTGGTTTGGATGACGCAGGTCCAGAGTAAACACAACCTGTTCAGGAACGGTATTCGGAGCGGAAGGATAGGTGCCAATTTTACCGACGGTGATACGGGCATCCTCGCCATATTCCGTCATCTTGCTGAATAATTGAGACAGTAAGACATGTAAAGCCTGAACCGGGTCATTGCGCATCGACATCGGTGTCGGGCCTGCATGCACAGAATCACCTGAGAGAGTAATCTGATACCAGTTCATTCCCTGTACACCCGATACCACACCAATGCTCTTGTGCCTGGCTTCCAGAATCGGGCCCTGCTCAATATGAAGCTCCAACGCGGCCTTAAAAGGAAATGCCTGACAAGGTGTGCAGCCCATTTGCTGACTGTCAGTTAAAGCCTGCAGGTAGGTGATGCCGTTAGCATCTTGTGAACGGTAGATATCGGATTGACTGAGTTTAACGGCAAACACACCCGAACCGGACATCGCAGGGCTGAAGCGGGCGCCCTCTTCGTTACTCCACACCACAATTTCGACCGGATGCGTGAGTTTGATTGCATGGTCGTGCAGCGACGTCATCACTTCTAATGCAGCCAGAACACCATATACACCGTCGAACTTGCCGCCGGTAGGCTGAGTATCAAGGTGAGAGCCCATCAACACCGGCTCTAAGTCAGGTTGCTGGCCTTCAAAGCGCACAAACAGGTTGCCCATGCTGTCGAGCCGTTCACTTCCGCCAATGGCATGACACCAGTCCAGAAATAACTCACGGCCAATGCGATCTTCATCGGTAAGCGCTTGTCGATTACAGCCGCCATGCTTACCGGCACCGATTTGCGCCATATCCCGGATAAACTTAAGAAGCCTTGGTTGGTTAATTTGTATCGTGTCCATACGTTTACTGCCGTCTTTATTGCGTTACAGACAGCTTAGCGATGGACACGATATCTATTCTATTACCCGATTGAGGTATAGACCCTCAGACCCGGGCTTGTGATGATGGCGGGAGGTTAACCAGGTCGTCAAAGATCTTGGCCAGCAGCTCATGTTGCGAACACACTTCCAGCTTGTTGTAGATGTTTTTACGATGCACACGCTCGGTCTCGTAAGAGATATCCAGTAACCTGGCTGCTTCCTTACTGGAATAGCCTCGGATCAACAGTTGCATGACTTCGTTTTCACGCGGAGTCAGCACATCAGAACCGAAATTATATATGTACTCTTTAACCTGAGTATTAGAATCCCGCTCAGGTGGCATAAGATGACTATCATGCATCTTAACTATTGAGCTCAGAATCGGATATAACGCACGCAAGCGATTCAGAACCCGGCGATTGAATTTAGCCAGAGAATTGGTTCGCCCCAGAGAGAGCAAATAGACGTTGTTGTTCTGGCCCTGCACACAGAAACAGACTTCATCGATCAACTCAGAAAAGCAAAAATACTCTTCAAAATAAGCACTGTGATAGAAGTCGTCTGGCGCGATTTCTTCTAAAGTCACCATACCTTCATTGCCTTTATTGGCACAGTAGTCATAAAACGGGCTCAGCAGGTAAGCGCCCTGAAGATAGCGATCCCACACCGCCATCTCATCCACTGCAAACGAGGATGACATCACGGTAGGACGTTTGTCCGGGTGATAAATCAGCATGACATAATCGTCAAAACTGGCAGCAGTGCGCAACAGATAGGTGAGCTTATCAAAAAAGGTGGTGTCGCCAATCGCCAGAATTAAGTCAGCGATCCCGTGAATGGTGACGTCGGTTGCATCTAAGTGGAGTTGATTCATATCCTTACAATCATAACTTTTGTTGTTCCTGTGAAATAAAATAACAAATAAATAGCGTTCTGTACTGATATAACTGCCAACGTAAACCGCAATTAAGCAACAAATCTTATATCATTCGCTATTTTGCAGAATATATCGCCAACCCTCTGCATCGTTCAAATCACAGCATGTGCTCACCTGATACAACTCATCCCCAATCAGTCATCGCGATGAAACTGACCGCATTGATTGTATGACTGAGTAATCCATCACTAAATCACCACTCAGCCTATTCTTATATTGCACAACCGATTCATTCATTGCTATGCTGCGCTCGTTAGTCGGGGGGCCATTTGGCTGAGATCGCAAAGCGAGACCCGTTGAACCTGATTCAGTTAATACTGGCGTAGGGAACTAATCCAATCGCATGGCTCCATCGATTGATTATCTTGTGAAGTGATACGCTGTCCGTATTCCTGCACCAGACTGTTCCTGCGCACAACGCCCAGCAAGGAACAGTGATGAACCCAATCCAGTCAGTCTCTGCACGACTCAATATCATTCCCGTTAGTCACCCGAACAGTGCTGTGAGCTTTGCTCACCTCGAACTGTGTTTCCCTACGGTTGAACAAGGGAATCAGCGTGCATAATTCATCCCCTGTGCTTGTAATCGAAGATTTAACTGTACGCTACGCGCAGCAACCGCAGCCTACCCTGAACCAGCTCAGTCTGGAGCTCGGTGTCGGCCAATGGAATTGCATCCTCGGTCAGAGCGGTTGTGGAAAAACCACTCTGCTGAAATATCTCGCCGGACTGCTGCCAGCCGAATGTGAAATCAGTGGCGGATTGCAAGCGCAGGCAGGCTCAGGCCTCTCGGATAATATCGCTTATATGGCGCAACAGGATCTGTTGCTGCCGTGGCTGAGTGTACTGGATAACGTCTGCCTTGCAGCGCGTCTGAAAAAGCAAACCAGCCAGCAAGTCATCACTAAAGCCAAGCATCTGATCGAGTCAGTGGGATTAAGTTCGGCGATTCATCACAAGCCCCGGCAACTTTCCGGTGGTATGCGTCAGCGGGTTGCCCTGGCCAGAACCTTATTACAGGATAAGCCGGTCGTTTCTGATGGATGAGCCTTTTTCTGCGCTGGATGCGGTAACGCGCCATCAACTGCAGCAACTCTCTCACCAGTTGCTGGCTGGGAAAACTGTGGTGCTGATCACCCACGATCCGGCCGAAGCCTGCCGACTGGCTGATCGCCTGTTTATTCTGGAAAAGAGCCTGGAAAAAAGCGCCGCCCGCCTTGAGTCACTCGACTTACCGGCCACGCCGACTCCCAGAGACTATGACCAGGCAACCACAGCACTACACAATCAGATTTTTGCCCGTTTGGGAGCCCGTCATGCTTAATCAGCCATCCATTAGCCGCTCAGAAGCGGCCCAACCACGCCTGCTTGCGCGTCTTATCCAACTGACGTTAACCGTAATGTTTATTCTGGCATTGTGGCAGGGTGCTATCGCTGTGTTTGAATTGCCGAGCTTTATTATGCCCAGCCCTCAGCAAGTCTTCCTCAAAGCGCTGGCACGCTACGATGTACTGCTGGCCCATGGTTGGGTGACCTTACAGGAAATACTGTTTGGTCTGCTGCTCGGTTTAAGCTGCGGTTTATTTTTCGCTTTGCAGATGCTGCTGTTTCAACCGGTGAAACGCTGGTTATTACCGGTCCTTATCATCAGCCAGGCGATACCTGTATTCGCACTGGCCCCGATTTTTATGTTGTGGCTCGGTTACGGCATTGCTTCGAAAGTGGTGATAGCGGCGATCATTATCTTCTTCCCGATGACCACCTGTGCCTATGACGGTTTAACGTCCACCCCGCAGGGTTATCTGGATCTGGCCAAAACCATGAACGCATCCCGCTGGCAAACGCTGATTCAGGTGCAAATTCCGCATGCGTTGCCATCGATAGCCTCTGGTATCCGGGTCGCCTGTGTCGTCGCCCCCATCGGTGCGATCACCGGCGAATGGGTCGGGTCCAGCTCAGGATTAGGCTATTTAATGCTACAAGCCAATGCCCGAATGATGATCAGTGAAATGTTCGCGGCTCTGCTGGTGTTATCGCTGATTTCACTCTCACTCTATTTTTCCGTCGACGCACTACTGAAGCGATGGATCTCCTGGAAACCTTAAACGTATAGGAATAGCCCGTGTTTAAAAACCTGATTACCTCATTAAGCTTGCTCAGCCTGACGGCATTTGCCGCCCCTGCCGGTGCAGAAAAGTTGTCCCTGATGCTCGATTGGTTTGTCAACCCGAACCATGGCCCGATCGTCATCGCCAAGCAGAAAGGCTACTTTGAGCAGCATGGCATCGACGTCGACATCCAGGAGCCGGCAGACCCGAGCACTCCACCTAAACTGGTCGCAGCCAATAAAGTCGATTTGGCTATCACATATCAGCCCAACCTGACCATGGACGTGGCTGAAGGTCTGCCGCTGGTGCGCACTGCAACGCTGATAGCAACACCGCTCAACACTCTGATGATGCTGGATAACGGTCAGAATCCCGATTTAAAAGACCTGAAAGGTAAGAAAATCGGTATCGCTTTGGCCGGAAATGAAGAGGCCAATGTAGGCACCATGCTGAAATCCGCAGGAGTGAACTATTCCGATGTGAACATCATTAATGTGGGCTGGGCACTTTCCGCTTCACTCGCCTCAGGCAAAGTGGATGCGATTTGGGGCGGGCTGCGTAATTTCGAGACCAACCAACTGGCGCTGGAAGGCTACAAAGCCATCTCGTTTTACCCGGAGGAACATGGTGTACCCAGTTATGACGAGCTGGTGATTGTTGCCAATCACGATCACTATAACCAGAAAGCCGTCGTCGCATTTAACCAGGCACTGGAACAGGCCGTCACTTATATCGTCAATCACCCTGAACAGGCCTGGCATGAATTCGTCGCATACTCACCCGATACACTGGATAATGAACTCAATCATAAAGCCTGGCAGGACACCCTGACCCGCTTTGCCCTGCGCCCGGCCGCAGCCGATTTACAGCGCTACGATCAATACGCGGAGTTTTTGTATCAGCACAAGCTGATCGCTAAGCTGCCAACAGCAGCAGACTACGTGCTGACACTTAAATAACCGCTCTGCAGCCAGTGTTTTGAATATATCCGCTCAACACTGGCTGCCTTTACAGCACTTAGTACTTTATATAGACCCTTTCCGGCCGTCCCACTTTGCCGTACTCATTCTGACTGACGATCAAACCATGAGTTGAGCAGTACTCAAGATAACGGCGCGCGGTGGTTTTGCTGACACCTGTGCTCTGGCTGACATGTTCAACGGTAAACTTTTCCCCGCTATGGCGGGAAAAATGACTGATAAAACGGTCTAACGTGACCTGCTCAATCCCTTTCGGCAACAGATTGACCTGCTGTTTTCGGTGCTGCAAATTAAACAGATCATCAATGTGCTTCTGATTGAGATTGTCATACGCTTTCATCGCATTGTTGAGGTTGAGATAACGCTGCAAGGTTTCCTGAAAACGGTCGAATGAGATCGGCTTGAGTAAATAGTCAAAACATCCCAGTTGCATCGCTTCACGCACCGATTCGACATCGTCGGTAGCGGTAATCAGCACCACATCCATTTTTCTTTTCTTCTTCTGGCTGATCAGATCACGATATAAATCGATGCCTAAACCATCCGGCAGATAATTATCGAGCAGAATCAGTTGCGGCTGATAAGCCTGAATGATGGTTTGAGCGGTTTTTAGGGTTTCAGCTATCCCGACGACCTGAAATCGAGTCGTGGTTTTAATGATCTCCTGATAGATTTGGGTAATGTTGGGATCATCCTCAATGATAACAACGTCTATTTTGTCCATTTCACTTCCTCGTTACAAAACGGCTTTAAGGCCGAACACCTGACCACAAACGCATCAAAACTGGAGCCTTTTGCCCCGTACTGCGGTACGTCCGCAGCCAGGAAGGTCCGCGCCAGGTTCGGAATGAAAGCCGATAATTGTGCTAATCCGCCTGTAATGGAATCAAATCCAATGCGAGGCGTTTCTATGTTTATAGTTATGGTTATGTTTATGGTTATGCTTTTAGCAATAGTGATGATTTTATGGTTAAACCGGGCTATTCGGGATAAAGACCGAAAAAATACACCCCTGTGGCATGGCATCATCAATATTGATAAAGCCCCCAGCCTGCTCGACATGCCGTTCAACCAGATACAAACCGATGCCATGATTGTCAGCATCCGCTTTGCGGGTTGAGCCTCTTGCAAAAATAGCCGGCTTCTCTTGCGCGCTTAATCCTGTGCCGTTATCTGATATTTCGATGAGCAGATCCTGACCGGCATCCGTGATCAGCACACCCACTTCGGGGGCTGCGACACCGCTCAGACGACAGGAATCAAGCGCGTTATCGATCAAGTTACCTAAAATGGTACATAGCTGATTTTCATCCAGTTTCCCTTTCAGCGCTAAGAGCTGACAAGTCGGGTCCAAATTCAGTGTAATCCCCAGCTCTTTTGCTCTCAGGGCTTTGCCCAGTAAAAATGCGGCGACCTGATTAACTGAAATAGCCTGCTTAATAAAATCCAGGGTTGCCTGCTTGTCATCGCTTTCACTTTTGATAAGGTGCAATGCTTCATCCGTCTTACCCATTTTTAGCAACCCGGCCAGGGTGGTCAGTTTGTTAGAAAACTCATGCCGCAATACGCGCAAATTATCGCTGTACTGTTTTATCTGGGTCAGGCTGGCACTCACCGCATGAATATCGCTCTGTTCGCGAAAACTTATTACCCAACCGACCAGCTCATCGCCATGCATCACCGGCTCACGATTAGCGACAATTTGAAATCCATTAAGCTGATAGAATTCATCTTTTGGCTGACGGCGCAACGGATTCAGCTCGGCTTGCTCCAGCCATGTACAGTCATCGAGATAATCAGCAATGTTCTCCTGATACAGGTTCACCGTGCCTGTCGGTAAATATTGCTGCGCTGAGGGATTAACGATCATCATTTGGCCTTGGCGGTCTATCGCTATAATACCTTCATAAACCGCATTAAGAATGGAACGCTGAATCTCCCAGGAGAGTGCGATCTGCTCCGGCTCCATATTGTTCATCTTCTTCTGAATGTGGCGGGTAAAAAGCCATACCGAGACAAACACCAAAATCAGTAAAACCAGCATGTCCACAATGAGGGGCTGCAGATACTCTTTCAGCCAGTGATCAAAGCGAGTCAGCAGATACCCCACTGAAACGACACCGATGATCTGCCCGCTGGCATTCTTGATCGGTGCTTTTCCGCGCACACCATAGCCAAGAAACCCTTCCCCAATTGAGGTGTAAGACTCACCACGCAGTAAAGCGCCGTCATTATCGCCACCTTGCATCGCACGCCCAATCCGGTCGTCCACCGGATGAAACAGACGAATACCGTTTTGGTCTCCAATGACAATAAAACTGGCATCTGAGTCCCGCATCAACCGTTTCTGCCATCACTCTGATGGCGTGCTTATCCCGGCGTCCGACGCTGGCAATCAGCTCGGGATCGCTGGCAATCTCCCTGGCCTGAATCAGGGCGCGGGTTCTGACCTGGTGATCCACCGAAGAGGATAACGTCTGATAAAACCCCCAGGCCATCACCAGTGCCTGGATGAGCAATAAGGTCAGTAACAACAGAAAGATTTTATTTCTGAAGCGCCAGCGCACTGGCATAGAGCCTAAAACAGCACGGCTCGATAACAAGCTGTGGGGCTTTTGAACAGGAGCTTGGCTTCGGATCGTCATAGGTGAGACAACATCAGAGATACAACAACAAAGACCAGCAAGAATAACACGGAGGTAACAGGATGGCATTTGGTTGAAACATATTTACTACTAAACTTTGATATGTGAAACATCTTCCTGCCATACGAGGTTCATACCGGATAGTCAGACACTCACATCAAGTAAAAAAACGACAAAAGCCAAAATCAGATGATGACTTTGGCTTTTGGGTAATCACTAAATAACATCCGCTCAAACAACGTGATGTCCTGGGTCTGTTATGCTGTTTTCAGTTCAGATTTGCCACGTAGTTTGCTCAGCAATGGCCACAACACTGAGATCACAGTGACCGCCAACAGCACCTGAGCAATACCGGACTGAACGAAAATACCCATTTCCTGGTTGGAGATTCTAAACGCCTGACGGAATGACTGCTCCATCTGACTGCCCACAATCACCGCCAGAATCATAGGTGCAGTCGGGATATTCACTTTATGCATCACCATTCCCATTACACCCAGCACAATCAGAATGTAGAAATCGACGACCGCACTGCTGATTGCATAGCAGCCGACAAACGCCAGCCCCAGTACAATCGGGTAAAGGATGTTGGCAGGAATCGCCAGCATACGTACCAGGATCCCGGCAAGAGGAATGTTAACAAACGCCAGAATGATGTTGGCAATAAACAGGCTGGCAATCAGGCCCCAGGCGGTATCCGGGTGCTGGGTGAACAGTAAAGGCCCGGGCTGGATACCCAGCATCAGTAGTGCCCCCATCATCACAGCCGTTGTACCTGAACCCGGAATACCCAAAGACAGCATAGGGATCATCGCGCCGATAGAAGCTGAGTTATTCGCCGACTCCGGCGCTGCCAGACCTTCTATCGCACCGTGACCAAACTCTTCTTTATGAGGAGAAAGCTGCTTTTCATTGTTGTAGCACATCAATGAAGCCATGGTGCCGCCCGCGCCTGGCAACGCGCCAATGATAAAGCCAACCGGTGCACTGCGCAGAATTGGCCATTTAGAACGACGCCAGTCATCTTTGCTGATCCAGATCCGTTTGAACTTAGTCTGCGCTTTTTTACTGCCATCACTCAGCGCTTCCATACTTTTCATTACTTCGCCCAAGGCGTAGATACCGATGATCACCACCAGGAAATCAACACCGGTCTGCAGTTCAAGCACACCAAAGGTGAAACGGCTTAAGCCTGACTGAGCATCAATGCCTACGGTCGCAATGGCCAAGCCAATTGCCATTGAGAGGAAGCCTTTCAACATGTTGCCTTTCGACATAGAAACGGTCATCGAAAGCGCTGCCAGCATCAGCATAAAGTACTCAGCAGGTCCGAATCGAATCGCAAAATTTGCGACTGGCTCAGCCAGGAAAGTCATTAATACCGCGGCTATCGTACCTCCGATGAGAGAAGCAATCGCTGAGATCGCCAGCGCAGATTCCGCCCGTCCTTTCATCGCCATCGGATAACCGTCAAACGTGGCCGCCAGTGCCGCGCCGTCTCCCGGAGTATTGATCAGAATCGAGCTACGGGAGCCACCAAACATCGCACCCATGTAGATACCCGTCATGGTGATCAGTGATGCCGTCGGTCCCATGGCATAAGTCATCGGTAGTAGTACTGCCACACCGGTTGCGGGGCCAAGGCCGGGTAACATACCAATGATGGTACCCATTACCCCGCCCAGAGTGATCAACATTAAATAATATGGCTGCAGAGCAATTCCGAATCCATTCAGAAGGTTAGCAAAAATATCCGTCATACCCTGGCTCCTTAGCTAAACATCAGAGAGGTCGGCAGATTAATAGCCAACAGCTCACTAAAAATAAAATAGATACCGGTCGAAAACAGTACCGCGATCAATAACGAGCGTTTCCATGCTCCAACACCACTGGTAATAAGCAGCATCGCGAACATAAATAATCCAGTACTGATCATGTAGCCGGCATGCTCAAAAATGAGCGCGTAGACAAAAGCCGCAACACAGCTCAAAACAATCCGATAACGATGAGTCTTACGTTGTGCGTGCTCAGCAATAAACTCTTTCACTGCTGCCACTGATGGGGCAATACGGCCATTAATAATCAGCATAATGCCAATCACAATCGTCAGCGCGGCAATCGCCAATGGCATAAAAATGGGTTCCCACGGGTTACCGAACATTGGTCGTGGTAACAAATAGGCATAGCCGCCATAGCCCAGACCAAACAAAATACTGACCACGCCGGTCAGTCCGTCCCAGTTTGCAGGCTGTGTTTGTTTGTTCATGTCAATGAAGTCCTTATTCCAGCTGAAACATAAAGGGCATTTCCCTTTATCAATCTGTTGGCTCCTTACCTGGAGCCAACAGCTATTGGTGTAATAATTTTTATCGGAACACTTCTTGGATCAGTGTTTTGTATTGCTCATTGGTCGTAGAGAGAAATTGCTCAAATTCAGCCTGATCCTGATACGCAGCTTCCCAGCCATTCCGTTTCATCGCTGCTTTCCACTCGGCTGTTTGAGTCATTTTCTGCAGCGCATCACGCCAGTAATCCACCGCCTCTTTTGGCATATCTTTTGGCCCGAACAGACCGCGCCAGTTTTCAAACGTGACATCGATGCCCTGCTCTTTCACGGTCGGAATCTTAGCCATCGCTCCCTCACCAATGCGTTTGTCAGCGGTTTGTGCCAGTGCCCGCAATTTCCCGCTTTCCAGCAGACCCGCGACATCGCCCAACCCGGTCGAAATCAGATCAATGTGACCACCCAGAAACCTGAGCAACGACGCCACCATCCTGGAAGGAAACGTAATCGATATCTCTCAGGTCTTTAACGCCTGCGGCCTTCGCCACCAGCAGGAACTGAATGTGGTCCATGGAACCTGCGGTGGAGATACCACCAATTTTTATCGACTTAGGATCTTTCTTCAGAGCATCCATCACCTGATTAATCGAGGTGTAAGGCGAATCTTGCGGCACAACGAATGCGGCATAATCAGAAATCAAACGAGCCAAAGGAGTGGTGTCTTTATAACTGTATGGCGTCATCCCCGTCAGATTAGTCAGCAGAATTGGCGGTGAATAGACCGAGATCAAATCGCCCTTGCCTTTTTGAGTTTGCATAAACGTCAGGTTAACGGCACCACCACCGCCAGGACGGTTAATAACCGGCAGATTTGAGCTGACAAGGTTCTCGTCTTTCAATGTTTTGGCCACGGTACGAATGGTTAAATCCCATCCGCCACCTGCGCCGGCAGGTGCGACCATATTGACGGTTCTTGGCGGGTAATCATTGGCAGAAGCCGAAGACATTGCACCCAGTGTAGTGGCAGCAATCAGCAGGTGTGCAAAAGCAAACGTTAGCTTTCTCATAGCGCTATCCTTTAATTATTTTGTATTTGGGAATCCATTCATGAGCAACACGCAGGTAACAATATCTCACCCGCGCTATTCATTTATTGAGCAGATAGGTTGGACAGTGTGGCAAGCAGCGACTAAGTCCACAGAAAGAACCTGAACTGCTGCAAGCCTGATGATACTAATTAACAATTCGGTAATTTGTTGCGATAAAGGGCAACATTCGCGTGGCAAACAATGACGCTTATGGTTTTTATGGCGTTAATTATTGCCGCCAGATTTTGCGGGCGAAATTGACGGGCACTGGCAAAGGAATAAAGATTAGGCGCGCTTATAATTCAAGCGTAGAAATCGACTAAGGCTTGTGCTGGAACGCTAAACGACATAGGGAAGATGCTGACGTTAATTCATCTGGGGTGAGAAATTGAAGCGCATTCGCGCGCATGAAATGTATTAGTGCAGATGAAGCAACAACAACGATAACTAAGCGTCACCGAGAAAACCTCAAATCCCAGAAACGACAAAACCCGCTAAAAAGCGGGTTTTGTTAGAATTTTTGGTGCGTCCGAGTGGACTCGAACCACCGACCCCCGCCATGTCAAGGCGATACTCTAACCAGCTGAGCTACGGACGCACACTGCATATTTAGACACTTGCTGAGTGTTTTCTCATGGTGCGTCCGAGTGGACTCGAACCACCGACCCCCGCCATGTCAAGGCGATACTCTAACCAGCTGAGCTACGGACGCTTTCCCTGAGAACGAGATGGATATTAACGACAGATTTTAAAGCGTGCAAGTCAAATTTCTTTATTTTTGAATCGATTGGCTTTTCTGTAGACAGTTTGTTGATTTTTTATCCCAACAGCATGTAGTTAATTGAGCTTTATCACATTAAAACAGTGGTCGCTATGCAGAAGCAGCTCTCCTTTTGTGACTTTAATTCAACAACACCCTTGATTGCTACCTACTTAGAGGTAGTATGAGTTTTTTATTGGTCGCTAAACGCACAATTGAGACAAAAGAACATGGATTCACGGTTGTTTGATCACTCGCACACACTACGAAGCTCTGTTCTGGCTGGTTTGAGTCTATTTCTGTTCGCAGTCGCGCTGGCTTTCTCTTGGTTATATTTCAACAAGCAGGAATCGGTTCTCGCTTCGCTCTATCTGTGTTTTACTCTTTACTCACTGTACGTATACCGTCTTGCTGCGCAGCGCAAGCATAAACATCGCCACACCCAATGTTACGTTTACTTAATGATGTTTATCGTCTGCATCAGCACCTATCTGCAGCCCTTAGCAGATGGCCTCTATTTGTGGACGATATTCTGCCCGATAGTGCTCTATGCCCTGCTTGGTCTCAATCAGGGGCGCCTTATGTCAGGCGTAGTCCTGCTTGCCCAGGTCATGAGTGTCTACGATGACGTGATTCAGGTCCCGGCATTAAATGCATCGACCACCATGGTTAACTTAGTCTTGTGTTACTGCGGGGTATGGATCGTTTCGCATCGCTATGAATTTAACCGCGAGAATATTGAAAACTCTTTGACTTACCTTGCATCACGCGACGCCCTGACCGGAGCTCATAATCGTCTGTCACTGCGAGCGGCTTATAACCACTTTGAAAAGCATCGCAGCAGCGAAGATTCGCTTAGTCTTCTGCTGATTGATTTAGACTACTTTAAACAGATTAACGATCAGTACGGACATGATTCCGGTGACAAGGTATTAATAGAAACCGCCCAAATACTGGCCAATGTGGTAGGCGAAGATAATTTGTATCGTATCGGCGGCGAAGAATTCTGTGTCACTCTGTTTGATACCGATCTCGAACAGGCGGAGATGATTGGTGAGCGGCTGCGCAGCGCAGTTGGAACCCATTTATTCCACTATCGCGAGCAGACCATTCACTTAACCTTAAGTGTGGGCATTTGTGAATATCAGGCCGGAGATAAACTGACCGATTTGATCAAGCTGGCGGATAAAGAGCTCTATCAGGCAAAACATAACGGACGCAATCAGGTTCGTATTTGCCAGACGGTCGAATGTCCCGATTGCCAACCGCAAGCTGAATCAGTTTAATGACTCGGCTTCTTCACCGTCATCATCGAGCTCAAATACCACATTGTAATTTTCGGTATAAGTACAGTGTGGCTGACGGCTGCAGGTAAAAAACCGACGACCTTTAAACTCGCCCTGACTGGCCACTTTGATGTTCATCGGGCTGCCACAACGTTTACAAAAACGAACTTCTTTGTCAGTTTCGATCAAATCTATATGTGCGGCGAGTAACCGGCGCAGTTTACCCACCTGATAGCTGTAACGGATGTTGGCACCGATCAAAGGTATATTTGCCGTCTTACATACCTGCATCAGCAAGTTTTCTCGTTCAACCTTAAACTTGGTCAGCTCCTTGCCATCATCAAGTTCCACGACCACACGCGGCTCAAGTGTTCTGGCATCACACACTAAGAAATTAAACTGGCTGCGGGCCACCCGGTTATTGGCGATAAACCACTGCTTCTTATTCAGACCTTTTGACGGGGTAACCACCTGGGCCATACTGACTTTGGTCAGCACAATCCCATGCTCTCCTACCGCAGCGGTTAACGCGTGATAAAACGTGCTTTCTGCGCTAGTCAAAACCGGCCCTTTACGACGATAAGCGTAACTTTTGCTGTCATCGTGGCGAATCACATACTTTTGAATCACCACAAAAAAGACCACCAGCAGTGCCACAATGATGAAGATGTTAGTCATGACGTTCCTTTAACCGCTATAAATTCAAGCACTGACCCCAAAGCCTGAACGATGAAATACCTGTCCCGAATTCGCTGCAACTACCGTTAGATTCGGAAGCTAACTCTTTCATTGATAACTGATGTTTTAGCCAAAGGCCAGCAGATTTATCCGATTTTGCACAATGTGTAAAAACGCAACGGAGTTCCTAGAAACTATCACGAAGCCACAAAGCTATTGTGAGGCAGCAAAACTATTGAGGAGCAGCCAAACTATTGTGAGGCAGCAAAACTATTGAGGAGCAGCCAAGCTATTGTGAAGCAGCCAAACTATTGTGAAGCAGCTAAACAAATAAGAAGACCCGCAAATGCGGGCCCCAATCACTAATAAAGTGCTACAAGCTTAGCTGCGCTCCGTCATGGCTTTCACAATGCATGACAACGCCGCTTGCGCTTTAACTCAGGTCGCAAGACTTAACTGAAGATTAAACCGTCCATTAAGGACACCAGCTTGCCGATTTGTGGTTTGGTAATGGTGTCATTGGCTCCGAGTGCCAAAGCTTTAGTGCGGTTGTCGTCACTCATCAGGGACGAGAACATCACGATGGGCGTGTTACGGTACGCTTCGGTATCACGTAATCGCTTGAGTAAATGCATGCCATCCATACGCGGCATTTCCACATCAGATACAATGGCATCGATGAGCTCACTGACCGCCAGATTTTCTTCTTTTGCGATACGCTCGACGTCCATCAATTTCTCATGCGCTTCACCACCATCTTTGCTGGCAATCACGTTATAGCCGGCGGTACTTAACGTATCTTGAATCAGACTGCGGATGAACGCTGAATCGTCGACCACCATTACTGTTTTCGCATTGCGCTTACTGACCATGGTCTGATTCAGGTTGACCGAGCGGTCTACCGTCACATCATATTTCTCCATACTCAGTTCCGGATTGATGTCAGCAATAATCTTCTCGAAATCAAGGATCATGATCAGCTTGCCTTCTTTACGCACCACAGCAACCACACAGTCCTGCTCACCTGACTCCAGAAACTGACTCGGAGATTCGACATCATTCCAGGAAATACGATGAATGCGACTGATGCTGTCAATCAGGAAGCCATTGGTCATGCGGTTAAAGTCCGTCACAATCACATATTTGTTGCTGTTTACCGAGCCGGTCGGTACACCGAGCCAACCGGCCAGATCCACTAATGGTGTCAAAATATCGCGTGAGGAGAACACACCAATCATATGAGGCTGAGCATTGGGATAGTCTGTGGTTTCCGGTACACGGATGACCTCTCGGACTTTGGCTACATTGATACCGTAATAACAGGTTTTAGTTTCGCCATTTGCTAGTTGTTTTTCGAGATGAAATTCAATGATTTCTAATTCGTTGGTACCGCTTTCTAGAAGAATATTACTGCTGGGGTTACTCATATTGGTCACATCATTTAGGCCAGTTATCGGTATTTGTTTAAAATGGCCTGATATAAGTTCACGCCATCTTTACCGGAAGTATCCCTAATTATATCAATCCCTTTTTGTAAGTCATTCAACAACTGCTGATCGACCCCTTTATTAAAGGCAAAATAGAGTAAACCTTGCTGCAAAACATAAATGGTCGCGAAATCTTCAGCCTGGTAGCCTGCCCGGATAGCCCACCAGTGCGTCGCCTGTTCATTATATGCAATCAGATCAATGCGGTTTTTGAGCAGCAATTCGGTCAGCACGCCGACATTGGCTGCTTCCTGCATCAACTCACGAGGTATACCAAGTTGCAATAGTAACTGTTCACCAACATCATCCCGGATAACACCGATACGGTATTTCGCCAGGTCAATGGGCTGGTCAATTTTTATCTTTGTATCACTGCGGGCCAACACGGACACCCGGATATCTCCTATCGGCCCCACCCAATTAAACAAGGCTTCACGATGTTGAGTCCGGGTGGCAGAAAACAGCACCGAGTCGGGTTTAAGCAGGGCTGACCGATAAGCCCTCGGCCACGGCTGCATAATAATCTGTGAGTTTGTAATCTGGCCGCCGACCTGCTCGCTGGCCTGCAACAACAGCTCTACCGCGATACCGGTAATCTGGCCGTTATTTTCAAAATTATAAGGCGGGTATTCTTCGGTGTAGAAGGTCAGCTCACTCATCTCCGTGGCTGATGACACAGTCCAGGATAATGCCCACAAAACAGCCGACCTTGCTAACAGTTTCGCTATTTTCATTCTGACGACCTTGCGACTTAACTGAACTTTAACGCTAGATGAGTCAGATGGAGTTCGACGAGAGCAAGGTCGCAAAAATTCTACTCCGTCATGATTGGCTGCCCGTTTGACCTCATATTCGGGTGACTTTCTTATAACTGCGCTCAGGACGCCCCACAGAACCATAACGGACATCTGCTTCCAGCTCTCCCGAACCAATCAAATACTCAAGATAACGTCTTGCTGTGGTGCGGCTGGCACCTATTTTCTCACCGGCTTCATCAGCGGTCAGGCTGACAGATGCATTGAACAGATGACGAATTTTATCCAACGTCACACCATCGATCCCCTTAGGCAAGCGCGATGCGGATGTGTCCTGCTGAGAGGAAGAAGTGAGCATTTTATCCACCAGCCCCTGATCCAAATCGGCGACTTTTCCTAACTCAACCTGACGTGCCAGGTACTTCTTCAACGCCGCTTCCAAACGGGGAAACATTACGGGTTTGAGCAGATAATCAACCACACCACCGCGCATCGCCTGTTGCAGAGTTTCCACATCACGCGCGGCGGTAATCAGGATCACATCACAGCAGGCATTGCGACTGCGTACCCATTGCAGTATATCCAGACCAGTGCCATCGGGCAGATAGACATCAAGTAACACCAAATCCGGCTGCAGTACCTCCAGTTGCATTTCGGCTTCCGCCTGTGACGTCGCAATCCCGACAACGTCGAAGCCGCCCATCTGATTGAGATATTTATGGTGTAACTGGGCAATCGCCACATCATCTTCAATGATCAGTACCCGGGTCGTCATAGCAGCTCTTCCTTGGGCAGATAAACCGTCATACGTGTTCCAAATTCCTTATGATTACTATACATCTCTAACTGTCCTTGATAGCGATCGGATAACTGTTTAACCAGAAATAATCCAACCCCGCGATTGTGCTTCGCTTTACTGGAGACCCCTTTCTGCAGCAACATCTCCTGGCTCAGTTTCCTGAGGTAAGCCACAGCCCTGATCTTCGACCTCAAGAATAATTTCATTGCCGTAGTCACTGATCGACACATCGATAACACGCCTCTCCTGAGGAAAACGCTCTGATTGGCGTATCGCAGTCAGTGTCGCATCAAAGGCATTGTCTATCAGGTTACCCAGAATAGTGACAATGTCTTCCGCATTGATATGGCCCGGTAAACAGGCCAGATGCGAGCCATCATCGACATTAAGCTCCAGGCCAATTTCACGTGCTCGCTCTGTCTTACCCAGCAGCATACCGGCGATCAGCGGGTCTTTGACCGTTTCACGCAGAAATTCGATCAAACTCTGGTAGTGGGCGGTTTCCTGGCCAATCAACTGCTGGACCGCCTCCAGTTCACCCATTTGCACGAGTCCGCTGATGGTATTGAGTTTATTGCGATGTTCATGAGTTTGAGAGCGCAACATTTCTGCATACTCTCTGGTCTGCGATAACTGCTCGGTCAGTTCGTTAATTTCGCCGCGCAAACGGAAACTGGATACCGCACCGACCACTTTACCTTCAACAACGATCGGGCTGCGGTTGGCGATCAAACGCTGCTTGTTAAGATAGAGCTCGATATCATGATCAATCTCGCCGGTTTCCAGGACTTTATACAAATCGCTGTTAGGCAGTGAATCGGTCAGTAAACGGTTAATCGCCTTATCGCGATCAATACCGAGGATTTCACAGGCGCTTTTATTAATTGAACGCAGGACGCCTTTATCATCAATACTGAGAATACCTTCTTTGATGGTACTCATCGTGACATCAAGCTCGACATACAGTCGACCAATCTCTTCCGGTTCAAAGCCCAAAATCGCCTTTTGGAAACGCCGTGACACGTAACTTGAGACAATGCCATTGGCAATTAACACCAAAAAGGTGATCACGATAAGGTACGTCAGAAATGGTTCGATTCTGTCTTGTAAACGAGCGAGCAGATACCCCACCGAGACAACGCCGATAACCTGGCCGTTGCCGTCAACCACCGCGGCTTTACCGCGCACGGACTTCCCCAGTGACCCCTGAGCAAACGAGATGTACTCTTCACCGCCCAACAGAGCGCGCTCATTATCACCGCCGACCATCGGCTTACCGATTCTCGCATCAACCGGATGAACAATCCGCATCCCTTTATCATCACCAATCACGATGAAAGTGGCGCCGATCAGTTGGGTTAAATCGCGAAAACGTTGCTGGATCTCATCAGAGTCATCACCCCGTTGAATCACATCGATCACCACCGACGAGCGGGCCAGAAACGACGCCACGCCGAGAGCCTTGTGCCCCATCTCTTCTTCCTGAGAATGTTTGATGTAGGCAAAGCCGGCGGCGACCAAAACCAACAACTCAATCAAACCAGATAATGTCATTATGATCAGCATACGTTTGCGAAAGCTGATATCGTTCCACGTCATGAATATCTCCCTGTACGCCCAAAACTAACACTAATTTAACAAAGGTGCGAAAAGCGGGTTCGAGAAACTGTGAACACTGCGTGTGTTCGCAACTTACTCATTTTGGTGACAAATTTTTTTTCTGACTCACCACAGTTAAATTGAGTAAAAAATCACCAACAACAGGATTTTTTTGCAGCAGAAAAACATGGCACAGATCACATCCAATTTAGGTTTTTTTAGCCTGTAACAGTTCATTCGGTCATATACTGATTGGGCAGTGAGGGCAGAAACGTTGCAGGCAAGACCAACATAATCATCAATTCAATCCTGGTTTGTCGCTTGCGCTACTATCGTAAGAAGGATACTCACCATGGAAAGAGATGCGTTTGGAATATGTTTGTCGCAACAAATGCTGACCGAGCACCTGCAGTCAACCTTTACTCATGTTCGTGCTTACGGGCCAGAGCAACAGGATGATCTGCAAGTCGTGCTGTCGATACCACAAATGACAGGACAAGATCTGCTCGATACCATTCAAAGCACAGAAGAGATGGTGTGGCGCGCCGACTTTCACTGTCCCGGACGATAAGCCGCTACAAGCCGAAACTGAACTGAGCTCCTTAGCAACTTCGGGGCTCACAAGGCATGACAAAATTGGCCTAACTCACGCTAAATCCGCTTAAAGTCTGCAAATTTGATTCTTCATGTGCTGATCAGGAAAATGCTGTTATCCTCAACGGAAAACCGATAACATAGAGTATAAACTCTAATATCGAAGTTTGAGCTTAAGCATGAAAGTGAAATCAATCAGTGTGCTGTTAACTTCTCTGTTGGCGCTCCCTTCAGCGTTTGCTGCGCCGATCTCCTTTGACCAGGCGTGGGAGATTTTGCAGCGACAAAACCATTCGTTAGCCGCCGAGCGAGCCAATGTCGATCATTTTGAGCACCTGCATAACGCCACTTCCAGTATGAATTTACCTTCTGTGACCGTGGGAGCCAATTACACCCGCCTTGACCAAGATGTGACATTGTCACTTAAACAGGTCGCAGACAGCGCAGGAGGCATCGCCGCCCCGGCAGCCCTGGCTCCTCTTTTCGCCTCTCTCGGCTCTCTGACCTCGACCATCACGGAACGCGATATTTTCAGCTCTTCTATTCGCGCAGTCTGGCCTGTTTTTACCGGTGGTCGTATTACTGCTGCGCAAAATGCTGCTGAAGGCAAGAAAGAAGAGGCAGAAAGCCAGCTCGCGATGGAAGTTCAGGCACGATATGAAGACCTGGCCAAGTATTATTTCAGCGTGGTCTTGGCGCAGGAAGTGCTACAAACCCGTATTGAGGTGGAAAAAGGGCTGACTCAACATCGGGACAACGCGCTTAAGCTCGAACAACAAGGCCAGATCGCCCGGGTCGAGCGACTGCAGGCCGAAGCCTCACTTGATAAAGCGACCGTTGAACGCAAAAAAGCGCAAAAAGATCTCGATATTGCCCAAAGCGCCCTCACCCAGATCCTCAATCAACGACAAGTGGTTGAACCGAGCGGTGATTTGTTTATCAACCAAAGCTTACCGCCAATGAGCGCCTTCATTGATCAGACGCTGGCGACTTACCCGGGTCTGGACTTGCTCAACGCTAAAGAAAAACAGGCCAGCAGCCTTATCAAAGCGGAAAAAGGCAAATACTACCCTGAAGTCTATCTGTACGGCACTTACAACTTATACGAAGATGATTCCCTCGCCAGTGACCTTAGACCGGACTGGCTGGTCGGCGTCGGCGTCAATGTGCCACTAGTGGAAAATACCGGACGCAGTGAGCAAGTGAAGGCCGCCAGTAGTCTGGTCACCCAAGTGAAATACCGTCGTGAACAGGCTAAGCAAGATCTCAGTGTGCTGGTTGAAAAAACCTATAAAGAAGCCGAGCAAGCCCAAGAAGAAGTGGAAGGACTCAACTCGAGTCTGCAACTGGCACAGGAAAACCTGCGTTTACGCCAGAAAGCCTTTACGCAAGGGCTGTCGACCTCAGTGGATGTGGTCGATGCCGAGTTATACCTCGCCAGCATACGTACCCAACAGGCGGCAGCCGGATTCCACTACCTGATCGCACTAACCAAGCTACTGGCTATTTCCAGTGAAATGACCACTTTCCCGCAATACCAGCAAAGTGCACAGCCGCTCAGTACAGCGCCCAATCAACCTGCTGCTCGTTCGGCCATTTCGATGACGGAGACCCCATCTTCATGAAAACCATTAAAACGCCTCTGATCGCGATTCTCGCTCTGGCCGCCGCAGGCTGGATCGGTTACAGCTTTTATCAGGCCTATCAACCCGAAACCCGTGCGCCTGCAAGGTCAGATAGAATCCCAGCAATACAGCATTTCTTCGAAAGTCGCCGGTCGTATCGATCAGGTGTTCGTGCGTAAAGGCGATGAGGTGAAAAAAGGCCAGTTAATTTTCAGCCTGCACAGCCCGGAAATCGAAGCAAAACTCGAACAGGCAGTCGCTAATCAGAAAGCCGCTGGTGCCATGGCTAAAGAAGCAGAAAACGGGGCGCGTGAGCAACAGGTCAGAGCCGCACAAGATCAATGGTTAAAAGCCAAAGCCGCGGCACAACTGGCCGAGAAAACCTACCTGCGGGTCAATAACCTGTATAAAGATGGCGTAGTGGCGGAACAGAAACGCGATGAAGCCAACACCCAGTGGCAAGCCGCCAAATACACCGAAAGCGCAGCATTGCAGATGTATAACATGGCGCGTGAAGGTGCCCGCAGCGAAACCAAACAAGCGGCTCAGGAAAAAGTCAACGTTGCAGCAGGTGCCGTGGCGGAAGTTGAAGCCTACGCTGCCGATACCAAGATTGAAAGCTGGTTTAACGGCGAAGTCGCGCAAGTCCTGATGCAAAGCGGCGAATTGGCACCGCAGGGCTTTCCTGTGGTCACCGTAGTTGATAGGCAGGATTCCTGGGCGGTACTCAATGTGCGCGAAGATCTGCTCAGTCAGTTTAAAAAAGGCAGCACGTTCAAAGCCTACCTTCCTGCGCTTGATAAGCAGATCGAATTTACCGTTTCCCATATTGCCGTCATGGGTGATTTTGCCACCTGGCGTTCAACAGATTCCGCGCAGGGCTTTGATCTGCGCACTTTTGAAGTCGAAGCGCGCCCGACAAATCCACAGGCGGATTTACGTATGGGGATGAGCCTGGTGGTTGAGTTATAGCCATGAAGCACGCTTCGGTTAACAGCAGTAATAGCGGCGCTCAGAACGTTGCTAACCATGCTAATCACGGTGCAAGTCCGGCCTCGGACGACACAGCTCGCCTGCCTGCACAGTGGCCGCTGCTGCGCAAGGATAAATGGTTGCTGGCCTGCCTGACCTGGCTGCCGATGCTTCTCTCGGCCAGTATCTGGTGGATATTTTCTGCCGGTATCGTCCATAACCTGCCCATCGGTGTGGTGGATTTGTCACACAGCCAGTTATCACGTCAGTTGCAGCGCCATCTTGATGCGACGTCAACTTTAGCGGTAACCCGCCATTACCAGGATGTCGCCGCAGCGAAACAGGATATGGTCACCAGCGACATCTACGCGTTTGTGGTCATTCCCCGCCAGTTTGATAAGTCGGTCTATCGCAGTGAATTGCCGCAGGTCACCACGTTTTACAACAGCCAATACATCCTGGTCGGGCGGGTCATCAGCTCAGCGATCATGCAGGCCGTCGCAACGCTCAACGCTGAAATCGGGGTCGTCAGAAGCCTCTCCGCCGGCAATCAGACCACTCAGGGCGCGTTGGGTCAGGTTGTGCCGGTACGCACGCAAATCACGCCACTATTTAATAAGAACACCAATTACGCCCAGTTTCTGGTGTCTGCCATTATTCCGGCCATCTGGCAGATTGTGATCGTGGTGAGCACCATTCTGATTCTCAGCGCCAATACCCGAATTTATGGATTACAGCGCTGGCTTGGCCAACGACCCTTACGGCATCTGAGCCAGACGCTGCTGCGTTACTATCCAATTTTCATTATTCAGGGCGCGGCGTACCTGCTGTGGTTCTACAGCGTCTTGCAATGGCCGATGCATGGTAATCTGCTGGTCTTAATCCTGGCCCAGATGATTACCACTGTCGGCTGTATGATTATGGGCGCTGTCTTTTTCTTCCTTAGCCTGGATCCTGCACGTGCCATGAGCTTCGCGGGCGCATTTACCGCGCCCAGTTTTGCCTTTATGGGCATTACTTTTCCAACCAGCGATATGGGAACGCTTGCCCAGACCTGGCGCAGCCTGCTGCCGGTCAGTCACTATATCGAAGTCCAGGTCAGTCAGGTCAGTTACGGACTGGACGGGTTTCAGTCGCTAACGCACCTGCTACCGATGATCGGGTATTTATTACCACTGCTGTTAACCGTCGTCCTGATGCGCAAGCATCTGCGCACAACATCGGTGAGGAGTGCCCATGCGACTGACTGAATTATTTAAAGCCGAATTAAAGGCCTTACTGACCAATCCGGTCGTCATGCTGACCATGTTTGGTGGCGTGCTGTTTTACTCATTTCTCTATCCTCTGCCCTACAGCCACCAAACGCCGCGTGAACAGGCGATCAGCATCGTCAATCTGGATAAGAGTCAGATTAGCTATCAGCTCGAACGCATGGTCGATGCCACCCCGCAAGTCAAAGTGGTACAACGGGATCACTCGCTGGAACAAGCAAAGCAGGCTTTTCTGGACGGGAAAGTCAGCGGAATACTGGTAATACCGGAGCACTTCTATAAAGATCTGCTACTTGGTACCAGCCCAACCCTGGCGTTTGCCGGAGACGCTTCCTACTTTCTGGTCTACGGCGCCATAGTAGAAGGTCTGGCGCAAGCGGGCGGCACGCTGTCGGCCCGAGCCAAGGTGACCCGCCTGCTCAGCCAGGGGGAACCTCTTGAGAGTGCGGCCCATCACTATGCCGCCGTGCAATCGAACTTGAAGCCGACTTTCAACCCGCGTGTCGGTTATGTCGATTACGTCGTTCCTGCGGTGTTTATTCTCATTCTGCAGCAAACCCTGGCGATGTCTGCCGGGCTGTTAACCGGCACCCAGCGAGCTGAGCCAGGCTACTGGCAGCAGATTCCGGTACTGCCTCTGCTGTTAATGCGCACCTTCATCATAGTGGCGCTCTACTATCTGCTCAGCATGTACTATTTCGGTGCCAGCTTCAGCTTGCAAGGCGTGAGTACGATTGGCCAGCCCGTGCAATTGCTGACTCTGCTGTTGCCATTTTTGCTCACGGCCTGTTTTATCGGGATCTGGCTCGGTGCAGCGACACCACGCCGCGAAACTGGTCACATTAGTCGTGCTGATAAGCTCAATGCCACTGGTGTTTTCAGCCGGATTTATCTGGCCTCTGCAAGCCATTCCGGCACCGATCATCTGGCTGTCAAACCTGTTTCCGAGTACACCGGGCATCCAGGGCTTTCTGGCACTCAATCAGATGGGGGCTGAATGGCGCCAAATCGCGCCGCAATGGACTCTGCTGTGGGTACAAGCCGTGGCATGGGGAAGCCTGGCCTGGTGGCAACTGCGGCGTAATCACAGCGCTTTAAATTTTAAAGTAGGTCAAACAGGATAACGATCAGACATGCCCGCCTGGTAACACCAAAGATGTGAGATGAAGGACGGTTGGGCGAAGAGCGGAGTAAACCGCAAGTGCTGATGTTAATCCTGCCACTTTTTACGCATACGCTCGATGGTCTCCTGCTCTACACCATGGATGTTGGGATACTCACCACGACATACCTTAATCACCAGTTTGGCCCGGTACTGACGGGCCAGTTTCTTATACGCACTCATCTCCCAGTGCCGCACAAACGTGTTGGCAACCACCACGCTTTTGCCCTGCTTGAGGCAGTTTTCTGTTTCTTGCTGACACCAGGCATGTGCCTGTGCTATCTGCTCCGGACGGTAGTGATATTCGCCCTGAGCATTGATAAAAAACATATCCGCTTCAAGATGTACCGCCGGTAAAGACTGGGCTAACGTCGATTTTCCCGAGCCGGGTAAACCACGAATTAAGGTCAGGGTCGGAGTCATATTTGTTCAAATTAGGCAAATCATAGCCGGCATACTAACTTAATTTTGTGGCTCACGCATTTTGCTATCGACAACGCCTATCAGTTAGGTTATAAGTCTAGATGTATAGACGTCCAAATGTAACGCTTAGGGAGAAAGCTGTGCCGATTAAGATCCCCGATCAACTGCCTGCAACTGATGTTTTACGTACTGAGAATATCTTCGTCATGTCGGAAACCCGCGCATCGACCCAGGGTATTCGTCCGCTGAAGGTTCTGATTCTTAACCTGATGCCAAAGAAAATTGAAACCGAAACTCAGTTCCTGCGTCTGTTATCAAATTCACCGCTTCAGGTGGATATTGAACTGCTGCGTATCGATGATCGCCCAAGCAAGAACACACCAGAAGAGCACTTAAACGAATTTTATCGCCAGTTTGAGCTGGTCAGACACCGTAACTTCGATGGTCTGATCATTACTGGTGCGCCTTTAGGTTTAGTGCAATTCGAAGATGTCGTCTACTGGGACCATCTGCAGCAGATTATGAAATGGGCCAAAGAGCACGTGACCTCAACACTTTACGTGTGTTGGGCAGCACAAGCCGGCCTGAAATTGTTGTATAACCTGCCAAAACAGACACGTGAAGAGAAACTGTCCGGAGTTTATGTGCATGAAAACCTGCAGCCGTACCATCCGCTGCTGCGTGGTTTTGATGATACCTTCCTGGCTCCGCATTCACGTTATGCCGATTTTGCGCCTGGTTATCTGGAAACCCATACCGATCTGGATATTCTAGCGACATCTGACGTCGCAGGTGTTTATCTGGCATCCACGAAAGATAAACGTAACGTGTTTGTCACTGGTCATCCGGAGTACGACGCACTGACACTGCATAACGAGTACATCCGCGACCTGAGCGCGGGTCTGGAACCTGCCATGCCGGTCAACTACTATCCGAATGACGATGTCGACAATACACCACGCGCCAGCTGGCGTAGTCACGGTCATCTGTTGTTTGCCAACTGGCTGAACTACTGCGTTTATCAACAAACGCCGTACGATCTGGAGCACTTCAGCGAAGATAAATTCACCAAAGACGATTAATTCGCCATCAATACTCTTCATAGATAACTGACGTATTTTGATGAAATAGGAAGGCCGCCGACCACGCGGCCTTTTTCATCCCCTCGGCCATGAGGTATCCATCTCGCAGGCCACAATAAATGTGCCGGGTGACTCGCATTATCCTCTCTGACTGCTGCCGCGCGGTAACCATGCTGCTTACTATTTGTAAATCGAGAACAAACTTGTTAATCGTAAACAAACTTGTTAATCGCAAACAAACAGCGTGAGTCGCAAATGGAAACGTGTTGCATACAGACACAAAGGCTTTAGTTATAGACACAAAGAGATTGACTGCAGGCATTAACTGCAGACAAAAGTATTGCTGCAACTAACGCTATTAGCGCAAAGCACCGTTCGCTTTTGCACTGCCACGAGCGCTTGAGGCACACAGAGGTGGACAGAGTGCAATTCAAACGACTAATACTAGTGTGGATAATGATGACGGCGGGCTGCGTCACTGTGACCGATATCCCCGACACTAATCCTCAGGCGATGGCCGATTCAAGAATTGATCTGGGATTAGGCTATCTCAGCCAAGGGAATATGAACAAAGCACGTGAAAATCTGTACCGCGCTACACGTCATGCGCCGGACTACGCTCGTTCACAATTAGCGCTGGCACACTATCTGGACCAGGTCGGCGAACCCGAAAAGGCACGTCACATCTATCAGCAAGCCCGGCGAGCCCATCCGGAAAACGGGGATGTGTTGAATAACTTTGGCACTTTTTTATGTAAGCACGGCGACTATCTCTCGGCTGACACACTGTTTAATCAGGCGCTGCAAAGGCCGGATTACAATCAGCCCGCCGCTACTTTAGAAAATGCGGCGCTGTGTGCAGACAAGTCCGGCAACCGAGAGCAAGCGATCCACTATCTTGTCCGTAGCCTGGATTATGATCCGTCCAACGCCTCCGCTTGGCTGACCCTAACCCGGATGCAATTATCGGTGGGGAACACAGACGATGCCCGCAGTACACTGCGCGCGTTTAGCCAGCGTTTCGGTAACCCCAAAGCAGTGCAGCAACTTTGGCTGAAAGTGAATGCAACTCAGGCAGAGACACAAAAAAGCCAGCGCTGAACGCCGGCTGCTGTTTACGTAAATGGATAAATTATTTTGTTAATGAATAACTTCTGGTGTCGATGAATAACTTATGTTGTTAATAAATAACTTACCGCTGTCACTTAACCATCAGCGTTTTTTGCTGATATTGGTCGGACGGCCATCCTTGCCACCTTTGCGCTCGCGATAATGGGTCCGGCGCAGGCGACGCACCTTGGTGGAACGGTTAATCTTTTTGTATTCGCGATAAAGGATGCGAATAAATAGCCCCAGTCCGATCAGAAACAACACGGACAAAATGGAAAGTGAAGGCACACACAACCAATCCGGCTGACACGGTGAATAGAATTCAATTTCCATTATCCACCTCCTTGACTGTTTATTCCGTTCAATAAGCTATAACCAAACAACTTGGCTAAGCTATACCCTAACAACTTAGAGTTGCCGCCAGTAGCGCTGCAACGTCAAGCAGGCAGTAGATTTAGCGTTTTGTGCTCAACCAAAGCTTGCGCTGCTCAGCATTATGGAAAGTCCAGGCCACAAAACGACTGACTTTCTGGCCTTGCTGCATCTCTACCATCTGTATCGACTCCGCGCCGACTTTCTGAAGCTGTTTTTTCATCCAGCGTACGTTATCGCTTTTCGAGATCAAGGTCGTGAACCACAGCACCTGCTCAGCAAAATGCTGACTTTCCTGCGCCATATTCTTAATAAACTCGGCTTCGCCTCCGGGGCACCACAACTCGGCCTTCTGACCACCAAAGTTCAGCTTATTCACGCTATTTTGCGGCGCTGTCATTTTGCCGACCGGTGCTCCGCGTTTACGCTGGTTATCACGCAAATTGCGAATTTTGCGTTCAGTGCCTTGCTGCGCTTCGGCCAGCGAAGCATGAAACGGCGGGTTACAAGTCGTCACATCAAAACGCTCGTCATCGGCGATAATGCCGCTGAACATCGCCTTACTGTTTTTTTGCAGTCGCGCTGCAATTTTTCCTTTCAATAACGAATTGCTGCTGGCAATCAGATTGGCCTGTTTAACCGATACAGGATCGACATCACTGCCGACATAACTCCAGCCATATTCGGTCACACCGACGATCGGATAAATGCAGTTGGCACCAATGCCGATATCTAACGCCCTTACCGCTTTATGATTCACCGCCGGACAATCCTGGCTGAGCAAGTCCGCCACGCGGTGGATATAATCTGCACGTCCCGGAATGGGCGGGCATAAATAACCATCAGGGATATCCCAGTTCGTCACACCATAATGGAGAGCCAGCAAGGCTTTATTAAGCAGTTTGACCGCCAGCGGATCGGAAAAGGCAATAGTCCAGTCCCCTTTGGGATTTTTGATCAGATGACGTTTGAGCTCCGGCAAAGCCTGACACAAAGCATCAAAATCATAATTCCCTTTGTGGCGGTTACGGGCATGCAGGCCAGCTTTGCCTGCCTGTTTAGCCGGCTTTTGCTTTACGGATTGCTGTTTGCCAGGCTGCGCCGTTTTTCCCTGCCCTGTTTTGGAAACAGGTTTGCGGCCAGGTGGCGTATCCTGCTTGGCGCTCGAAGCTCGCGGCTTTTCCGCTTTCGGCTGCTCTGCTTTATCCTGACGGTTTTTATGCCGACGCGGCTTGTCAGTGACACGAGCCGGTTGATTGCCGGATGGTTTGCGTGGTGGTTTAGGCATGATTATTTTCCTGCTCTCAGTTCAAGAACCATCATGTATAAGCGCGCATCCAGTTCGAGTTGATGGTAATTCGGTTCCATATGGCAACAAAGCTGATAAAACGCTTTATTGTGCTCCTTTTCGCGCAGGTGAGCCAGTTCATGCACCACCAGCATGCGCAGCAAAGGCTCCGGCGCATTTTTAAATGCACTGGCAATTCGAATTTCATTCTTGGCTTTGATTTTGTTGCCGTGCACCCGGGAAACATAGGTGTGCAGGCCGAGCGCGTTGTTGATGAGGTGAATCTTGCCGTCATACACCACTTTGCTCAGTGGCGCGGTCTTCTTCATGTACTGGTTTTTTATCTCCAGCGTGTACGCATACAGTGCCTTCTCACTCTGGACATCATGGCGCTGCGGATAACGCTGCTCAAACCAGCTGACCAGTTTATCGGCGTCGACCAGACGTTCTACCGATTCGATAATGTGAGCAGGATAACCCTGGATGTATTTCAGTACGGGATTCATAGTAACAACGCTTTTTCAGGCCAAACATGTTCGCGAAAAGTCGGGGGCGCAAAGTTTACCCGAAACAAAGCGCTGAATCATCCGTGATTTGCGGCAACATTTAAGTCTGATATCCCTTGCTCAGACTGAGTATTGACTGCATCGCCCAGCGCTGCAGGTTTGCATCTGACCCGTTGGATGGTTAAACTCAGCGCCCTTGTTCCATTTACAGGCCCTAACCATGAAACGAGTTGTACTTTACGTTAAAGATAAATGTCCGCATTGCAAAGATGCCCAGCGTCACCTGGACGCCAAAGGCATCAAATACCGTTTATGCAACGCGAAAATGGAACGCGGCCGTAAAGAGCTCGACGCTATGGGCGCACGCAGTCTGCCAGCGCTGAAAATCGGCGATCGCGTGATGATCGGCTGGAATCCGAGCAACTTTGAGCGTATTTACAACAGCAAAAACTAACTGCCCGCTGAAAGCCACCGTACCGGAAAAATTGACCGGCACTCACAGTGACACGTAGCACTGGATCGCTCATGCACTGGATCACACGTACTGTTTCACAAACTCAATGAAGGTCCGGTCGGCATTGGATAAGTAGCCGTCCTTGCGCCATGCCAGCGCCAGGTCGAGCCACACAGGCGGATGGAACGGAATCGCTTTCACCTCCGGTTCGTTATCCGTAACCAGCTCCAGCAGTGCCGTCACCGCATATTCATGCTTCACAATACTGAGGATCATCGGCAGCAAATTGGTTTCAAATGAGAAATTGGCTTTTAGCTTGTGCTCTTTGCATACCTTGTCGATGAATTCACGGTGAAAATAGCCCGGCTTGAACATCACCAGCTCATGCCGGAAGAACTCCTCAAATTCGATTTGCTGATGCTGCGCCAGTTTCGTGCTCTTTACCGACCACCGCAACCATCTGGGAAGAAAGCAGTGGATCCACTTCCAGATCCGGCGGCAAATCCTGATTCAGGATCACCCCGATATCCAGTTCTCCGGACAACAACATCTTACGAATCGATTGCGTGCCGGCCTCGATTACCGTCATCTTCAGGTGCGGAAAGTGGCTTTTAAATGCCATCACAATCTGCGGAAAAAAGTAGGAGCCCATCATACTCGGCGCGCCCAGACGCACCTCACCTTTGACCAGCCCTTTCAACTCGTCCATCGCCAGCTGCGCATCTTCAATTTGCTGCAAAATACGTGTCGCGTGCTCCAGCAACACCTGTCCCTCATGGGTCAGCGTTACTTTGCGTTCATCGCGCTTAAACAGGACCACACCCAGTTGCTGCTCGAACTTCTTGATTGAGATACTCAGTGCCGGCTGAGCGATATGCAGCTCCTGAGCAGCATGGGTAAAACTTTCATTGCGCGCCACGGTGACAAAGTGACGCAGGTGCCGGGTTTCCATCGATGAAGCTCTCTATATACAAAATATATTACAACCATATTTTTAATATATTTTATTAATTCGCGCCACACTGGTAGTTTGATCACATTGCCGTAACCGCCTTATCCGAGTTGTTAACATGATCGAATTACACAGCCCTCAATATCGTAAAGTCACTTTTGCCCTCGCCTTCGGGTCGTTCCTGGTATTTTGTAATTTGTATCTGTTCCAACCGATGTTGCCTTATATGGCCAAACACTTTGCGGTCTCGGAAACTCAGATTAACTGGGTATTTGCCGCCGCAACACTCGCGCTTTCCGTCAGCCTGGTGCCATGGGCGATCAGCTCCGAAGCGATTGGGCGTCGCCGTGTGATGTTACTCGGCCTGTTCGCCATGCCACTGATTGGCGCGCTGATGCTGATCAGCAGCGAATTCTGGGTGCTGGTACTGGCTCGGGCCCTGATGGGTGTGGCGCTGGCAGCATTTGCTTCCGTCGCGGTTGCTTACATGGTGGAAGAGCTGTCACCACAGGCGTTTAGCAAAGCGATTGGCGGTTATATCGCCGCCAACTCCCTGGGCGGCATCAGTGGCCGTATCGTGGGCGGACTGCTCACCGATGCCATGGGTTGGCAGCAAGCCGTAATGGCTATGTCAGCTTTTACCCTGGTCGGTGCCGTCATCGTACTCTTCTGTCTGCCGGTACAAGCACACTTTAAACCCCAGCGCGGTATGTTCTTTCATCACAACCGTGCACTGGTCAAACACCTGTCCAATCGCACAATCTGGCTGGCGATGTTGATTGGCGGCACCAACTTCGCTTTGTTTGTTAACCTCTATTCGGTGATGGGTTTTCGCCTAGTCGCTGAACCTTACAACATGCCGATCGGGTTAGCTTCGCTGATCTTCCTCTGCTACCTGGCCGGTACTCTTAGTTCGAAACTGACTGCCAACTGGAGCAGACGTTATGCGCCGATTCCGGGCATGGTGCTCGGGGCCTTGTTGAGTATGTCAGGGATGCTGATTGCGATGATTGAATCTATTCCCTTTATGATGCTCGGTCTGATGCTGATCAGTTTCGGCGCGTTTCTTTACCCACACACTGGCGTACGCCTGGGTCAGCCAGAAAGCGACCGAAGCCAAAGCCACCGCGACAGCTCTGTACCTGGTGCACTATTACGTCGGCGGGAGTTTAGGTGGCTTCTTCCTGCTCTATTGTTGGCAGCATGGTGGCTGGGATATGGTAACCAGCGGCGGCATGGCACTGTATGCGATTCTGTTTACTCTGTGCTGGCGCCTTGGCCTGCGCCAAAAGCGCGTCGCAAACAATACGACGGCCACCGTTTTAAACTCTTCGCACTAACAGGGTAACTTGTGTGAATCGCCGGATCAGGTTCAGAGGTCCGGCGTGCGCAGCCGTATCCAAATACCAAACACGCTATCCAAATCCCAAACACACTATCCAAATAACAAACTATGTTATTCTTGGCGCCAATTTTATTCGCAACACTATTTCTACCGATAAAGGCGACAAAATAACATGAGCTCAACTATCAACAATCAGGCCATTGCTGCCAGCGTTAACCAATGGTTAGACAACGTAGTCATTGGCCTGAACCTGTGCCCTTTTGCCGCAAAGCCCCAACGCAATAAGCAGATCAAAATCCAGGTCAGCAACGCGACCCGTGAAGAAGATCTGCTGCAGGATATCCTGGATCAATTGCTGGAACTCGACAGCAAGCAGCCCGACGAACTGGAAACCACCCTGGTCGTGGTGCCGGACATGCTGCATGATTTCACCGATTACAACTTCTTCATCGACTGGGTTGAAGCACTGATCCGCCAGGAAAACTGGGAAGGTGTCTACCAGGTCGCCACTTTTCATCCGGATTACTGCTTTGCCGGCAGCGAACCGGAAGATGCCGAAAACCTGACCAACCGTGCTCCCTACCCGATCTTTCACCTGATCCGCGAAGAGAGTATGGAAAAGGTTCTCAAGCACTATCCAAACCCGGAAGATATCCCCGACATCAATATCGAACGAGTCTCCAACCTGACTGAAGCCGAACGCAAGGCGCTGTTTCCTTATCTGTTTGGTTAATTCCGTTATCTGTTCGGTTAATTCCGCTATCTGTTCGGTTAATTCCGCTATCTGTTCGGTTAATTCCGTTATCCGATGAGATAACCGGCGATATTCGTAGCGGTTAAATGATGCTATACCCAAACAACTTGCAGTGGCAGCCAGGCGGCAAATGAGTGAATTCCCTTGAGCATAGAAGCACGATGTGACTGGGGTGAACAAGTGCAGCCAACACCGCTGCAGCTTCAAGTAGAAAGGGGATATTTCTTGCTGTTACAGCAGGACAAAAACCAAATCTTAATGGGATTTAGCCGTTGAAAATGCTACTCTTACGCCATCATTCTTAGTGAGAGAATAAAATGAGCAAATTAACGACAGATATTCAAGCTAACCTTGAGCTGTTCATCAAAGAGTCCAAAGAAAACAACCTGGTTTGGGGTCTGCGCAATGAAGAAGGCTGGTTGTCTTGCGAGTCGACAGAATTTGAAGAAAGCGAAGTCATGCCTTTTTGGTCTTCAAAAGAAGATGCAGAACTGCATAACGTTGAAGAGTGGGCCGATTTCGAAGTGCTGGAAATCCCGCTTGATATCTTCGTTGAAGACTGGCTGATCACGCTAGACGAAGACGGTGTACTGGTTGGCATCAACTGGAAACGCGACACTGGAAGGCAAAGAGCTTGAGCCAGTAGAGCTTGCCAAGCTGTATCTGTAATTGCTTTTGATTAAGGCGCCCGATGTGGCGCCTTAATTATTTTTGCCATTCCCTGCCTTTACACCCTGTATCGGCCGACAAATCTCCAATCAGTCGACATCCTTTATCGTGCCAATAGATGCGGGTCGCAACCTCTGTTACCATTAGTGTTTTGATTTTGACTAACCGGACTGACAGCATGCATTTATCTAAGCTGACGCAAGAGATTTTTGATCACCTTTACCGCGATATCACTGAGTTTCGCAGCACTTTTGACCTGCCGGTTGCTGCACCAGGCAGCCTGGACGATAAAGCAGATACGCTGCACACATCTCTGGCGATTGAAGAGCTGACCGAGCTTGCTGAAGCCGACAACAAAACTGAACAGGCTGATGCGATTGTCGACAGCGTGTATGTCCTGATGGGACGCCTGGTGCACCTGGGCGACGCCAAAGTCAGTGACAACCTGGCGGTAAGCTATCTGATTGACCTGTTGCTCAACGTTGCCGTTAACCGTGGTATCGACTTCGTTCCGTGCTGGGATGAAGTACATAGCTCGAACATGAGTAAAGTGTGCCGAAACGAGCAGGAATACGCGGAAACTGAAGCTTTCTACGCTGAACAAGGTATCAAGTTGATGGCAGTGCAAAAAGGCGACTACATTATCGCGAAATGTGCTGAGGACTTCGTTGCTGAGGGCAAAACCATTCGTCAGGGCAAAGTATTGAAATCCGTGTATTACCGTCCAGCCGATCTGGCCAAGCTGACTCAGTAATCTGAGTCCGACTTAGCCGCCTGAGTCAATGGGCCGGCGAACATGGCAAAGAGCCAGAGCGATGCAAATCACTCTGGCTTTTTAGTCTTATTTTTCGCAGCTCACGTCACGCTGTAGCACTACCTTCTGGTCTGCCAAATATTCCTGTTGCAGATTTTGTTGTTGCTGACGCTTAATCTCATCCCATGAGCCACCCGCTTCGAGCGTCGCCATACGCTGTTGGTATTTGTCACAGGCCCGTTGAATCACAGGTTTCAGGCCAGACACTATGTGATTGGGGTGAACGAATGCAGCCAACACCGCTGCAGCTTCAAGTAAGAAGGGTATAAATAGGTTTCAGGCCCGGTGTACCAGGGATTATTTTCATCAAACCCGGCTTTGCGTCTGGCGATATCCAATAATCGTTCAAAATCCTGCATGTCATATCCTTCACAATGGGTGAATCTCAGGAAAAGCTCAACGCTGTGCAGGCTCAATATGACGAACTTTGGTCGCAAATGCTCTCAATTCCTGCTCCGAATACGGCGTATGCACCCGTTCGCTTGATGGCGGCCGTTGGGTGAGACTGACTCCGGCACGCCATTCATTGTGCGGACGAATCGGACGAGCTACAAAGCCACCGCCGCAATTAGGGCATACGTTATCAAGTATCTGTTCAACACACGAGGCGCAGAAGGTACATTCAAAGCTGCAAATCATGGCCTGAGTCGAATCAGGTGCCAGATCGGTATCGCAACACTCACAGTTTGGTTTTATTTGTAGCATGGTTGAGTTCCCTCTCAAATGATGATTTTCCCACATAGCTAACTTAGCTTATTCAATTAATAAACAGCAATACGCAGAGAAAAAATACATCCTTTTAACTCACACAAAACAGATTTAATTTTCAGAAATATCAGCACTATTATTCGTTAAGTGTGCAGTTGTGCGAGCGATTCCCTTTAAGCGCAATATTATCGCCAAATAACAAAAATTCGATAAACGGCTGACAAAAATTGCGCTATGGTGGGTAGATTGAAATATATCTAACGCCTTCACTTTCATCATATTAATTTCTGCAATTAACTGATTGGTGCAAATTATGAATTTATTTCCGCTTGACGCACAGCAGCAGCCACTAGCCACAATAAAGCAGGGGCAATTGGCCGGGACCACGACAGAGAATATCACTACTTTTAAAGGAATCCCTTATGCCGCGCCCCCGGTTGGCGACTTACGCTGGAAAGCTCCGCAGCCAGCTGCCGCGTGGCAGGGTACACGTCAGGCGGTAAATTTTGAGTCCGCCTGTATGCAGCCGGGAAATCCCTTCACCGATGTTCCGGGTCAGACCCGCAGTGAGGACTGCCTGTACCTCAATGTCTGGTCACCGGCTACTCACCAAGATGACGCTCTGCCCGTGTTGGTATGGATACATGGTGGTGGATTCTCCTTTGGCTCGACCGCGCAAGCGATGTTTGACGGCACAGAGCTGGCTAAAAAAGGCGTGGTGTTTGTCAGTATGGCCTATCGCCTCGGGCCATTTGGATTTTTCGCTCATCCTGAACTGTCAGCAGAGACCGAACATAACGGCTCCGGTAATTATGGCCTGCTGGATCAGATTGCCGCGCTGCAATGGGTACAAGACAATATTCGTCAGTTTGGCGGTAACCCGGATAATGTCACCATCATGGGCGAATCGGCTGGTGCCATATCAGTCAGCCTGCTGGTGGCTTCTCCGCTGACCCGGGGACTTTTCCACAAGGCAATCGCGGAAAGTGGCGCCTCCTTTGGCAATATCTGCTCAAACGGTAATGACGGCCAGTCAATAAAACCGCTGGCTGATGCCGAATCTCTCGGCTCCGAATTCAGCCAATTGGTTGGCGCCAAATCGATTGAAGATCTGCGTGCCCTTCCCGCTCAGACTGTATTGGAGCGAATGCCAAAACTGAGTGCTTTTGTTATGCAGTCGTCCTGGCCGATATGTGATGATTACGTGATTGCCGGTGACCCGGTGACGCGCTATCAAAGTGCTCAACATAATGATACGCCGGTGCTTATCGGTTCGAACGCCGCTGAAGGCTCATTATTCTTTTATCAGGAAAGCCTGGACAACTATATCGATCTGGTGAAACGCAGTTTCGGTGAACATGCCGAGAATATCCTGACCGCCTTCCCGGCCGAAAACGACCAGCAGGCGCTGATATCGCGCCAGAACCTGTTCCGCGATCTGGTATTTGCGTGGCACAGCTGGACCTGGGCCAAACTACAAACGCAACACGGTCAAGGTCCGGTTTATAGTTACTACTTTAACCATACCCCGCCTTCGTTTCCTAATATGCCAAGTTTAGGGCCGACTCACGCCGCGGAAATGCCTTACGTATTTAACTTACTGCTACCACCGCTGGCATGGCGCGACAACGACAAACAGTTGGCTGAACAGATGTCTTCTTACTGGATCAATTTCGCTAAGAAACGGCGATCCTAACGGGGAAGGTCTCCCCGCCTGGCCACAATGGGACAATCAGACACAGCAGGTGATGCATTTCAATACGCACCCCAGCATCGGTAGTGTGGCAAACCTCGAACAGTTGCAGGCAATCGATGATTTCTTTAGTGATGCGCGCAAGTAACATTTAGCGAGTTTGACAGACTATACAAAGAGCGGCTCCGAAAGAGCCGCTCTATCCTTTAGAATACTCCACGTCAAACCGGCTAACTCTGACGCGGCAGTACCGTCAGTACCCGCACCACAAACGCATGCAGTTCGTGCATGTATTTTTGCAGGAACTCCTCTGTTCGCTCGTTGGTAATTGCGTGATTATCATCAATCATACCATCATGGTACTGGATATAAGCTTCCATCGTATTCATCAGCGGCGAATTACAAAAACACAGCACACTGCGCAACTGGCTCTGTGCGATGGCAGTACCAATCGCGCCAGGTGAAGTACCGATGACCGCTGAAGGCTTACTTGAGAATGAGTTCTGACCCCAGGGGCGGCTGGCCCAGTCAATCGCGTTTTTCAGGCAACCGGGAATCGAGCGGTTGAATTCAGGGGTCACAAATAACAAGCCATCACATTCAGCGATAGACTGTTTCAGCGCCCGCGCAACCGGCGGAAAATCATCATCGTAATCCTGGCTGTAAAGCGGTAAATCCTTAATGGGTATTTCGACTAACTGCATGTCAGGCGGTGCAAGTTTAGCCAAGGCCAGGGCGAGCTTTCTATTTATCGACGTCGAAGATAAACTGCCGACAAAGTAACCTATTTTATAGTTAGCCATAACAACTCCTCATCAGAATAGCGGCATCCACTATCGGTAGATTTTATCGCTGCCACCAAACCAGCACGCAGCAACGACTCGATTTAATCGTATTGAGTCTAGTTGAGATAACGTCCTCTCTCCATGAGCAGGACTGAACGATTGAATTGGTCGAATACGGATTGGTCTGACGGTCAGCGATGGTCAGGAGTTCAGAAATAATGACGTCATGTACGGTCAGCAAAGCCTTGGAGAACAAAAAACCAACAAAGAAACCAGAAAGTCGTCGGAAGACAGATAAAAAAAGGCCACCTTGGGAGCAAGGTGGCTAAGGAGACTATAAAAAGCCTAACAAGAACGAGAATGTATCGATCTTATTAATGCCATAACCGTGCCAACTTTTAAAATCAACATAACTCATTGTTTTAAAATAAAATAATTAATTGTATTATTTTTAGCGTTCTGACTCTAAAGGAGTAGCTGACCCAGAGTTGTGCTCAGTGCACCAAATTAGTCGAAGATCAGGTAAGGTTTGCCTTCAAGCTCGACCCGCTTGATTGAGGTTTCAAATACTTGGGCCAGATTTTCGGCACTCAGTACCTCATCTGCGCGGCCAAAGCGATGAACAACGCCCTGATTCAGCAGTAGCACTTTATCGGCATGACGCAGTGAACGGTTAAGATCATGATTGGCCATAACCACCGTAATCCCCTGCTCTGCCATTTGCTCAATCAGAGCATACAGTAAACCTTCCTGAGCAATATCGAGCGGGGCTGCCGGCTCATCAAGAATCATCAGCTTGGCGTAGGGGTTAAGTGCCGGCCAGACTTGTAAACAACTGCCGGCTAAACGCACCCGCTGCCATTCCCCTCCGGACAGATGGTGAATGGAACGATGCAACTTATCCGCAATTTTCAGCATGGCAGTGATGGTTTTAATTGCCTGATTAACCTCTTCTTCCATCCCTGTCGCACTGGCTGGTAATGACAATGCCAGATACTGGAACACGTCCAAGTTAAATGCCGGCTTTTCACTTTGTGACAGATAAGCACGATGCAAGGCTAAATCGGACAGACTGGCACCCCGAACATCGACTTCCCCCACCCGGATGTCGCCATCACTGTCGAGTACCCCGGCCAGAGCCGCCAGCAGGGTACTTTTGCCGCTGCCGTTCGGCCCCACAACGTGGAGCACTTCGCCCGCCTGGCAATCAAACGAGAGAGGTAATAAACGTGAGTCTACATTGAGGCTTTTAATCTGAATCATAGCGTCGCAATTCCGGACAGTTCAAATAACAGGAGCTAGTGATGATTTTTAATCAACATCCAGATAAAGATAGGTGCACCGAGTGACGTGGTCACTACGCCGAGCGGCAGTTCAGCTGAGTTGAGTGCCAGCCGTGCGATGGTATCGGCAAACACCAACAGTAAAGCGCCACTTATCGCCGAAAGCGGTAACAACATACGGTTTTCAGTACCCAGCGCCAGACGCAGCAGATGCGGTACCACCAGACCCACAAAGCCAATCACTCCGCCCAGGGCGACCGCCGCACCAACCAAAACAGAGACCGCCAGGATCAATTGCCAGCGTAAACGTGCGACATCAACACCTAACTGCTTGGCATGGGTTTCACCCAGCATCAGTTTGTCGAGTGTTTTACCCTGCAGCATCAGCCAGATGATGACCGGCACCGCGACCAGAGACAAAGTATGCTGATACCAGCTTGCCCCGCCGATACTGCCCATCAGCCAGTACATCAACTGACGTAAACTGAGATCATCGCTAAAGTAAAACGCCCAAGTTACCACCGCACCGGATAAGATACCCAGCGCCACCCCGACTAACAGTAACCGGGTTGTGGTGAGACGCATCGCTTTCGCTATTGAGACCAGCAGCAGAGTAAACAGCAAAGAGCCAATCACAGCCGATATCATGAAAAGCTCCGGGCTGGCAGACTCAGGAAAGAAGAACAGCACCACAACCATAGCGACGCTGGCCCCGCCGGAAATGCCAATCACGCCGGGCTCGGCCAATACATTCCCGAGCAGCACCTGCAAAGTCGCACCGGAAACGGCCAGCGCAGCCCCGATGACAATAGCGGCGAACAGACGCGGCAGACGCAAATCCAGCAATAGTTTCTGCTCCAGCGGGCTCATGGGTTCGAATGGTGAGATAAACAGTTCTCCGACCATCACATAGGACAGACTGGCCACCAGCAGCAGGAGCAGCATGACCACCGCGGCGCGCTGCCAACGGCGCTGTTTATGTTGTATAAGCTGACTAAAATCCATGAAACTCGGACGATAAATAAGAATGGCCTAACATTAACGTTAAGCCACTCAAATAGAAAGAACTAACTTTGCTTGCAACCGACGCAGCGCCGCATTAAGCACCAGGCTGATTACGCTTTAATCGTATACCAGTTGATCGTCTTCGTACCGTACATCCACTTTACACACCATCAATGCGGCGCGTTGACCAATCGCGACCCGGCGGTTGGGGAACACAATGGCTTCCCCTTCATTTTTTGCCATTAAAGGCTTATCACCATCATGACCAAACACTTCACCATGGACGAACGAAGTAAAATTCTCGACTGAATCATCGAAACGGAAATCGAAATCGTCATGCAGACGCACAATGGTACGGCTGACCCGATACATGACCGCTTTTTTCGGTAAATGCTCGGAAGGTTCGCGTGAAATCAGGTCACGAGTTGCCAAATCAAAAGCAACCAGACGTTTTAAATCGTTATCACCGATCCGGGCCACTTGGCCCAGTTCCAGCGTCAGCGCCTGAGCACCAAATGTCTCAGCGCTATACCAGCTGAACGTCGCCGAAGGGGCATTGGACAGCATCACCGCTTCAACATGCGCACTTTCAACAAAATCCATCAGGGCACGGCTGCGCACTGCATGGCGTGCGCGAGGGCTGACCGCAAACGAATAGTGTTTGGAACCACGGATCGCACAATGCAGATCAAGGTGCCAGCGCTGCTCCATCGGCGTATCGGCAAAAAACTCATGCAGTAAAATTTTAAGCTGATCAGCAATCACCAGCTCAGTGCTGGTTTCTCGCGGCTTGTCATCGAAAAGGCGGTTCAGGTTCTCTTCAATAAAACGGGTGTGCTGATTGGTGGCTTGCGGATGCGCGATAATCAGCAACAGACGCTCGTTGACCGGCTGGAAACCGATCATGATATCTTCAACCAGTTTATCAATCAGTTCCATCGGCGCGGTTTCATCGCCATGGATACCGGTAGAAATCACAATGTGTCGGGTTTCGTGGTCAAGCCGGGCCGGTATCACTTCGAGAATACCGCGCTCATGGAGCTTAAGTGTCACCCCGCCGCCAGTTTGCATTTCTGCTGCACTGACCGCCTGGTCGAGATCTAAACTGTCAAAAAGAAAAGATTGGCGAAATAGAGACTTCGTCATGCGCTACTCCTTTATTGCACAGCGGTATGTTAAAGAATTGTGCAGCCAAATTATGTTGGTACGATCCCACTTATGGAGACCTGTTGGCCGGGTTCAGTCAAAAACAGCGACTCTTTAAATGCCCACACCGAATCATCAGATAAAAACAACGGGGTGACGAATTGCTGGTTAGCGCGAATTCTATCACTAACTGCTTCAGATACTCTATATTGAATTAGTTCAATACGTTATCTTTTCATTCGCTGCAAATTGCTCACCACTAATCGGCGGGGGCAGAGAGTTCACTGCCAATACACTTTACGGTAACCACTGGTGGCTGAGCAGGATAGATATCCAGCCGGGTCAGGGTTTGATTACCAATCGCCAGTGAAGCGAACCAGGCCGGGTTACGCCAGTCCACCTTAAGAATATGCGCCAGTAACAACCGGATCGTTCCGCCATGGGCGATAATCAGGCTGTTGTCCTGCAAAGAGGGCAACCAACGCTGCCAGGCTGATGTGACTCTCTGATAGCAAGCCTGTAATGTTTCGGCCTGTAGCAGAGGGTTATCGGCAGGTGAACGCCAGAATGCTTCCAGCTCCGCCCAGTGAGGCGCAAGAGCATCAAAGCTGCGCCCATCGTACAAACCAAAGTCCATTTCCTGAAAGTCAGCTTCCAGGCTGACGGGCAACTGCGGAGATTGCTGCTGCAACAACAGCGCTAAATCAGCGCAGCGGCTAAGCGGTGAGCTGATCACCTGTTGAAAGTGGTACGCTTGCAACTGACTGGCCAGCTGGCGCTGACGCTCTGGTGCCACCAAAACATCAGTCCGGCCGTTTAACGCCGCCGGCCCTTGCGTTTTGGCATGCCGTAACAGATACACCCGAATCATGAGGAACTCTTCAGTGTCAGTGGCAGGCCTGCCGCGACCAACACAACGGAGTCTGCGACCGCGGCAATCGCCTGGTTCATCCAGCCTGCGTGGTCGACAAACAAACGGGAAACCTCGCCCATAGGCACCACACCCATGCCCACCTCATTAGAAACTAACAGCACCGAGGCTTGCGTTTCGCGCCAGAGACTGAGCCAGTTGTTCCACCTGTTGACTGATCTGCCCGGCATTCATCGTCTGGCCATCATTGTAGATGACGTTATTAAGCCACAGTGTCAGACAATCAACCAGCACCACATCGCCGGCTTGCATCTCAGCCAGAGTCTGAGCCAGTTGCGTCGGCGCTTCATGTTCTTGCCAGTCACCACCACGCTGCAGCCGGTGATGGGCAATGCGTTCACGCATCTCGTCATCAAACGCAATCGCGGTCGCCACGTAATGCAAGCGCCCGCCCGGAGTACGAGCCAGATACTGCCTGGCCTGACGCTCGGCATAGCTGGATTTACCGCTGCGGGCACCGCCCAGAATCAGATGAATGCTCATACAACCCCTACCCAAATACTCATAGCACTCCTCCAAGAATGGTCATACCGTTGTGCTGTAACGCAATCACAAGGATGTAGAGTGCTAATTCAGTGATCTGCTGAACCCCGCCTAAACAGTCACCGGTAAAACCGCCTAAGCGCTTCATCAACCAGTGCTTCATTGCGTAACGCAGACCTAAACAGATGAGCACAGCCCACAACCAGACAACGCCAGTGAATGCCAATAACGGCAAGATACCACACAGGCACAACACCACCAGTTCCAGGCGGCTCTGTCGGTTAGCTAAAGGTTTGGATTTACTGCTGTCGGGGTCGGAGACATAAGGCATGTCATAAATCAGCGTCGCAGCGACAGCGCGGCTTAAGGTGTAGCCAAGCAACAGCACCGGAAGCAGCGAGATTTGCCCGGCCAGCGTAGTCAGCAACACATACTTGCCAAGCAACGCCATAATGAGAGCTGATGCGCCGTAAGTCCCGATGCGACTGTCTTTCATAATAGTCAGGCGCCGCTCCAGCGTCATGCCACCACCGATACCATCAGCCATATCGGTCAGCCCATCTTCATGAAATGCGCCGGTCAGCAGTAAGCTGACTGCCATGGTCAGTAATATCGCGACATTAGCAGGCAGAAACTGGCTCAGTAATCCATATACAGCGGCACAAATTGCCCCAAGCAGCAAACCGACCAGAGCGAAATAGCGCCCGGCCTGATTCATTCGTTCACTACTGTAAGGTAAATTTCGGGGTACTGGCAGACGGGAAAAGAAGCTCACTGCCAGCAAAAACAGCTGGCATTGATAAGTCATGCCGCGCAGCATTACACGGTTACTCCTGCCTCAGCAAAGCTGGCCATTGAGTTGTAAAACTCAGCTGCAGCGCGCAGCAGAGGAACCGCCAGCACAGCGCCTGTGCCCTCGCCCAGACGCAGGTCGAGGTCAAGCAAAGGTTGCGCTTGCAGAAGTTCAAGTACCGCTTTGTGGCCCGACTCATGGGAAACGATGGGCAAACAGCAGATAATCGCGGCATTCAGGTTGCAGCAGAGTCGCAATATAAGCGGCAACAGTGACAATAAAGCCATCAACCAGAACCGGTGTACGTTGTTCACAAGCCCCCAGAAAAGCGCCCACCATCTGTACTATCTCAAAGCCGCCCACTTGTGCCAGCACGGATTTAGGATCCGCACTCTCACAACGGCTGACGCCCTGGGCAACCAACTGACACTTTTTCTGGTACTGCTGCTCGGAAATACCGGTGCCTAAACCCACACACTGTTCAACCGGTAAAGCGCTCAATGCAGCCAGTAATGCCGCTGCGCTGCTGGTATTCGCGATACCCATCTCACCAAACATCACCAGGTTAGATCCGGATTCAATGACCTGTCGGGTAATCCGACGGCCAAACTCCAGCCCTTTCTCAACTTGATCTGCCGTCATTGCAGGCTGCTGCGCGAAGTTAGCGGTACGCTCACCCAGACGCTGCTGCACGAAGTCCTGATGGTCCGATTCCACTGGCAATAAAATGCCACAATCAATCACCTTAATGGCAACCTGGTTAGCACGACAGAAACAGTTAACGGCCGCTCCGCCAGCCAGAAAGTTCAGCACCATCTGTTGAGTGACGGCACTCGGCGCAATGCTGACTCCTTCATCAGCAATACCGTGGTCACCGGCAAACACCAGCACTGTCGGTTGGTGAATCTCAATCTGAGTTGTCGCTGCACTGCGTCCCTGACTCTGAATCAATGCCAGTTGCGCGGCAACAGTTTCTAATTGGCCAAGCGCGCCAAGCGGCTTAGTTTTTTGATCAATTCGCTGCGCAATCGCATCGCGAAAAGAGAGATCTAACATGTGTGTTCCTGATTATTTCGGTCGTTGAAAACTGAATACTTTATCTAATGTGGCATATTCACCACCGCCCAAACGGGACAGTGGATTAAGTTTACGTGCATCGACCTTCAGCCCTTCGCCATGTTGCTCTGCGATGTAGCTGGCCAGATAGACTTTTTCTACCTTAGCGATCAGCAGAGTTTGCGGCGTCGAGCCGATTTCCTGAATCTCGTACAATGAGCAACCAAAGGCCACCGGACAATTACTGACTCTTGGCAGCGAAAACCCTTCAAACTCTTCCAGTTCAATATCGTTAGCGGTCACTTCGGACTCGCCATGCTCAAGCGTTGCCGCAGTACGGGTAACACTCTTGGCTAATGAGCCATTAGCAATATGAATCACCAACTTACGCGTTTTTTTCACGTTGACCGCAGTATCCTTGATATCTCCATTGGGTTTCTTGCCAATCGAAATCATCAACAGAGGCGGATTACTCGACACCGGAGTAAAGTAAGAAAAAGGCGCCAGATTGAAATTATCTTCATGAGATTCGGTTAATACCCATGCGATGGGACGAGGGACGACAGTCTGTGTCATTAAATGATAAATGTTAGCCGGGTCCCACTGACTTAAATCAATATACATACAATTTATCCGTAAATTGGGTAAACACATTAAGATGAAGTCTTTTAGGCAGTCTAACCGTAATCGTTTACCGATAACAAACGAAACCCACTCGTCAGCCTATTTAAATCACAAAATCGATCAAACATTCACCACCAGGTATGTAAAAGGTTGCTCAGCAACTTAGTAAGTGGTTGATAGAAATATGGTCTACACTAACTAATGACAAACCATCCGATAAAGGAGACGTTATGTTTGCTAATCAACGTTCACAAAAACAACCTACAAAACCTTCTGACCATAAGAAAAGCCATCAGGTTTCCTCTGGGTTTAACGTAACTGTGATGCTCTTCAAGACCGCACTATAGTGTGTCTGTTCATTACCCATACACTCACCGATTTTTAAATTATTACCGTATCAGTCACGCCGGTTCAACTATAGCGACAGCAATGATATAGCGACAGCAATGAGTCACCATCACTCAGACAACCACTCAGATAAAAAGGTACCTTCACCAGCTATGGTTTCATCAGATAAACCTGCTCATTGCGTTATGATTGCCGGAGCCAGCGGACTGGTCGGCTCACATACCCTGGATCAGTTACTACAACATGCGGCGATCGATAAGGTCATCACCCTTACCCGCCATCCTCTCAAGGTTCAGCATGACAAACTGAGCGAAGTGATTTCGCCCCTGCTTGACACCAAAGACTGGGTAAATACGGCAATGACCATACAACTTGGCATCATCGCTTTAGGCACCACCCTTAAACAAGCAGGTTCAAAGTCTGCACTGGAGTCGGTGGACTATACCTTGGTGTGTCAGGTCGCCCAGCGCATGAAAGACGCAGGAGTAACCCGCTTAGCCGTGGTATCGAGTTACGGTGCCAGCCCTAACTCAATGTCGCATTACCTACGTTGCAAAGGGAGAGCTGAACAGACCATCAGCAAAATGGGGTTCGAACAGGTTATCTTTGTTCGCCCCGGTCCATTAGTCGGAAAGCGGGAAGAAATCCGGGCCAGTGAGTTATGGCTGCAGCGTTTTATGACATTTGGCCAATACCTGATGTTAGGTGAGTTAAAAAACTTTATTCCGATCGCAGCGAAAGATGTCGCTGCCGTGATGATCGACGGATTATTGAATTACCAGCACGCACCTGTTACCTGCCTCAATTCACAAGCTATGCGCCAGGTGCTGACCAGGACCAACGACTCGTTATAATCACGTATACCCTTCCTACTTGAAGCTGCAGCGCTGTTGGCTGCAACTCCACGTTGTTTGGATATATACCTTTTCGAACGGCTCATTCTTTCCGGGTGAGGTTTTGTTACTGCCCGCCAATACGCCTGCCAAGCCCCGTAGACACTCACTTTGTTGCCAGTGAATAGAAAATAGACAAATTAACCAGAATTTATCGACAATACCAAAACAAAACACCAACAATATAACTTTTAATTATAAATAATTCGGTTTTTATCTTTTCTATTTGAAATCATCCTCGCTAGAGTGCGCACTGAATCACTGACTCTCTTTTATATCCAATGCAATTCGTCTTAATTGCATCGACGAATTCCAGCCTGGTCTGGCTCGTGGATAAACCCCAATTTAAGGATTTTCGACCATGTCATTTGCCTCTATCGCAGCGATTGCGGTATTTGTCGGCATTCTGTTCTTCCTGTTCGGACAACAGAAAAAGTCACACACCCTGTCTCGTATGGTTTTAATGGGCCTGGTGCTGGGCAGCATTTTTGGCCTTGCGCTGCAACTTATCTTCGGAGAAGGCAGCCCTGTCATCAGCGATACTCTGTCATGGGTTGCTATCGTTGGTAATGGCTACGTTGGCCTGCTTAAGATGGTGATCATGCCGCTGGTGCTGGTTTCGATGATTTCAGCCGTGGTTAAGCTGGATAAGAACGGCTCGCTGGGTAAAATCTCCGGTCTGACGATTTTTGTTCTGCTGATCACAACAGCGATCTCCGCACTGATCGGTATCTTCGTTGCCCAGGCTTTTGGCCTGACTGCTGCCGGCCTGACTGAAGGTGCGCGCGAAACAGCGCGTATCGCCGTGCTGGAAAGCCGCGCTTCTACTGTGGCTGATTTAACTATTCCGCAGATGCTGTTGAGCTTTATTCCGACCAACCCGTTTGCCGATCTGACTGGCGCCCGCTCAACGTCTATCATTGCCGTGGTAATTTTTGGTGTGCTGGTCGGCATTGCAGCCCGTAAAGTCATCATCGAAAAAGAACAGCTGGAAACACCTATCCGAACTTTCGTTGAAGCAATTCAATCGATTGTGATGCGTCTGGTTAAAATGATCATGGCGCTGACGCCTTACGGCATTGCCGCTCTGATGGCGAAAGTGGTAGCAACGTCAAGTGCGGGCGACATCCTCAACCTGCTGGGCTTTATCGTCGCCTCTTACATTGCTATCGCGCTGATGTTTGTGGTGCACGGTATTCTGGTTTCATTTGTTGGTGTCAATCCGAAAACCTATTTCCGTAATATCTGGCCTGTGCTGACGTTTGCTTTTACATCACGCAGCTCTGCCGCCACCATTCCGCTTAACGTCGAAGCGCAGATCACCAAATTGAATGTGTCTCCGGCGATTGCCAACCTGTCGGCATCGTTTGGCGCGACGATTGGTCAGAAACGGCTGTGCAGGTATCTACCCAGCGATGCTGGCTGTGATGGTCGCTCCGACTATGGGCATCAACCCGCTTGATATTCAGTTCATTTTGTCACTGGTTGCGATTATCACCATCAGTTCATTTGGTATCGCCGGTGTCGGCGGTGGCGCAACCTTCGCAGCACTGATTGTACTGCCTGCGATGGGCTTGCCGGTCACTATCGCTGCTCTGCTGATTTCAATTGAACCTTTGATTGATATGGCCCGTACTGCGCTTAACGTTTCTGGCGCCATGACAGCAGGTACCATTACCAGCCGCGTGCTAAACCAAACCGCGGACAAACAGCCTCAAAGCGAACAGGCGATTGCCTAATCGTCCAGAAATAAAGTAAAAGCCGACGCTTAGCCGTCGGCTTTTTATTCGGTGCACAACAGCAACTCTACCCTTATTTAATCTGGGCTCCTTTTACAATTCCAGCACTCTGTCCGGTATCCCTTTACCTGAGCATCATGTCGCGGCCGCATTCTCGTTCATTTTTTCCGGCGTATCGCTCGCCTTAGTGGCAGCCGCACCGCTGGGCAGCTATCTGGGAGATAAGCTTGGCTGGCGCACAGTCTTTATTGCGGTGGGGATCATTTCGGTACTGATTATACTGCTGCAGTGGCTCACCGAGCCTTCAGCTCAGCTGACTCTGGCTACCTATACACAGCAAGAATAAAAATGGCTGCCAGTAGGAATAAAGATGGCTAACCGCAGGCAAAAAAAAGGAAGCCTTTCGGCTTCCTTCAAACTGTTTGAATCTGAGTGCAATGCACCCTTTCATCATGTCTGATTATTCAGCGCTCAGAGACGCCATATCGATAACGAAACGGTGAGCAAGGTCACCTTGTGCCAGACGTTCAAATGCAGTGTTGATTTGATCGATGTTGATCATTTCACACTCTGGGTACACGTCGTGCTTAGCACAGAAATCCAGAACTTCCTGAGTTTCTTTGATACCACCGATTAATGAACCTGCAACGCGGCGACGGCCCATAACCAGAGGTACAGTCAGTGGCTCATCCATCAGACCAATCTGGCCAACGATAACCAGAGTACCATCGACATCCAGCAGCGGAGTGTAGATGTTCAGGTCATGTTTCACTGGCGCAGTATCAACAATCAGATCAAATGACGATGCAGAGGCTTGCATCTCTTCAGCGTCTGTCGATGCCAGAATTTTCTTCGCACCAATAGCAACAGCTTCTGCTTCTTTCTTCTTGGTACGGCTGATTACAGTAACTTCAGCGCCCATTGCCACTGCCAGTTTAACTGCCATGTGACCCAGACCGCCCAGACCGATTACCGCAACGCGAGAGCCTTCACCAACATTCCAGGTGCGCAGTGGAGAAAACGTAGTGATACCTGCACACAGAATTGGTGCAGTTTTTGACATATCCATGTTTTCTGGTACTGAAAGAACAAACTCTTCACGTACGACGATGTGCTTAGAGTAGCCACCTTGAGTGATGTCACCAGTTTGACGATCCGGCGCACCGTAAGTTGGTGTCATACCGTTACGGCAGTACTGCTCTTCACCATGTGAACACTGGTCACATTCCATGCAGCTATCAACCATACAGCCAACTGCAACACGATCACCAACGTTATACTTAGTGACGTCAGAACCAATAGAAGTAACCACACCTACGATTTCGTGACCTGGTACCAGCGGGTAAGGCTGTGGACCCCAGTCGCCATTCACAGTGTGCAGATCTGAGTGACACACACCACTGTATAAGATTTCAATCGCAACGTCATTTGAGCGAAGCTCACGACGCTCAAAGTGATAAGGTACTAGCGCTGAATCAGCGGAGTGAGCCGCATATCCTAAAGTTTTCATTGATTTCCAACCTCTCGTTGTATCTATGAGTTTCTCGTAATATGCCCGAAGACATAAAGCCATTATCTAATGATAGATACTCAGTGGGCATACCCAATTTTATTTTTCTTTTGCCCATTCCTACAAAATTGCCGATAAACGCTCAGTTGTCGCTCAGAAATCTGGCCCCTAGCATTACCCCAACCGCAACATGAATTTTACGACGACGAAAAAATCCGGCCTGGCTGGCCGGATTAAAGATTCAAGCAATGTGCTGAGTATGGCGCTCAGGCATCAGAATTTAAAGCGTTTCACCAACTGATTCAGGTGTTCGGCCAGTTTGGCCAGTTCAGTACTCGAGGCTGAGGTCTGGTCGGCCCCGGCAGACGCCTGAATCGACAAATCGCGGATGTACACCAAGTTCTGGTCCACCTCTCTCGCCACCGTAGACTGCTCTTCCGCTGCACTGGCGATCGTCGCATTCTGATCATTGATGCTGGAAATCAGTGCTGATATCTCTTCGAATGCCGCACCGGCAGCATTGGCAATATCCAGAGTTAAACTCGCCATCTCATTACTGTTATGCATATTCTGCACCGCTTTGTCGGTTTCCGCGCCCACTTCTGCAATCATCACCTCGATATCCTTAGTGGACGTTTGGGTACGATGCGCCAGAGCGCGCACTTCATCGGCCACAACCGCAAATCCACGGCCATTTTCCCCGGCGCGCGCCGCTTCAATCGCCGCGTTCAGTGCCAGCAGATTGGTCTGGTCAGCAATATTGCGGATAACATCCAGCACCGAGCTGATTTGTCGGATACTGTCAGCCAGAGCGATAACGCTCTGCTCTGACAGCTGAATTTCATTTTTCAATGTGTCGACTGTACTAATGGTCTCTACGATCTTCACTTTACCCTGCTGGGTTTTACTGTCCACCACTTCAGCATTATCACTGGTCGAGTTGGCCGAACGAGCCACTTCATCAATGGCACTGGTCAGTTCGCTCACCGCCGTTGCCGCCAGATTAACCTGATCACTTTGCTGTTCGATGGTCGAAGACGACTGCTTAGTCACAGCGCTGAGCTCTTCAGAAGTGGTTGCAAGCTGTTGTGACGAGTCTGAAATCAGTGACATCGCTTCTTTGAGCTGGTTTTGCATGTCGGCTAAGGCACGCAGCATATCTGCTGCTTCATCGCGATGATCATCAGAGAAACGCTGGGTTAAATCGCCGGTTGCGATAGTTTGAGCAATCGCAACAGCATGACGCAGAGGTGTCACCAGACTACGAGTATAGAAGAAAGCAAGCAGCCCCATCACCACCAAGGAGCTGACAATACCGCCAATTACCCAGGCCTTTGATTGCTGATAATTTTCTGTCGCCGCGTTGTTGTCTTCTTCGGCACGCTGGTGCTGGTATCGGGCATATTCATCAAGCACTTTTCTTAACTCGACTGCAATAGGCATCACAGTTTGCTCACGGTATGCGATCGCCGCTACCATATTGCCAGGCTCACTCAGCTTGATCAGTGCCGGGAGCGAAGACATCAAATCGTCGTTTAGCTTCTTAACCTGATGATATAAACGCTGGGAGTCCGCAGATTGTGAAAAACCTAGCATTCTTCTCTCAGAGGCATCGTAACGTTTGGAAATAGCATCAATAGATTCGACTAAATCACTAATTTCTTTTTGGTTTTGCGCATCAGACAATTGATTTAGCCGCACCTGAATCAACAAAGTGTCTCGCCTCAGGTCATCCACCGCCATGATTGCGGGCATACGATGTAAGGTCAGTACATCGGTGGTGTCGTTGAGCTTCGACAACTGCAACAAAGAAAAAATACCTAAAACTAGAGTAATTACCCCCAGCACCCCAAACGCCAACGAAGTTCTGGCTGCTATTCTTAAACGACGACTCATTGATTTCCTATTTATTTACGTCAAAGTGGCTCTAGCACTAATATCCCTTTTATTGCTTATGGCAGCTTTATAATTTACAGGAATATATCGTACCCAGTTTTGAAAGTGCGCCATCCTGAACACCTTGACCATTAATATCAATACCCATAAGCGACAGTGATATAACCAAAAGCAATATATATAACTAAGTGGTTTGATTTTTAAGATTTTTGCACGAATGGAGCAAAGGACAGACCAGATTTAAATGATTAATTAGCTATCAACCCTACGAAACCCGGTACTGCCATTGTAACCCCAGCTGTACTGAAATATCATGTGGCCTAACAGCAAGAAACATCCATCGACTGAATAGGCTTGGCTTGAAAAACGAACAGCAACCACATCGCCCCGACCACGAGAATCAACCGACATTCTTCTTTTTCGACTACGAAACCTGGGGCACCAGTCCCGCGAAAGACAGACCAAGCCAGTTTGCTGGCGTACGTACCGACAAAGATTTCAATATCATTGGTGAACCACTGGTGATTTACTGTCAGTTACCCAGCGATTACCTGCCAGGTCCGGAAGCGGCGCTGATCACGGGCATCACGCCACAGAAAGCGATGGCACAAGGCCTGCCGGAGCCTGAATTTATCGCGCGTATCCATCAGGAACTGTCAACCCCAAACACGACCAGCCTGGGTTATAACAGCATTCGTTTCGATGATGAGGTGACTCGTTACACCTGCTACCGCAACTTCTTTGACCCTTATGCCTGGAGCTGGCAAAACGGCAATTCACGCTGGGATCTGCTGGATGTGATGCGTGCCTGTCATGCTCTGCGTCCTCAGGGCATTGAATGGCCGGAGAATGAAGACGGTTTCACCAGCTTTAAGCTTGAGCATTTATCCAAGGCCAACGGCATCGAACATGAGAATGCCCACGATGCAATGGCAGACGTAATCGCCACTATCGAGCTGGCTAAGAAAGTGAAAGCCGCCCAACCCAAACTGTTTGATTATTTCTACTCAATGCGCACCAAGCGCAAGCTTAATGAACTGATCGACATCGTTAATATGACGCCGCTGATGCATGTTTCCGGCATGCTGGGGCGTGAGTGCCAGTACACCAGTTGGGTGGTCCCCGTGGCCTGGCATCCGACCAACCAGAACGCCGCCATCGTGGTTGATTTGGCCAAAGATCCGCAGCCATTGCTCGACTTAGACGCCGATGCTCTGCACGCCCGTATGTATACGAGGCACGATGAACTGGGCCCGGATGAACTACCGGTACCGGTCAAATTGATCCACCTAAATAAATGTCCGATTCTGGCGCCGGCTAAAACCCTGACGGCAGAAAATGCCGAGCAGATCGGGATTGACCGTCAGCAGTGTCTGGCCAATCTGGCACTGATTCGTCAACATCCGGAAATCCGGGAAAAACTGATTGGTCTGTTTAATATTGAGCGCGAATTCGATAACAGTGGCGATGTGGATACCCAGCTTTACAGTGGTTTCTTCTCCCCCACCGACAAAGCGTCAATGGATATCATCCGCTCGACCAACCCTGAGTTTCTGGGAGAGCTGGGCATCACATTCAGTGACCCGAGAATTGAACCATTGCTGTTCCGTTATCGTGCCCGTCACTATCCATGGACGCTGAACGAAAACGAACAGCGTCGCTGGAACGCACATTGCCGGGAGTACTTTGAAACTCATCTGCCCGACTACATGCTGAACCTGGAAAACTTAGTTCACGAACATGAGAGTGACAGCAAAAAAATAGCAATATTAAAATCTGTCTATCAATATGTAGAAAAACTGGCCAGTTAAACCTGGTTGCGCTCGACTTGTATCTAAGGTTATCTCTGAGGGGCCAAGGCCCCTGCTTTATTTGGAGTTAACGGGCAGCCCTTTAATTGTTCCACACATAATTGCTTCACCAACTTTTTAGTTGATTCACACAACGTTTATTTGATTCACTCTCTTTTTAATTGACTCATCATGTCAGAAATGGATAACGGCTGATATTCATGGCAAAAACCATCGCACAATATATTGTTTCATTCTTACTGATTTTTCTCTGTCTGCTGGCAGGAACCAATCTGCAAAGCTGGCTGGAAGTCTCTATTCCGGGCAGCATTATCGGCATGCTGATTTTATTCGGCCTGCTGGCCAGCGGCCTGGTACCGGTCGCCTGGGTTAAACCGGGAGCCAACGTCTTTATTCGCTATATGGTGCTGTTGTTTGTACCGGTCAGCGTCGGCTTAATGGTTCACCTTGATATGCTGGCCGCCAATATCTGGATCATTCTTGCCAGCGCCATCGGCGGCACCACGCTGGTGATTGTCACACTAGGGTTTATCCTCGATCGTCTACTAAAAAGAGGCAATAAATCATGTGGTTAATTGTTACTGTACTGGTTTTTTTCTTTGCCCGTTGGGTCGCCAAAAAGGCACGTTCCCCTTTTGTGAATCCGTTGTTGGTCTGTATCGCGATACTGATCCCGCTCTTATTGGCTTTAAAAGTCCCCTTTGAGACCTATTATGCCGACAACCGCTGGATCAGCTATCTGCTGCAACCTGCGGTTGTCGCACTGGCCTTTCCATTGTATGAACAGTTACCACAAATACGCGCAAACTGGCGCATCATTATGCTTGCCTGCGGCGTCGGCAGCGTGATGTCGATGCTCAGTGCCAGCCTGATTGCGGTTTCTATGCACGCGGACATCACTTTAATTGCGGCCTTAATGGCCAAATCGGTCACAACCCCGATCGCGATGGAAGTGGCCAGCAATCTCGGTGGTGAACCGGCAGTTGCCGCGATCATGGTCCTGCTGGTCGGCTTGTTCGGAGCCATCATGGCTTATCCGATTTACAATCTGCTCAATATTTCCCATCCTATCGCCAAAGGCCTGACCATGGGGACGGTTTCGCATGCGCTCGGGACTGCGACCTGTGCAGAGAAAGATCCCCGTGATGCCGCATTCAGTTCTTTGGCACTGGTGGTCTGCGGTGTCATCACCTCAATTCTGGCACCGACCGTTTTTAGCCTGGCTCTCTGGCTATCCAGTCTCTGACGCTATTCTCTGGTAAACATTCCTGCTCTCTTACCTGTCCGGCTTTCTCTCGCAGAAGCCGGGCTGCGCGGTTATGCCTCGCTGCAATCGATACCATGTGTGACATCACTCTAATAATGAAACATTAAAATACGTTACATTTAATTAAGTGACGCAAATCACATCCATTTGGTGCCAGTTGCCTAAAATACACTTCAATACACCAATAAGGATTGAGTATGAGAAGCCGTATTGAACAGGCGCTGGCAGGCATGCCACAACCCGTCAGAGAATATCTGGCTCCGATAGTGCTGGCTGATGACTTTGACGCGACTTTGTCTTCCGATCAATTTAACCAGTTACGGGCCATCGCAGAAATGAGCGATGCCGAACTGCGTGTCGCCTTGCTGCCCATGGCAGCAGCATATGCTTACGTGCCGATTTCGGAATTTTATGTCGGTGCGATCGTGCGCGGTCTGTCCGGTCGCCTCTATTTTGGCGGTAACATGGAGTTTTCAGGAGCGCAACTGAACCAGACCATTCACGCGGAGCAAGCGGCCATCAGCCATGCCTGGATGAAAGGCGAAGAAGGACTGGCAGACGTTACGGTCAACTACAGTCCCTGCGGCCACTGTCGTCAGTTTATGAATGAGCTCAACACGTCGCAAACGCTGACGATTCAGTTACCGGAGCGCGAAGAAAAGTCACTGCAATACTATCTGCCTGAATCGTTCGGCCCGTCAGATCTTGGCATCGAATCCGCACTGATGGCGAAGGTTGACCATGGTAAAACCAGCGATGAAGACGATGCGTTACTGCAACACGCTCTCAGTGCGCTGAATCGCAGCCATTCACCTTACACCAACAATCTGAGCGGCGTAGCCCTGCAAACTCAGAACGGGCAGGTTTATCTGGGTTCATACGCAGAGAATGCAGCATTCAACCCCAGCCTGCCACCACTCCAGGTTGCTCTGATTCAGGTTCGCATGGCCGGCGAAGAGTTTGAGCAGATCCAGGCCGCTGCCCTGGTTGAAATGAACTCAGGTCGCATCAGTCATCTGGCTGCAACCCAGTCAACGCTGGAAGTCATCCATCCTGATATCCCGATGACCTATCTGTCACTGGACTGAAGCCATCATTCGTCTCCTTTGTATAAACACATTTCAGGACGACATCACAGCCAGAAAAAGCCAGACTTGATGTCTGGCTTTTTCTGTTTTACCTGGTTTACGGTTAACCTTTCACATCGCTCTCGGCGACTTTAGGCCCAGCTACTTTGGGCCAAACGTCTGCAGGGCCTGCTCTGCATCCATTGGCTTGTAAAAGTAATAACCCTGGATTTCATCGACATTCCAGACATTGAGTTTTCTCAACTGAGCGCCGTTTTCCACGCCTTCTGCCACTGTCGTTAACCCCAGTTCTTGTGACATATGGATGATATTACGGATCAGCGACTTGGCTTTCTCATTGGTCTCAAGACGGTCAATATAGGACTTATCCAGTTTCACGATATCGAGCGGGAAATTACATAATGAACTAAACGATGAATAACCGGTACCAAAGTCATCCAGCGCTAACTGGACTCCGTGCGCTTTGACCGCTTCCATCCGTTGCTGGGTTTCTTCTTCCACACCAAGCAGGATACTTTCCGTCAGTTCAAGTACCAGCTGCCCGGGCGCTAACTGGTACTGCGCCATCATACGCTGCAGCGTCTCTACCAAGCTGTTGTGGTGGAAGTGCGGGCTGGAAATGTTAACGTGGATACTCAGCCGGCGCAGCTCATCACTGCTGCTTTGTAAAGTGTGTAAAAACTGACACGCCTGCTCAAGAATCTGCTCACCCAGCTCAACAATCAGTTTGCGCTCCTCTGCCAGCGGAATGAATACCGCCGGCGAGACCATCCCCAACTGAGGATGAATCCAGCGAGCCAGAGCTTCAAACCCCACAACCTGGCCGGTATCTGCTTTAACTATCGGCTGATAATGAGCAATGAACTCACGATTTTTCAAAGCGGCGACGATATCTCGATTCAGAACCAAAGATTCCTGTGTTTGTTCAAACAATTGCGGAGTGACCACAATCAACGGCGAGATCCCCATCGTATCCTGGTGTGTGACCGCAAAATGACCACAATGCGCCATATTCTCGACACTTTCAAACTCGATGGATGAAGGCAGCAGTGCTCCTTTCAGACCAAGATCCAATTCAGTGTCATGCAAGGTAATTTTCTGGCGATAGAGCGCAAGAATATGATTCGACATCCGTTCTAGACGTTTCTGCGAGCCGGTATAGCAAACGGTGAACTCCTGTTCACTAATACGGCCAACGTCATCTTTGATAAAGTAGCGCTTCAAGGTATCGGCAAAATGACGCACACAAGCGTCATAGATGTCGTGCCCGTAGACTTCATCGATCTCTTTCAAACGAGAAGCATTGAAATAAACAATCGAAAACTCCTGCCCTTGCTCCTGTTTACGTAACTGGCGACGTATTGCATGCAGCAAGGTCGGCCGGTTGAGCAAACCGGATATCGGATCGTATTGGGTCAGAGTCTGAATCAGTTCGGCCTGCTGCTTCTGCTCACTGATGTCCTGCACCGCGATCATCACCGACTTCTGAGCTTTATCCTGCAGCACCGTCGCTTCGACAAAACAGGCAATTTCACTGTCATCGCTGCGACGCATAAAGGTCTCGAACTTATTTTGACCACGCTCAAGCTGCTGATAGAACTGCTCTACCGCACAGTTTCTGATTGCTATCACCGCAAATGAAATCCAGTGTGTTACCTATCAACTCTTCACGCTGGTAACCGAGCAGTTCTAAAGTAGCCGGGTTCACATCCACCATGACTTGATCGTTAATCAGGATCATCCCCATCGACTGTCCGTGATACAGAGCATCAAATTTACGCAGTGTATCTTTCAGCTGATCATGAGCTTGGCTCGATGTGTATGCCAGAGACTGGACCAGCTCAGTAATACGTTCGAACTCGTCTTTTTGGCTGTCAGAGCCGACGGGGGACGCACCGAGCAGATTTTGGATATCCTGCTCAAAGTGTATGAAACGTTTGCTGATTTTATCCTTAAACAACCAGTAAAACAGCAAAGAGATAACACACATCACCACCAGCATACTGATGATCAAGAATAAAAAGACATCATTGCCTTTCTGGTAGTAAACCCGCTCTTCGGACGTTTTCAGTACCGCCACTTCATTGCCAACGCTGTCGTAGAGAGGCATAAAATGCACCAGACGTCCGTCAACCCGGTACACAGGATCAGTGTCATCATTCAGGTCAATTTTATGATGGACATCTGCCATACCCTGATAACTGGTGATCAGATGATTATCCGCCATCAGAATATCCTGATAGTTAGCCGGGAAGCGCTGGGTTAAGTGCTGCCCCCAAATCATCCAGCCAACGGTTTCAGATTCACCACTGCTGTCACGCACCGGAGACAGACTGACAATCCAGACTTGCCTGCCAATTTTCAGCAGCCCTGATGTACTGACTTTATCCCCGTCTAGTTTATGCTGCATCGAGTCCAGGTAACCATCAATGCTTTGACTGCTGAGGATCAGTTGAGTTAAAAATAGCCCGTCCGAGCCTCGGACCTTCACTGCCAAGACGTTACGGTCCGGTTGCAGCACCGCCATCAAATCGAGTCCGAGTGCATCAAGAGTTTCAATCGAGAAGTTACGTTCAACGTAGTCCGGATCATCGCCGGTCAGCAAATGGTAAGTTTCGTCCCAGAAACGCCCAATCATAAGAAGCATCCTCCTGCCGGGTAGCCAAATCCTCAATCACCGCTTTGGCTTGCATACTGGCACGCCGAATTTCGATATCTTCCAGTTGATTAATGCTGAACAGAAAGAAATAGCGTGTTACAAACAAGCAACTGAAAATCACTGCCATTAAAGCGACAGTGAAAATTAAAGCGGTTTTTGTATGTAGTCGAACGTTTCGAAAACTGACCATCAAATAATCACGAAATAGACTTATTAGTTATAGAAAAAATTGTAATGGCAAATACCCACAATAAAAATAAATCATCCATTTTTTTTTATCACTATATGACCAAAAACAACAAAATAGCGCATCAGGATTTCATTTCACTTGGGATATGGTATAGCTCAACACCCCAAAATAACGTATTGGTTCATCGTTCCAGTTGCGGCAACAAAACCGGTGCTTGAATACTCTGCTCCGATTAAAGAGAAATAATTCGCGATGTGCACCATACCAATACTGCAAGTTTCGCTTTGGCAACATTCAGGATTGTTATCCAGCACGACGACCTGAACCTAAAAGCCTGATAGTTTTAGATATCGTCATCACACATGACGCTCTTGTCAGCACTGAAGAAAAGGATTTCTATGTTTGCGCAGGTTGTCAGTATTCTCTTTCCGGTTATGGCCCTGGTTGCGGTCGGTTTTGCCATCGGCCATTGGCTCAAACCCGACTTTCGTCCCATCAACCGCATTAACATGGATGCCTGTCTGCCGGCCCTGGTGTTTCTCATCGCTCTCGACCATGCCGCTCAGTGACGGACAGTTGCCTTTAATTTATGCTTCTCTTATTGCGGTGCTGGTACCGGGTCTGCTGATGGTGCCGATTTGCCGTCTGGGTGGTTGGAATTTTAAAGCCTGGGCGCCGCTGCATATGTTTCGTAATAGCGGAAACCTGGCTATTCCACTCTTTACTTATACCTTCGGTGATGCCGCGCTCTCTTCGGCGGTGCTGCTGTTTGTGGTTTCCGCGTGCCTGCACATCAGTCTCGGGCTAGCTCTGCTCAGCAAAGGCGGTTCGCTGCGCCAAATCCTGACCGCACCGGTCTTCATTGCCGCAGCCACCGCGATGGCTTTGAATCTTACTGGCAGTCAGGTGTGGTCACCGCTGTATGAAGCAACTGCACTGCTTGGCCAGGCTGCGGTGCCCGTGATGCTGCTGTCGCTGGGCTCGCAAATGACGAATCTGCGCTTGTCCGGATTAAAAGTCGGCGTCATTGCAACCCTGCAGTCACTGGTTACCGGCACGATTGCGTTTGCCTGTATCTACTATCTGATCCCCTTACCTCAAATGCAGTTGCAGATGATGGTGCTCTTCACCATGTTGCCTCCCGCCGTAATGAACTATCTCTTTGCCGAGCGTTTTCATATAGAACCTGAACACGTTGCCTCTATGGTGTTATTTGGTAATTTTTTCTGTGTACTTACTCTGCCACTGTTATTAATTTTCGCGTTTTCTCTGGCGAGTTAAAAATAATCACTCTCACTCCCATTATCGATTAGTAATAATTATGTAAATAAATGTCAAATCAGGTAAAACAGGTTAAAAGCGATACCGGATATTGATGGCCAGGATTAGGATTTATATACCATCTATTTGAGGGTTCGAATTCAATGAAAGTCATCGCGGTTATCATCACTCTGCTCTGGTTACCCTTTGTGGTGTTCAGTTGGCAGCCGGAGTCAGATTTTTACTTTTGGCGACATCAGCTGACTCTGCTCACCGGAGCATTGGGGTTTGCTTATATGAGTGTTGCCATGCTGTTGGCCATGCGTTTCCAACGCGTTGAAGAGTATGTCCGTGGACTGGATAAAGGTTACGCTATTCACAAGCAAATGGGGATCGGTGCATTAGTAACATTGGTTCTGCACTGGCTGATTATTGAATCCGCTAAATGGCTGATAGCGCTGGATATGCTGGCCAGACCGGAAAGACGGGCTCGCATTGGTCAAATGTCAGAAAGTATCAACTGGACACAGTGGGCGAAAGTCGTCGGTGAATACAGTTTTTACGCGTTTGTCTTGTTTATCGCCATCAGCTTAATCCAGGCGATCAGCTATCGTCGTTTCCATTTTATTCATAAAGTGGCGGGCGCACTTTTTCTGGCCGGTGCATTTCACTCTGTCATTTTGCTTGAATATGAGTGGAGCGCGGCAGCGATGAACGCCGTCATGCTGGTTTGTGCCCTGTTTGGCAGTGTATTCGCCCTGATTTCGCTTGGCAGTAAAATCGGCCGTCGTCGTACCGTCAACGGTAAGGTAATCTCGCTCATCCCTGTTCGTGACGACAGCAGTAATTATCGCGTACTTCACCTTTCGATTCAGTTAGATTCTGCCCTCGATTATCATCCGGGACAGTTCGCGTATCTCAATTTTAAAGATGGCGAGCCGCCTCATCCATTTTCGGTACTCGCTTATGATGCATCTGAACAGATCGTTCAGTTCGCGATCAAAGACTTAGGCGACTATACCCATCAACTGTTTGAGCAAATGTCAGTAAATCAAACGGTCAGAGTCGAGGGAGGCTACGGACGCTTTCAGATCCCCGCGCATGAGCAGCAAGTCTGGATTGGTGCGGGTATCGGCATTGTCCCGTTCCTCGCCTGGTTACAGGCACTGCGGATAACACCTTCGTCATCAGCACGTCACATCGAACTGTTTTACTGCCGTGAAAATGAAAATCAGCGCTACTTTGTCCAATTGCTGGATAAATTGGTACAAGGTTTACCAAACGTAACCCTGTATGTTTACACGGCGAGTCAGAATCAATACCTGTGCGCAGAGAGAGTGGCCCGGCAACTCGACCTGTCCCGCTCCAGTGTCAGCTTCTGTGGTCCGGTCGGATTTGGTCACAGTCTCAAAAACCAACTGGTAAACATGGGATTAGATAAGCATTGTTTCTATTCTGAGCGTTTCGCCATGCGATAAGATTGCAGCATATTACCCTTACGCAAACGTTTGCTTTTTTATTTGGATCCAGTATCATTGCGCTGTTTTCGCTAAAGTCATAAGCATTTTTATAAGGATTCTTTCTGTATGTTCGGGACTGCAACTCGAGAAAGCGCAACGCGCGTACTGTTACTGGGCTCTGGTGAGCTGGGCAAAGAAGTGGCGATTGAATGTCAGCGTTTGGGGCTGGAAGTGATCGCCTGCGACCGCTACGCTAACGCACCGGCTATGCAAATCGCTCACCGCAGTCATGTGTTTGACATGCTGGATGCTGAGGCACTGCAGAAAGTAATCGAACTGGAGCAGCCTCACTATGTAGTTCCGGAAATCGAAGCCATTGCGACCAGTAAACTGGTAGAGCTTGAAGCTCAGGGCCTGAACGTCGTGCCGACCGCAAATGCCACTCGCCTGACCATGAACCGTGAAGGTATCCGTCGCCTGGCTTCTGAAGAACTGGCGCTGCCAACCTCTCCTTACCGCTTCGCTGACAGTTATGAAGACTTTGTTGCTGCCGTTGAATTCGTGGGTATTCCATGTGTGTGTAAACCGGTTATGAGCTCATCAGGCAAAGGCCAGAGTGTGATCAAAACTGCACAAGATATCGATAAAGCGTGGCAATACGCCCAGGAAGGCGGCCGCAGCGGTGCCGGACGTGTCATCGTTGAAGGCTTTATCGACTTCGACTACGAAATCACCCTGCTGACCGTACGCGCAGTGGATGGCGTGCACTTCTGTGCACCAATCGGTCACCGCCAGGAAGATGGCGACTACCGTGAGTCATGGCAACCACAAGTCATGTCTGAAAATGCGCTTAAAGCGGCAGAATACGTCGCAGAGCAGATCGTTAACGCGCTGGGCGGTTACGGCTTGTTTGGTGTTGAACTGTTTGTCAAAGGTGACCAGGTTATCTTTAACGAAGTTTCACCTCGTCCGCATGACACCGGCATGGTGACTCTGATTTCTCAGGATGTCTCCGAGTTTGCCCTGCACGTACGCGCTTTCACCGGCCTGCCAATCGGTCAGATTACCCAATACGGCCCGTCAGCTTCAGCGGCTATTCTGGGTCAGGGTCAGTCTGGCGATATCCGTTTCTCGGGCCTGCAGGATGCGCTCAGCGTTGCTCAGTCTCAGCTGCGTCTGTTTGGTAAACCGGAAATCAACGGCCGCCGCCGCCTTGGTGTCGCACTGTCACGTGGTAAAGACACAACTCAGGCGACTGAACGTGCGATTGAATGTGCTAAACAGGTAAAAATTGAATACTAACAGGGACTGTATCCGTGTTAGCTGAGTAAAAATAACAACGTCACACACCCAAGAGATTCCCAAGGGCTTTGAAAATAGCCCTGAAGGAATTGTTCAGGTTGGCTACAAAAAAATGAGCGCGCCCAAGAGCGCGCTTTTTCATAGCTATTGTTTGTTTACCTGCCAGAATTTACCCGCCAAGCTAACAGTTCACCAGGCAAACAGTTCACCAGACAGACAATCGCCGGCTTTAATCGTTAACCAATTGTCCGACCGTGTCGGCAACATTATTAGCGCCACCACGAATCTGTTCAATCAGCGCCTGAGTGGCCTGCAACTGCTGGTTACACTCAATCACTTTACGTTGAATGTCATCCATCGTCTGACCGGACACCTTGGTCAACTCACTGTTGCGCTGCACTATATTGCTAATCTCACCGGTCGCGTTCGAAGTGTTTGAAGCCAGCTTACGCACCTCATCAGCCACAACCGCAAAACCGCGCCCGTACTCGCCCGCTCTGGCCGCTTCAATCGCGGCATTCAGCGCCAGCAAGTTGGTTTGATCGGCAATGTTAGAAATCGTGGTAACAATCTTCGCGATCTGTTGTGACTGTTCAGTCAGCTGATCCATCAAGGTCGAGGCTTTCTCCACCGAGCGATCAATATTGTTGGCGATCTCGGTCACCGCATCCAGGGTATTGGCACCATCGTTAGCCATACCGAGCGTATCCAGTGAAGTCTGCTGAGCCAACTTTGAAGCGCGCTGAATGGATTGCATATGCAGCACCCGCTCAGTGATCTCGCTGGCGAATTTCACGACTCGAACTACTTTACCATTATGATCAAAAATCGGGTTGTAGGTCGCTTCCAGCCAGATAATATCTCCCTGGCGGTTGAGACGCTCAAACAGACCGGATTTAAAATCACCGCGTGCCAGCGACGGCCAGAAATCAGTCTGTTTTTTCAAGAATTCATCGGTGCAGAACATACGATGATGTTTACCCTTAATCTCTTCCAGGCTGTAACCGACGGTGCGGCAGAAATTTTTATTCGCATTGAGAACATGACCTTCCGGCGTAAACTCAATAAACGCCAGCGACTTCTTCAGCGCATAGAAAATGGCATCCTGACGTTTCAGTTGCAGGGTTTCTTCCGTCACATCACTGGCGACTTTAACCACTTTCACTGTTTTGCCACTGTCGTCTTGCACCGGGATATAGGTTGCTTCAATCCAAATATCACTGCCGGTTTTGGTAATACGTTGGAACGTACCGTGTTGTGGCTGTCCTTGCGCCAGTTCACGCCAAAATATTTGATATTCAGGGCTGTTAGCCAGTTTCGAATCACAAAAAATACGGTGATGCTGACCTTGTATTTCTTGCGCTGTATAGCCAACCGCCTGCAAAAACGCATCATTAGCCGCCAGGATCCGTCCTTCAGTGGTGAATTCGATATAAGGCACGCTCTGTTTAACAGCATTCAGGATGTGCAACGCCGAGCTCATCTCGCTCAGTTGCTCTGGTGACAGTTGGGAATTTTGTTTACGGCTACCAAAAAGAAACATACTAGGACCTCTGTTCTTGCGGCAAACGACCGCGGTTTAAGGAATAGCCACAACGTTCTTCGCGCTGTTTATTTTTTCACCTAGCGAAAAAGGAGGCGTATTTTAGCGTATAGCACCTCCTTTGCAATCTCTATTTTGACAAATCAATCATCGGACAATCATGCACTCTGTTACGACTCAAGCAGCCACACTTCCTCAGCAAAACGAGTTAATGCCTTATCGCCGCGCTTAGGTTGCTGAGCCTCACTGTCATCACGATGCAAACGGGTGACGCTAAACTCACTAAACAAAGCTTCAATTTCCTGTTGCGGCACACTAAACGGAGGACCACTCATTTCGCTTTGGTCATAATCCAGGCTGACCAGTAAAATACGCCCGCCGGGACGCAGCAGTTGCTTTAAGCGCTGCGCGTAGTCTGTACGCATCTCTTCGGGTAATGCCACCAAAGCCGCACGGTCGTAAATCAGATCAACCGACTCCAACGGCGCCGTGAAAAAGTCTCCGGTGTAAACTGACAGCTCATCAAATTGATACAGTTCGTGCTGACTGTTTACCTGAGTCACCAATGGAGTATAGAAGTGTTCTGCAAAAAACGCGCGTACAGCGATTGGGCTCAGTTCAACACCCTGAACATCATCATGTTTTTGGGCTAACCATACCAAATCTTCGCTTTTGCCACATAAAGGCACCAACACGCGATCTTCGCGCTTGGGTTGTGTCGCATGCCAGTAGTCGGTCAGCAACGTATTGACATCCATCTGATGGAAACCAATTTTATTTGCGGCCCATTTCTGGTGCCAGAATTCTGGATCTTTCATACCCGCTCCATGAAGATTTTCGAGCCCGCTAGAGTACCCAATTCCGGCACGATTCGATAGCCGCTTTTCAAATTCCGGTCAGCATTTTGTGAAAGTCACACTTGGTTACATCCGGACACGGAACTGTTTATGCTAACAATCGTCTGAATTAACGAGGATTATGGTGTGATCACAACCACAGTGTGCACAAGACGACGCAGCGTGGAATTGAATTTTAGCGCTCTCACCCATACCTCATAACAGAGCAGCAGCCGTTTATCTCGTGTTAGGGCCTTTTAAATGCCACGTTTGACCTAACAGCGTAAGTTAAGGAGAGGGAATGAGCCTACTGCTACGAACGACTGCTTTAATGCTTTTGGTACTCAGCCGTGCGCCGGCATTCGCCGCAACTCTGCCGTATGACGTGTCAGCGGAAGAGACACGTGAAGAGTCCCGGGATCAGGTCAGTGCCCGATTTTTTAAGCATAGTCTGAGCGGTCTATACGCCATCCATACCAGCGAACGTAACGTTCTGCAGCCTTATCAGGACTTAGATACCCTATACAGCCATGCAGCGCAGGCACAAACCGAATTAGAAACTCTGTGTCAAAGCACCGCAATGCTGACCTCCACCCAAGCCTACTTTGCCGGAGTAAAATCTTATCCGCGCGCCGCCAAGAAAGTGGAACTTGAGTTTGATGGCAATGCCCAGCGCATTACCGACCTGGCACGGGCCACATTAATCGCCGACGACGTACCAAGCCTGGTCGAAGCTTATGAAGTCCTCAGCCGCGAAGCCACCATAGTCAAAGTCAAAAACCGCTTTAAAAATCCGGCGCCTTCCGGCTACCGGGACCTCATGGTTCTGGTTCAACTACCCGGCAGTAAACTGATCGCCGAAGTCCAGCTGCACCTGAAAGCCATCGCTGACGTCAAAAGCGGCCCAGAGCATAAATTGTATGAAGATATTCAGGCGATTGAACGCCGAGCGGGACAGGAACAGCGTGGTCTTAATGACTGGGAGCAGGCCAAAATACATCAAATACGCCAGCATTCACGCGATTTGTATCAGAACGCCTGGCAGCCGTATATTACGACCCGGATTCAGGCGGCATAAACAGCACGCTACGCTGCTTTAGACGGCAGGAGAAATGAAAAGACCACGCAGCGATGCGTGGTCTAATGCGCGGTCTTATTCGGACGGTTCTATATTCTCGACTCGGGCTTTTAGTTTTTGCCCTGGGCGGAACGTTACGACACGTCGAGCGGTGATCGGAATATCCTCACCGGTCTTCGGATTTCGTCCCGGACGTTCATTCTTGTCACGCAGATCGAAATTACCAAACCCGGAGAGCTTTACCTGTTCGCCACTTTCGAGTGCTTTGCGAATCTCTTCAAAAAACACCTCCACCGTTTCCTTGGCATCCCGTTTACTAAACCCAAGTTTTTCAAACAGGTTTTCAGCCAAATCGGCTTTTGTGAGCGCCATAAAACTTCCCTCAAAGCTATGTTAAACCTTGCTGCCCAGTGGCAACACCAAAGCAACTTTTACTCAGCCAATCAATAACCTATCGGCTTTCTCTGAAAAGTGTATGCCAACCGTATGATTTTCGCCAACTTTTTTATCCTTCTATTGCAATTCAATCAGTTACAAAAGGGCGAGACTCGGGTGGAAAAGCAACACGTGACATCAAATTGAGTAAAAAATCACTGATATTTTAGTCAGTTATAATGAGTATACCAAAATCTTCAGAGGTTCTCTCTAAATAGAGAGTAGGAAATTTTTTTTGTTCCGCCAAAAATTTTTTCAAATTGATCGTAAAATCAGGTGCTTGCTCACGCTATTTCCACCAAATGCAGCAAAATAGCCGACAATTGACAAATCGCGGATAAAAAAAGAGCAGACCCAAAGGCCTGCTCTTTTCAGTCATAAAATCAATCAGTCACGCAGAGTCGCGCCAAATGTCTCAGACACATGAGCAACAATCGCGTCAACCGCTCCTGCGATGTCCGCATCTTCCAGCGTACGCTCGCCGGATTGCAGCGTCAGCGCAATCGCCAGACTCTTCTTGCCATCTTCGACACCTTTACCGACGTAAACGTCAAACAGTTTAGCATCTTTGAGGAATTCACCGCCCTGAGCCAGACAGGCATTGACGATTTCACCGGATGCGACGCTCTCATCAACAACTACAGCGATATCGCGACGGTTAGACGGGAACTTAGACAGCGCCACGGCTTCTGGAATCACTTTGCTGTTGATCGCAGACCATTCGATTTCGAATACGATGGTGCGACCGTTCAGGCCAAATTTGCGCTCCAGTTCTGGGTGAACAGTACCCAGGATACCCACTTCTTTGCCGTCAACAACAATCGCTGCAGACTGACCTGGGTGCAGTGCCGGGTGTTTAGCGGCAGTAAAGCTGTACGCTTTGCCGTTCGCGGTCAGTTCCAGGATCGCTTCCACATCGCCTTTCAGGTCAAAGAAATCAACCGTTGCGGTGTCAATGTTCCAGTGCTCTTCGCTGCGGGTACCAGAGATAACACCGGCCAGCATCGGCTCCTGACGCATACCGTTTTCAGCTGCTTGATCCGGGATAAAACGCAGACCTTGTTCGAACAAACGGACACGTGGCTGCTGACGCTTCTGGTTGTGAACAACAGTGTTCAGCAGACCTTGCAGCAGGCTCAGACGCATCGCAGACATATCCGCTGAAATCGGGTTAGGCAGAACCAGCGGCTCGACATCCGGCACGATCAGTTTTTGCTGCTCTGGCTCTACGAAGCTGTAAGTAATCGCTTCATGGTAACCACGGTCAACCAGCAGATCACGCACACGTTTCAGTGGCAGATTGGCTTCTTTGTGCAGGTTCATGTTCAGAGCCGCAGCCGGAGCCTGGTTTGGAATGTTGTCGTAACCGTAGATACGGCCAACTTCTTCTACCAGATCCTGCTCGATAGCAATATCAAAACGCCAGGTTGGTGCCGTTGCCGTCCAGCCTTCAGCGTTGCTTTCAACACTCAGGCCCAGACGCTGCAGGATTTCAACTACGTCCGCGTCAGCAATGTGATGACCCAGCAGGTTATCCAGTTTGCTGCGACGCAGAGTCACAGTGTTTGGCGTTGGCAGATCCGCAGTCGATTCAGCCGCCACAACTGGCGCTACGTCGCCACCACAGATGTCAACCAGCAGTTGCGTCGCACGCTCCATCGCGGCGTGTTGCAGTGCGTAGTCCACACCACGTTCAAAACGCATGGATGAATCGGTGTGCAGGCCGTAGCTGCGTGCGCGACCACGGATATGATCCGGAGCAAAGAATGCACACTCCAGCATCACGTCTTTGGTGTCTGCGCTCACACCTGAGTGCTCGCCACCGAAGATACCGGCCAGCGCCAACGCTTTCGAGTTGTCTGCGATAACCAGTGTGTCCGCGTTCAATTCCGCTTCGTTGCCATCCAGAAGAGTCAGTTTCTCGCCCTGCTCTGCCAGACGCACCACGATGCCGCCGTCGATTTGTGCCAGGTCAAACGCATGCATTGGCTGACCCTGCTCCAGCATCACGTAGTTAGTGATGTCAACCACAGGGTCGATAGAGCGGATACCACAGCGGCGCAGTTTTTCCTGCATCCACAGCGGCGTTTTTGCTGCAACGTTGACGTTTTTAACGATACGGCCAAGGTAACGCGGACATGCAGCTGGCGCTTTCACTTCAATCGCAATGGTATCGTCAATTGAAGGCGCAACGGCTGCCACTGAAGGCTCAGTCACATCAGCACGGTTCAGAACACCCACTTCACGCGCCATACCACGAATGCTGAAACAGTCAGCACGGTTTGACGTCAGGTCAACATCGACAGTAACGTCGTTCAGGCCCAGGAAACTCACGGAAGTCAGTGCCGATAACCGCATCTTGTGCCAGTTCCATGATACCGTCAGAATCAACGTCGATACCCAGCTCAGAGAACGAACACAGCATGCCGTGTGAAGGCTGGCCGCGTAGCTTCGCTTTTTTGATTTTGAAATCACCCGGCAGTACTGCGCCAACCGTTGCCACAGCGACTTTCAGACCCTGACGACAGTTTGGTGCGCCACACACGATGTCGAGCAGTTCTTCTTCGCCCACATCCACTTTGGTCACACGCAGTTTGTCAGCATCAGGGTGCTGGCCACATTCCACAACGTGACCGACTTTAACGCCGTTAAAAGAACCCGCAACTGGCAGAACATCGTCCACTTCCAGGCCGGCCATAGTAATTTGATGAGTAAGCTCGTCAGTGGTAACCGCAGGGCTTACCCACTCACGAAGCCAAGATTCGCTGAATTTCATAGTGATTAAACCTCTGGATTACTTGAACTGTTTAAGGAAACGAAGATCGTTTTCGAAGAATGCACGCAGGTCGTTCACGCCGTAACGCAGCATGGTCAGACGCTCTACGCCCATACCAAAGGCAAAACCAGAGTATTTTTCAGGATCGATGCCGACACTGCGCAGCACGTTAGGGTGCACCATGCCACAGCCCAGAACTTCCAGCCATTTGCCGTTCTTACCTTTCACGTCAACTTCTGCAGAAGGCTCTGTGAACGGGAAGTAAGACGGACGGAAACGCACTTCCAGATCTTCTTCAAAGAAGTTGCACAGGAAGTCGTGCAGGATACCTTTCAGTTGCGCGAAGTTAACGTTCTCGTCAACCAGCATACCTTCCACCTGGTGGAACATTGGGGTATGCGTCTGGTCGTAGTCGTTACGGTAAACGCGGCCAGGTGCGATAAAGCGCAGTGGTGGCTGGCTCTCTTCCATCGTACGAATCTGAACACCTGAGGTGTGAGTACGCAGCATCAGCTTCGGATTGAAGAAGAAGGTATCGTGATCAGTACGCGCCGGGTGATCGTCAGCAATGTTCAGGGCATCGAAGTTATGGAAATCATCTTCGATTTCAGGACCAGACTCAACAGTAAAGCCAAGTTCACCAAAGAAGCTTTCAATACGCTCGATAGTGCGGGTTACCGGGTGCAGACCACCGTTTTCGATACGACGGCCAGGCAGGGTCACATCAATCGTTTCCGCAGCCAGTTTGGCTTCCAGCTCAGCACGTTGCAGGCTGTCTTTACGCGCAGCAATCGCTTTTTGAACCGTTTCTTTGGCGACGTTGATTTCCTGACCAGCAGCGCGACGCTCTTCTGGTGGTAGTTTACCCAGGCTCTGAAGCTGAGCGGTCAGCTCACCTTTTTTACCCAGATACTGAACACGCACTTCATCCAGTGCGACTAACGACTCCGCAGCATTGATGGCTGCTGTCGCGTTAGCAATGATCTCTTGTAGATGTTGCATCGTTTCCTCGTCTGCTAAGGAGCAGTTTCCTTAAGGAGCCCGAAAGGGTTACCTTGGTGCCCTTTTGGGGGACCGATAAGGGTGACCATAAGGGTTTCTTGGGGGTTTCTAAATAGCTGTACATAGTAACGAAAGCTGGTGTCAAAGCCAAATTGAAATCCGCTTTGACGCGACTTTCGCGTATTTGTTAGGCAGCTTTTTTCCTCTGGTTAAAGAATTGTTTCCAAACCAGACCGCAAAAGGGCGCAGCCAAGACAAAAACAGCCCATCACGGTTCGTTGCGGCAACTAAATTTACCCCTGTCAGCTCAGGTTTTATGCTATGTTGCTGCACTAACCGCGATGAATAAAACCCGAACCTTATGAGGTCACTCACTATGCAATCCAAGCAATCCGAGCAAACAGATATTTTTCCCATCTCAGCCGAATTTGATCAGTCTATTGGGGACATTATTCAAACGGTCGGCGCGGAGTTCGGCGCTATCGGTGAAGGATTCGGCCCGTCGGATGCCGAAGTCACGCAAATGAGTCACTATTACCGGCTGGATAATGGCTGGGGCTACTGGGTCGCGACACTGAATGGTGACGTGGTTGGCGGCGGCGGTATTGCGCCTTTCAATGGCAGCGACCGCGTGTGTGAACTGCGTAAGCTGTTTCTGCTGCCGCAAAGTCGTGGCCATGGACTTGGCAAAAGACTGGCAGAGCAATGCCTGGCTTACGCACGCCAACAGGGCTTTCAGGAATGTTATCTCGATACACTGTCGACGATGACCAGTGCTGTGCGCTTGTATGAAGCCCTTGGTTTTCAGCATTTATCCGCGCCTATGCCCGGTACTGAGCATAACGGCTGCGATGTCTGGATGCTAAAACAACTGTAAACGCTTCTTCCCTGATGTAAACCACTCTGCCCTGGTAAACAACCCAGCCCTTGTAACCAGTCCTGCCCTGATTTGTGCGGTTTATCCCCTGAACCGCATTATTCCGGATAAACAAAATGTAACCGTTTCTTAATGCCTGACCAATTGCATATTTGAACTGCTAAGCTAGCTATAGTGACAAGATATGTCAGTCAGAAACTAGCAGGGAAAAGATTATGTTGCGTTGGTTAAGCAGCTCGGCTCTCAGTGTCGCGGCAGTATTAGCGGTCAATTCGCCGGCCTGGGCCTATCAGGCGGAAAAAGTCATGAGCGGTTTGATTGTTCCCTGGGGAATGAGTTTTGTCTCTGATACACAGCTTCTGGTGACAGAGCGCAACGGCGATCTGGTGTTAGTTGATCTGCTCTCTCAGAGCAAAACGTCGCTGCTCAGTGTTGATTCCGTATATGCCAACGGCCAGGGCGGCCTGCTGGATGTGGCCCTGTCACCACGCGATCCAAAAACCTTCTATTTCACCTACAGCAAACAGCGCGATTCAGGTTCCGATACCACGTTAGCGGTTGCGACATGGGATGGAAAACAAGTCAAAGAGTGGCACGATTTATTGGTTACCACCTCTGGCTCTGACACTTCCCGCCATTACGGCAGTCGCATCACTTTTGATGACCAGCATCTGTACTTTTCCGTGGGCGACCGCGGCAAGCGCCCCAATGGTCAGGATCTCAGTGTCCACTCCGGCAGTATTCTGCGCCTCAATCTCGATGGCAGTACGCCGGATGATAACCCGTTCGCCGGCCAGGCGAATGCTCAGGCACAGATCTGGAGTTATGGCCACCGCAACCCGCAGGGGCTGTTTTATGATCAGCAGACTCAAAGTCTGTGGGAAATTGAACACGGTCCGAGAGGCGGCGACGAAATTAATCTGATCCACAAGGGGGCGAACTATGGCTGGCCGAATACATCACACGGCAAAGAGTATACTGGGGCCCGCTCGATGTCGGTGACAGTAAAGAAGCGCCCGGGATTGAATCGCCGCGTCAGGTTTACATCCCCTCAATCGCCCCGAGTGGTTTACTGCTCTATCGCGGCCAGCGCTACCCGGATTTAAATGGCAAACTACTCACCGGTGCACTCAAGCTGACTCACATCAACGTAATTACACTCGATAGCAATCAGGTCGGGGTAAAAGAAGAGCGCCTGCTCGATTCACTCGGCGAACGTATCCGCGATATCCGCCGTTCACCAGACGATTGGATCTACTTCTCCACCGACAACGGTAATCTGTATCGGCTCAAGCCTTAGCTCACCTGGCAGCAACGAAAAAACGGAATCCCGAAAACAAAAAAGCCTGACTATTTAGTCAGGCTTTTTTGTTTAAAATGGAGCGACACACGAGGTTCGAACTCGTGACCTCAACCTTGGCAAGGTTGCGCTCTACCAACTGAGCTAGTGTCGCATGTTCTGCATAAGCAGAGAGATGGTGCCCCGGGCCGGACTTGAACCGGCACGACTCGAAAGTCGAGGGATTTTAAATCCCTTGTGTCTACCAATTTCACCACCAGGGCACGCAAAATTGTTGCGATGGTAACGCCATCTAAAAGTATCGCTGCATCAGCCATACTAAAATAAAATCTGGAGCGACACACGAGGTTCGAACTCGTGACCTCAACCTTGGCAAGGTTGCGCTCTACCAACTGAGCTAGTGTCGCAAATGGAGGCGCGTCCCGGAGTCGAACCGAGGTCCACGGATTTGCAATCCGCTGCATGGCCACTCTGCCAACGCGCCTTCGTGCACTTATTCGCTAACGCTTTGCAACGTTGCTCCTGAGTACGGGATTGCATTCTACGGATTCGATGCCTTGAGTCAACACAATTTTTTTGATTTTAAATCGTTTGTCTATTTTACATTCAAAAAGCGTTAAATTGCTCATTTAGACGACAAAAAATGTCGTAATTTCCATAAGATAACCGAATTCTCTCGCCCTGTTTCTTTTAATAAAGATCGCCCGCCAGGAGAAAGAAAGCGCAGAAACGAAAAAACGGGCCGAAGCCCGTTTTCCTAATGATGTTCTGCGCTGAGCAGATCGTCTTTTGCGGCAGCGAGATACTGCACCATCGACCAGTAAGTCAAAATGGTTGCGACGTAAATTGCGGCGTACCCCAACCAGACCATCCAGTCATCGTAATGCCAAATCAGTACCCACAAAGCAAACATCTGAGTCAGTGTCTTCACTTTACCAATCCAAGAGACGGCAACACTGGCGCGTTTGCCGATTTCTGCCATCCACTCACGCAGTGCCGAAATAATAATTTCGCGCGCAATCATAGTGACAGCAGGAATGGTAATCCAGATATTGTGGTAATACTCAGTGATCAAAATCAGCGCGGTGGCGACCAGTACTTTGTCGGCAACCGGGTCAATAAAAGCGCCAAAACGGGAGGTTTGGCCCAACTTACGCGCCAACATACCATCCAGCCAGTCAGTGAAGCCTGCAACCCAGAACACCATTGCCGCAGCAAACGGTGCCCAGCTGTAAGGCAGGTAAAAACACACGACAAATACCGGAATCAGGAAAAGTCGTATTAAAGACAAAATGTTGGGTATGTTCAAACGCATATTTTTAGGCTCTTATCAACTGCGCGTTAATGGTGCGGTATTTTTGTCATTGTTTCAATGCTTGATAAATGTTTTCTGCTAAAGAATGACTGATGCCGGGTACTTTGGCGATTTCTTCGACAGTTGCCCGTTTCAGCTCCTGCAAACCGCCCATGTATTTCAGCAACGCCTGGCGACGTTTCGGGCCGATGCCCTCGATACCTTCCAACGCACTGGTGCGACGGGTTTTGCCCCGTTTGGCACGGTGTCCGGCAATCGCGTGGTTATGGCTTTCGTCACGAATGTGCTGAATCAAATGCAGTGCCGGTGCATCACTTGGCAGATGGGACTCTTCTCCGTCAGTACTGATCAGAGTTTCCAGTCCCGGTTTGCGGGTCACGCCTTTGGCAATACCGATCAAACGTGGCCGTTTGGGCCAGTCCTGCCAGCATTGCTGCAAAATCTCATGCGCCCGGTTAAGCTGTCCTTTACCACCATCAATAAAGATAATGTCCGGGATCTTATCGACATCCAACTGCTTACTGTAACGTCGCTCCAGTACCTGCCCCATCGCCGCATAATCATCACCGCCGGTAATTCCGGTAATGTTGTAACGACGGTATTCCTGCTTCACCGGTCCTTCCTGATTGAAGACCACACAAGACGCAATGGTGCTTTCACCCATGGTATGGGAGATATCGAAACATTCCATACGTGCGATACTGGCCATCCCCAACTCTTCCTGCAACGCTTTGAAGCGCTGGTTAATGGTCATCTTATGATTGATCTTACTGGTCAGTGCCGTCAGCGCATTGGTGTTCGACAAATTCAGATAACGACGACGGATGCCGGTCGGATTGGCATGGAAGGTGACTTTACGCCCCGCCAACTGGCCCAGAGCCACCTGCAGTGCGCTGGTATCCGGCAGCAGTTCCTGATTGAGGATAATACGGCTCGGAATAGTGCGCGCCTCATTATGGCTGAGGTAATACTGGCTGAGGAAGCTTTCGAACACTTCCTGCTGGGTGGTATTGTTTGGGATCTTAGGGAAATGGCTGCGGCTGCCCAGTACCTTACCCTGACGAATCATCAGGATATGAATACAGGCGATGCCATTTTCCTGGGCAAAACCGAGTACATCCATGTCATCCATGCTGTCTTCCGAGACGAACTGCTGCTCTTGTACCCGGCGTATGGCGTGAATCTGATCGCGATATTTGGCGGCCTGTTCAAAGCGCAGTTCCTGACTCGCCTTTTCCATTTTGGCGATCAGAATTTCCAGCACCTGTTTATCTTTGCCCTGCAGGAACAAACGAACATAGTTAACCAGTTCGGCGTACTCTTCATCGGAAATAATGGTACTGACGCAAGGTCCGGCACAACGCCCGATCTGGTACATCAGGCACGGACGGGTACGGTTACTGTAAACCGTATCTTCACACTGTCGTACCGGGAAAATCTTCTGCAGCAGATGCAGCGTTTCACGCACGGCCCCCGAGTCCGGATAAGGCCCGAAATACTCCCCTTTACGCTTTTTCGCGCCACGATGCATCGACAAACGCGGATGCTTGTGTCCGCTGATAAAGATATAAGGGTAGGATTTATCATCCCGCAACAAGACATTATATTTCGGCAGATACTGCTTAATATAATTGTGTTCCAGGATCAGGGCTTCGGTCTCGGTGTGAGTCACCGTGACGTCGATTTTCTCGATATGACTGACCAGCGCCTTGGTCTTCTCACTGTCAATTTTCTTACGAAAATAACTCGAGAGGCGCTTTTTCAGATCTTTGGCTTTACCGACATAAATCACATCAGCCTCAGCGTTGTACATACGGTACACGCCGGGCTGATTAGTGACAGTCTTTAGAAACGAAACAGAATCAAACGAAGACACTACAACTTCTCGGTATCCAGCATTCCGTGACGGATCGCCAGGTGCGTCAGTTCAACATCACCGCTGATGTCGAGTTTGGCAAACAGGCGATAACGGTAGCTATTGACCGTTTTAGGACTCAGATTGAGTTGCTCCGAAATATCGGTAACTTTCTGCCCTTTGGTGATCATCAGCATGATCTGAAGTTCACGTTCGGACAAATCGGCAAATGGATTTTCAGAGGCTGGCGAAAACTGGCTTAAAGCCATTTGCTGCGCTATTTCCGGAGAAATATAACGCTGACCACTATGCACCACGCGAATGGCATTCACCATTTCATCCGGGGCGGCACCCTTGGTCAAATAGCCTGCCGCTCCGGCCTGCATAACTTTGGTCGGAAACGGGTTTTCTGTATGAACGGTTAACACGATGATTTTTACATCAGGATTGAAACGCAGAATCTTTTTAGTCGCTTCCAGGCCACCGATTCCAGGCATATTCATATCCATCAGTACAACGTCAGCATGGTGATTACGACACCATTTGACGGCTTCTTCACCGCTATCAGCTTCCCCTGCTACGTTCATTCCACGGACGTCTTCAATAATACGTCGTATCCCTGTGCGAACCAGCTCGTGATCATCTACAAGGAAAACACTTATCAAACTTGTATCTCCACACTTAACTAATGGCTCTGCACCCACCGAGGTAGTGGATAGCAGCATGGCTGCCCTAGTCTAACTTAAATTAAACTTTTTGCTTACCCTGAATATGTGCTGAAACGCAAACTTTAGCAAGCACTTATTAATCCTTAATGCCATTGATTGTGCATTATTTATCAAATCAATAACTTAAGAAACTTTTCAACCTCAGACTATCGCGCAACAAGCTTGCCGTCTACGACTTTGAACAAAGGTTGCACAAGTGCCTGAATCGGTTCAATGAACAAAAACAGCTCATCTTGCTTAAGGTATCAGCAATCAGGCCCGGCTCTGGTGGTTAAAAGCAGGATTGAGTCCGCACTAAACAAAAATTTGTTATAGTGCGCAATCAACGACACCACCAGCGACACAAGAGCATTTCTGATGACGTCCCGGTACTGCCTGACGCGCAGTCACCGACCATCTTATCATTATATGCAATTTTCTTGGTCCGGTTGCGGACAAAGTCGCACAGTGGCAACGGTGAAGTCAATTATTGCCAGTCAGCATAATAATCCGTCGGCATAATGACCACTCGGCACAATAAATAGCGGATCAGAAACGTGAGTATTCAACAAGGCTTTTTACTAACCAGACAAGCCCGGGACGTCAGAGGCCAGACCCAGATCGAACTGTGGCTGGCGACTGAGCAAGGCCCGACTCAACTGCTGATCCGTGGCGAACAGCCGGTGTTTTTTATCCTCCAGCAGGATATTGACACTGCGCAGAACATCGCCCGTCAACATCGTCTGCAGGCACAGTTTCGCCCCCTGCCGCTCAAATCATTCGAGCAACAGCCACTGGCCGCTTGTTACAGTGATTCGATCCAGCATTCCAATGCACTCGTCTCGCATCTGACCCAGGCGGAGTTGCTGACTCTAGAAGCGGACATTCGCCTTGCCGACCGCTACCTGATGGAGCGTTTTATTCGTGGCAGCGTCGAATTTTCCGGTCCGGCCCAGTCGATGGGCGCCTACTCCAGCGCCCAGCAGGTCAAGTGTCGCCCGGGCGATTACATTCCCAACCTCAAGGTTGTCTCACTGGATATTGAGTGCTCAGAAAAAGGCATTCTCTATTCTGTCGGACTCGACTCCGAGATGGACAGCCGGGTTATCATGGTCGGCAAACCGCAAACGGCAGAAACTCAGATTCAGTGGGTTGAGGACGAATATGCCCTGCTGACCGCGATGGTAGAGTGGTTCGAAAAGTTTGACCCGGATGTCATCGTCGGCTGGAACGTGATTGATTTTGACTTTCGTCTGCTGCATAAACGCGCGGAGTGGCACAAGCTAAAACTGATGCTCGGCCGCGCTCGCCAACCGAGCTTTTTCCGCACCGCCAGCCAGACGCAACAAGGCTTTATCACTATCCCCGGCCGCGTTGTGCTCGATGGCATCGATACCCTCAAAACCGCGACCTACCATTTTCGCTCCTGGTCACTGGAGTCGGTCTCGCAAGAACTGCTCGGCGAAGGGAAAGCGATTCATAACGTACATGACCGCATGGACGAAATTAATCGCATGTATCGTGAAGACAAACCGTCTCTGGCCAAATATAACCTGCAGGACTGTGTGTTGGTGAATCGTATCTTTGAGCACACACATTTGCTTGAGTTTGCCATTGAGCGCTCGCGTCTGACCGGTGTCGAAACTCGATCGCGTCGGCGGTTCGGTTGCCGCCTTCACCAATCTGTACCTGCCGCAGCTGCATCGCGCCGGTTACATCGCTCCCAACCTGCATTCGGAAAACTGGCTGGCCAGTCCCGGCGGCTATGTGATGGATTCAATCCCCGGCCTGTACGATTCGGTGCTGGTGCTGGATTTTAAAAGCCTTTATCCGTCCATTATTCGCTCATTTCTGATTGATCCGATGGGATTGATTGAAGGGCTGCAGCTGGAGATTGGCAACGCACCTGACCAGGCTGTGCCCGGTTTTCGAGGCGGCCAGTTTCACCGCAGCCGGCATTTTCTGCCACAGATGATCGAGAACCTGTGGGCCGCACGTGACGTGGCGAAAAAGAACAACGAGAAAGCCTTCTCCCAGGCGATAAAGATCATCATGAACTCGTTTTATGGCGTGCTGGGGTCGTCCGGCTGCCGCTTTTTTGATACCCGCCTCGCGTCCAGCATCACCATGCGCGGGCACGAGATCATGAAGCAGACCAAACAGCTCATCGAAGCGCGCGGTTATCAGGTCATTTACGGTGACACCGACTCGACCTTCGTCTCGCTCGGCAATGAACACTCGCAGCAGGATGCCGACCAAATTGGTCAGTCACTGGTACAACACATCAACCAATGGTGGCGCGAACACCTCAAACAAGAGTACGCCCTCAATTCGATTCTCGAACTGGAATATGAAACTCATTACCGCAAATTTCTGATGCCGACCATCCGGGGTTCAGAAACCGGCTCGAAAAAGCGTTACGCCGGACTGATTGGTGAGGGTGACAATCAAAGAATGGTGTTCAAGGGGCTGGAAAGCGCCCGTTCCGACTGGACTCCGCTGGCACAACAGTTCCAATCCGAACTGTACCGGATGATTTTCCATGGCGAGCAGCCTGATGATTATATCCGCCGGATTGTCGAGGAGACGCTGGCCGGTGAACACGATGAAGAGTTGGTGTATCAGAAACGCCTGCGCCGTAAGCTGCATGAGTATCAGAAAAACGTGCCGCCGCAGGTACGTGCAGCCCGTATGGCCGATGAAATCAATCAACGTCTCGGACGTCCGTTGCAATACCAGAACCGTGGGCTGATTGAATACTGCATCACGGTTAACGGGCCAGAGCCGAAAGAGTATCAGCGCAGCGCGATGGACTATCAGCATTACATCGACAAACAGCTCAAACCGGTTGCCGATGCCATACTGCCGTTCATCGGCCGGCAATTCGACCAGTTGAGTGCGCCTCAGTTGGGCTTATTCTGAGCCTGGCGCACATACTCAACTAAATCGTCACTATTGAGTGCTTTGGCGTAATACCAGCCCTGAACGGACACCTCGGGGCCGGTTTCAATGCAGCTCAGCTGTTGCTCTGTTTCCACACCTTCCACGATCACACTCAGATCCAGCGACTCAGCCACAGACTGCAGGCTGGCGAATACCTTTCTGCCTTTCGGATTGTCCAGCGCCAGCACAAACGAACGATCGATCTTAATACAATCGATATCAAAGCGGTTGAGATAACTGAGTGATGAGTAGCCGGTACCAAAGTCATCAATGTGAATTTCACATTCCAGCTCGCGTAAGCGTTTGAAGGCCGACATAATGTACTGCTCGTCCACCAGCAACGATTCTTCGGTAATTTCGATATGAACCAGACCAGATAGCGGTTTAATCAATGCCGCGATGATATCCAGACTGTCGCTGTCGACCAGAGTCTGCGGGCAAAGATTAATACTGACCGGTAACTCCATCCCCAGTCTTCGCCATCGGGCGACGTCCTGCGCGACCCGGCGAAACACCCACAAATCCATCTCTTTCATCATTCCGGCCTGTTCCAGCCAGGGCATAAAACTGCCCGGATATTGCAGATTACCCTTTTCATCCATGGTTCGAATCAGCGCTTCACAGCCGGTCACCCGGCCAGTACGCGGATCAACCTGAGGCTGATATTGCAGGCAAAACTCTTTGCTGCTGATACCGCGCAGATGTTGCTCGACGTTAAGCTGTTCACGTTGTTTTTGCTGCGCGAGCAGAATCGGGTCATCCTGCAGCCACTGCGCTTCCTCTTCACGGCGCAGGTAAGAGGTATTGAGTGCGGAAATTTTGATTTCGCTGCCGGCATAGAACTTATTCATCCGCTTCACGGCCGGGAAATAGATGGCACAGCCCAGCACCACATTGAACAATTGCAGCAACACGGCGTGCCAGTCGCCTTCTGTCGATACCCAGGCATTAAACAGTACCGGAGTATGAAAAGGCACCGAAACACTCGGGGCGCTGACCCAGCCCCACTGTACCGCGAGCAGGCCGGTCACTACATTCAGCATCGGCGTCAGTACAAAAGGCAGTAACAGACGCGGGTTGTAAATGATGGGCAGGCCAAACAGCAGAATCTCGTTAACGTTGATAAACGCAATCGGAATGCTGGCCAGGGCAATCAAACGCAGGGTGCGCTGACGCGCAAACAGCAGCAACGCCAATACCAGAGATAAGGTCGCACCGCTGCCGCCGATAAACACAAACGTGCCCATAAAAGACAGGTTCATGACATAGGGTGCGGCGCCACCGGCAAGTACGGTCGAATAGCTCAGACTGCTGGCTTCCTGCAGCAAATTCACCATAGGCAACAGCGCATAATAGCCATGGACACCAACAAACCACAGCAGCGAATTCAGGGCGGAAAACGTGAGGCCAAACAGCCACGGATCATTGGCATAATCGGGGCTGAATAAACTTTCAAACGGCAGATGGGATAACAGGAGAAACAGACCACGAGTCACCAACATCACCACCGCAGCTACCATGATGGCCGGGATCACCATATTCAGTGATTCTTTAACGATGGATCCGGCACTGTTGGATGAGGTGATATTGAACCGCTCAAAAGCGAGCAGTTTTGCCAGCAGAGGGACCGAGAACAGCGGGATAACGATCGAGAGCACGATATGAAAAGTCATCAGTGCCACATCAGAATGTGACATTGCCGCCGCCAACACCAGATAAAAAATGTTGAGCAGGGCTACCGGCGGCCTTGGCAGACGCCAGTGCATTGCCAGCACGTAAGATAAGGTCGCCGTCATCAGGTAAGGAAAGAAACTCGCCGATAACCTGATTGGTGTTATACATCACATCGACCCAACCCGGGCGATCATCCAGCAACAATTCGCCCATACTGGCCAGCAGCAGCGCAAACGATGACAAAATGAGACAAGGAATCAGCCAGACCATGCTTTCACGTACCGCCTGCATAGAACTGACGATAAACCGTGCGCCTTTATCCAGTAACCGCTCCCGACCAGAAGCGAGAGGTTTTGACAACTCTGGCATCTATAACTCCATTTACCCAGATGACTCCATTTACTCAAAGAACTCGATTTACTCACAGAGCGAGAGTTTACTCACAGAACCTTGAGCTTAACATATCAGTCACATATCATGATAATCCGCACGATACATGGTAAATAAATCTTTCGAATATGGGAGAAATCCCTCGATTTGCGCCGAATCTGAGCCCTCAGCCGATACGAAACTCGGTTTTTTCATATTGCTTCACTAACCAAACGCCAAAACTGTCCAGTAGACCAATCACCGAGCGCTTGGGAATGGCTCTGGCGGTGAGCAGGATATTCAGCCGCTCTACCTCGATCTGCTTCTCCGGATGGTAACGGACAAAATGCTGACCACATTCCTTCGGATCGTCATACCAGTTTTTGTCACGGTACATAATCAGCGAATAACTGGCGCGCAGCAGCTTTTTAGCAATGGTCTGCTGGGCCCTGATTTGCTCTTTGGCCGTGGCCGCTTTGGCGATTTTTTGCCGGTAGTAAACCAGCCAGTCACCCACATCCATATTCCAGTGTTTGGCGATTTCCCAGCTCGGTTCGTAATCACCAAAGCAGTCACCCAGGTTATCGCCATACACGCACACACAACAGTGGCGCAGCATCGGCCCCCAGGAAAAAATACTTTCCAGCGTCGCCACATCGCTCACCAGAGCGGTTTTGATCGCCACATCGGTCACAAACGGGAAGCTTTTCTGAAAGCGCCAGCGAATCGTATTGAGCAGGGTGGCTTTCTTATCGTCAAAATCACGATGAGTGACCAGCACCACATCCAGATTAGAGAGTCCGGGCTGAGCGGTTTTACGTGCCACACTGCCGTAGATATAAATACTGTGCAGCACCTCGCCCAATCCGGCCCGTAAAAAACGCACTAAGTCGTCAATGGCCGGCTGATAAGCAGGTTGAAAAGGCTGGTTGGGATCGATGACCGACAATGTCATGACAAACAGAAACTCCGCGCTGAATTAACTTATTGCTGTACTCACTCATATAATGTTCGCTGATGACCCGCCGCGAATCAATACCTTGCTGTTTGCGCTGCCGAATAATCATCCATAAATACACTATCTTGAGGTCGCAGTGTGCAGAGATATTCCTTTTTGCCCCGCCCTTTAGTTATAATGCCGCCAACTCTAGAACGAAGGATAAAAATCCATGCCAAAGGCAAGTGAACTGAAAAAAGGTTTTGCGATTGTTTCTAACGGCAAAACGCTACTGATCAAAGACATCGAAGTGACCACTCCTGGCGGTCGCGGCGGCTCTAAAATCTACAAACTGCGTTGTACTGATCTGACAACTGGTGCCCGTGTTGACGAGCGCTACAAGTCAGACGATTTCCTGGATACCGTTGAGATGAACAAACGCAATATTTCGTTCTCTTACGTAGACGGTGACGAGTACATCTTCATGGACAACGAAGACTACTCACAGTTCGTGTTCAAACAAGCTGATATCGAAGATGAGCTGCTGTTCATCACTGAAGACATTCAGGGCATGCAAGTGGTACTGGTAGACGGTACTGCTGTCGCCATCGAAATGCCTTCTTCTGTTGAAATGGTTATCGAAGAAACCGATCCGTCAATCAAAGGCGCTTCTGCTTCTGCACGTACTAAACCAGCTCGTTTTGCAACTGGCCTGGTTGTTCAGGTTCCGGAGTATATTGCGACTGGCGAACGTGTTATTGTGAACACCACAGAACGCAAATTTATGAGCCGAGCTTAATTATGTCTGATTTAATTTCTTACGACGATGCTATCGACGCCGCTTACGATATTTTCCTCGAAATGGCACCTGATAACCTCGAACCTGCCGATGTCATTCTGTTTACCGCGCAATTTGAAGATCGCGGTGCAGCAGAAATCGTCGAAGTGGGTGATGACTGGGACGCAGAAGTCGGTTTCGAAGTCGATAAGGAAGTGTTCGCAGAAGTACGCATTGGTCTGGTAGACGAAGAAAATGACGTACTGGATGACGTATTCGCCCGAATGCTAATCAGCCGCGATCCGGATCAGAAATCTTGTCACATGCTGTGGAAACGTGATTAATTTTTAGTTTGTGAATGGATTCAGTTTTCTAAGTGATTCCGTTAATGGGTTAATTCTGTACTGGATAAGCTCATCACACAAAGTGAACACGCAGTGATAAGTCGAACGCCAACCTCAGGGTTGGCGTTTTGTATTCTCGGCAGACGATGCTCTGCTACACCAGCTGATAATGGATCACATACAGCTCTTCGATACCGGGATAGATATCGCTGATCACCTGCTTGAGCTGATCTAACGTCATATTCTCCTGCTCGGCATGAAATTCGGTCAGTTGCGAAAATTGCACCGGTTCTACTTTTTCAATCCGTAAATGGCAAAAATAGCGCCCCTCTTCCAGCGTTGACACTTCAACCACTGAACCTGGCTGATAGTCGTTCTCGCTTTCATCACGAATGGTGATCACTTTCCTGCCTGCCAGAATATCGGCTTCAAAACGGGCAAAAAATGTCATCGTTGTTGGCGCTGCCATACTGCATATTCCTTATTTAATACAATTAACTGACTGATATTTTACTATATCCAATCAAGGCACCTGCTGGTCAAACCATACAAAATGTCAATTGGACGGCACCAATATAGATTGGTTAAATATCAACCTCATTTGCGTTGATTAGGTTGCTCTAGGATACATCATGATAAACAAGACCCGAAACGGCTTAATAGCTTTGCTGCTCTTCCCCTGTCTGTCGTATGCCAACAGCCAATATGGCCCGTTACAACTCTACGCTCAATCGCCGCTGCAGACCAACTCCCTGACTCCGCAGATACGCTCCGGTTTCTCACTCCCGCAAGGCACGATGGAATTTGCCACCAGCGGAACCATGGCCAGTGTCTGGGCTGTGACCGATGATTACGAAGCTGACTACTATCAGAATCAACTGTTTCTCGGCATGAAATGGCAGATGTCACCAGGCTGGCAACTGGGCATGAATTATCGCTGGAACGTGGCATTCAACAACCATCTTGATGAAGTCACAATGGGATTCCATCGCATGTTTGGCCTCGATCAGGCAGGACGAGAAGACGTCGATCGAGATCGCTTTTATCTCGACGTACCGGATCATGATGTCCATTACGATAACTTCGAGGGCGAAACCTTAAGCAGTGCGCTGACGGCGTACCTGCAATATCAGCTCTATCAGGATCAGTACCAGGGTTTGTCATTGGGAGGCTCACTCTATTACAACGACCTCGACCACGGCTTACTGAGTAACAGTCGCTTCGAACAGGCACTGCAGCTCAATTACGCCTACCAATACCAACGCCATCTGTTCAACGTTTCTGCTCGGTGTCTCTTTTCATCACAGTGAATCTGTGTTCCGCCATCTTGAATACCGTGACAATACCGCCACATTTGGCCTCAGTTACCAGTATGAGCTGGCCGCCCGCCATCATCTGATTGGCGAGGCACATGTTTATGAAGGTGTTTCAGATGGCTTTAGCGAAATGTCCAAACCATCAACCGAATTTGTGCTCGGTTATCGTTACCTGCTACCAAGCAGCGCGATTGAATTCTCTATGATCGAAAATGTATTCAATATGGACAACAGTACCGATATCGCGTTCAGCCTCGCCTATCGGCACCAGTTTAATCCCGGTTAAAACCGGAGCCAGCTAACACCTTAAGATGAAAAGACAAACGATGAATTGCATTTTTATGCTCAGTTATGGATTATTTGTATATTCAAATTAAGGTTTATTGTGTATGTCCTCTTCGCCCCTCTATCTACAGATTAAACAGTTTATTCTGGACAACATTGAGTCCGGCCGTTGGCCGGTCGGTCATCGTATCAGTACCGAGCTGGAGCTGACCGAGCAGTTCAGTGTCAGCCGGATGACCGTCAACAAGGCGATCCGTGATTTGGTTGCCGATGGCATTCTGCAGCGCCGACCGCGTCTGGGGACATTTGTCTGCGCGCCGGAAGAGAAAGCCGAATCCCCGTTGTTGGATATTCGCAATATTGCCGAAGAAGTGGTCAGCCGCGGTCAGCGCTACCACAACAAAGTCATCAGCCAGCGCGAGCTTATTGCCGATGACAACGTAGCGATTAAACTGGGCGTCATGGTCGGTACAGCGGTGTTTTACAGTGAGATCCTCCATTATGCTAATGATACCCCGCTGCAACTGGAGGTACGCTGGGTTAATGCCCGCTACGCACCGCACTACCTCGAACAAGATTTTACCCTCATCACGCCCAATCAATACCTGTCTGAGAATTGCCCGTTAAGCGCCATTGAGCATACGGTAGAAGCTATCGTGCCGGATAATCACATCAAAACCACGCTCGCACTGAGCGCCAGCGAGCCCTGCCTGCTGTTAAACCGCCGTACCTGGAGCGGCGATCGTCTGGTCAGCTCGGCTCTGCTCTATCATCCGGGCTCCAAATACAAACTGACGTCAAAGATCGTTTTATCCTGATTGGCCACTTCTCCTGTTCGCTTTGATCTTTCAGGATTCTCGACCTCGTGAAAGATCAAACCTCTGTTTGCCGCAAGACCTCCTCATCCGTAAGACGGAAAGTTGATCACAGTTTTGCAACATTCATCTTGTCGGTTGCGTTTAATTGCATCATTATTTGTATATACATTTAAACAGACAATTAAATCATCTTGTCACGACACAGCCAGACCGCCGCCGTTAAGCAGCGAAAGCCCGGTGTCAGACAAGAAATGTCATAAGATCAAAGTACACGCGACACGACTTGTGACACCAAGAGGGAATTATGGACCTGACTCTGACCAACGCCCGGCTTGTCAGCATGCAGCCGCAGGCCAATGGCTACCAGCCAACTGAACCGCTGAATGTACATATTCGTGACGGTAAGATTACGGCTATTACCACGGACGCGATCGCTGACAGCAGCAAACAGCTAGACTGCCACGGTAAATTGGTCACGCCGGGCTTGATTGACTGCCATACCCATCTGATCTATGCCGGAAACCGAGCCAACGAATTCGAAATGCGCCTTAACGGTGTGCCGTATCAAACCATCGCAGCTCAGGGCGGCGGCATTCTTTCAACGGTCACGGCTACCCGACAGGCCAGCGAAGAAGAGCTGATTGAACTGTCACTTCCGCGCCTGGACGGATTACTGCGTAGCGGCGTTACCTCGGTGGAAATTAAATCCGGTTATGGCCTGACACTGGAAGACGAACTGAAAATGTTGCGTGCGGCGCAGGCCCTGCAGCAACACCGGCGGGTAAAAGTCAGCACGACATTACTGGCTGCCCACGCGCTGCCGCCGGAATTTATCGGACGCGCTGACGCCTACATCGAACACATTTGCCAGACCATCATCCCGGCTGTGGCTGAGCAGCAGCTGGCCAGCAGCGTCGATGTATTCTGCGAGTCGGTCGGTTTTAACCTGCAGCAGACCGAGCGCGTCTTTGCCTGCGCCCGCGAATACGGCCTGCAGGTCAAAGGTCACACCGAACAGCTGTCGAACCTTGGCGGCAGTGCACTGACCGCACGCTATCAGGGGTTGTCCGCCGATCATATCGAGTATCTCGATGAGGCCGGTGTGGCGGCGCTGGCACAATCAGGCACAGTGGCAACCCTGTTGCCCGGCGCGTTCTATTTTTTACGGGAAACGCAAAAACCACCGGTCGAACTGCTGCGTGAATATGGCGTGGCGATGGCGCTGGCCAGCGACATCAATCCGGGCACATCACCTTTTGCCGACCTAACCTTAATGATGAATATGGGCTGCACTCTGTTCGGCCTGACCCCTGAAGAAACTCTGCGCGGTGTGACGCAGCATGCTGCGCGAGCACTTGGCTTTGCCAACACCCGCGGTCAAATTGCCCCCAGCTTTGATGCAGATCTGGCGATCTGGAGTATCGACCATCCGGCTGACCTCAGCTACCAGGTGGGAGTTTCCGAGATTACATGCACGAATCGTCGATGGAGTGCTGTGCAATGACTGATGCAATTCAAACCTCACACAACTTTACCTGGCAAGGTCGTCACGATGCCGAAGACGGCGCTTTAGGGACTCGCGTGCATCATGTAATGCAATGCCAGTCTGCGCCCGGTCTTGAGCCCGACCAACAGGCGGTCTCTGTACTCGGCTTTGCCTGTGATACCGGCGTGGCGCGCAATAAGGGCCGCACCGGAGCGCAGCAGGCACCGGATCTGATCCGTCAGGCACTGGCAAATATGGCCTGGCATCGCGCTTCGCCACTGTATGATCTCGGCAATATTCACTGCCAGGGCGATGCGCTTGAACAAGCTCAGGGCGATGCCGCCAGCGTGATTACTCAGGCGTTGCAACGCACTCCGGTCATCGTGCTGGGCGGCGGACATGAAGTCGCCTGGGCCACGTTTCAGGGCCTGGCCGCGCACCTGCAGCAGACGGGCGCGCAGGCGCCGCGCATCGGGATCATCAATTTTGATGCCCATTTTGATCTGCGCGCGTTTGAGTCAGAGCAGGCTGAGGTTAAACCCAGCTCCGGCACCCCGTTTTATCAGATCCAACGCTTTTGCGCCGAACATAACTGGTGTTTTCACTATGCCTGTCTTGGCGTGAGCCGGGCCAGCAATACTGCGGCCCTGTTTGAGCGCGCAGATGAACTGGGCGTGTGGTATGTCGAAGACAAAGCGCTCTCGTCACTCAACCACATCTACCACATGACTCAACTGCAGCACTTTATCGATGACTGTGACTATCTGTATCTGACCATCGACCTGGATGTCTTTCCGGCCGCGACTGCGCCCGGCGTTAGTGCACCGGCCGCGCGGGGTGTCAGTATCGAAGCACTGAGTCCGTTTCTCGATCGTATCCTGCATTACAAAAACAAACTCATGATTGCCGATATCGCCGAGTACAACCCGAGCTACGATATCGACCATCAGACCGCCAGACTGGCTGCACGCTTGTGCTGGGAGATTGCCAACACCATGGCGGACAAAAAGGCACCCTCTCCCTGTTAACTGAACAGAGTTGAACTGCAAGGAGACGGTTCTCCAGTACGACTCAATACAATAAACACCCGCTTTGCGCTGACTGGCGCAGAGCAAGTTATAACAACAAAACGCTCACGGACACCGAGCAAGACTGACCATACAGCGCTGACCCCGACCCTACGACAAGCGGCAGCGCTAAGCTTAACCATGAAGGAGCTGTAACATGACCAAGCAACCAGAACAAGGTACCCGTCTGGACACCAGTCGTATTATCCGCGCACCGCACGGCACTACCCTGCGGGCTAAATCCTGGCTGACGGAAGCGCCGCTGCGTATGCTGATGAATAACCTGGATCCGGATGTGGCTGAACATCCGCAATCTCTGGTGGTATACGGCGGTATTGGTCGCGCAGCGCGTAACTGGGAATGTTATGACAAGATTGTTGAAGTACTGGAACGCCTCGAAGAGGACCAGACTCTGGTGGTGCAATCCGGCAAGCCGGTGGGCGTTTTTCCGACCCACAAAAACGCGCCACGCGTGCTGATTGCCAACTCGAATCTGGTCCCGCACTGGGCCAACTGGGAGCACTTCAACGAGCTCGATAAACAAGGTCTGATGATGTACGGCCAGATGACCGCCGGCTCATGGATTTATATCGGCTCACAGGGCATTGTCCAGGGAACCTACGAAACCTTCGTTGCAGTCGCGAAAAAGCATTTTGACGGCAACGCCAAAGGACGCTGGGTACTGACCGGTGGCCTGGGCGGTATGGGCGGCGCACAGCCTCTGGCAGCCACCATGGCCGGTTTCTCAATGATCGCGGTTGAGTGTGACGAATCACGGATCGATTATCGTCTGCGTACCGGCTATGTCGATAAAAAAGCCACCAGCCTGGACGAAGCACTGGCGATAATTTACGAATCTGATGAACCGGTTTCGGTCGGCTTACTGGGTAACGCGGCCGATATTTTCCCGCAGCTGCTGGAGCGCAACATCACACCGGATGTCGTGACTGACCAGACGTCAGCGCATGATCCGCTCAACGGTTACCTGCCGCTGGGCTGGAGCATGCAGCACGCAGCCGAAATGCGTAAAACCGATGAAGCCAAAGTGGTGAAAGCGGCTAAACAGTCGATGGCAATTCAGGTCAAAGCCATGCTGGAACTGCAAGAGCGCGGTGCGGCCACGCTCGATTACGGCAATAACATCCGTCAGATGGCGCTGGAAGAAGGCGTCGACAACGCCTTTGATTTCCCGGGCTTTGTACCTGCATACATCCGTCCGCTTTTTTGTGAAGGAATCGGCCCGTTTCCGCTGGGCTGCACTGTCCGGCGATCCGGAAGATATCTACAAAACCGATCAGAAAGTCAAAGAGCTGATCCCCGATGATCCGCACCTGCACAACTGGCTGGACATGGCCCGTGAGCGTATTCAGTTTCAGGGCCTGCCTGCTCGTATCTGCTGGGTCGGCCTGAAAGACCGTGAACGCCTTGGTCAGGCCTTTAACGAAATGGTTCGCAACGGTGAACTGAAAGCCCCCGTCGTGATTGGCCGCGATCACCTCGATTCAGGCTCAGTTGCCAGCCCGAACCGCGAAACCGAAGGCATGCTGGATGGCTCAGATGCCGTTTCCGACTGGCCGCTGCTTAATGCCCTGCTTAACACAGCGGGCGGCGCGACCTGGGTATCCCTGCACCATGGTGGCGGCGTTGGTATGGGCTTCTCGCAACACTCAGGCATGGTCATTTGCTGTGATGGCAGCGACGATGCCGCGCAACGTATCGGACGCGTACTGCACAATGACCCGGCCACCGGCGTGATGCGCCATGCCGACGCCGGCTATGACATCGCCAAACGCTGCGCGAAACAACAAAACCTCGATCTCCCTATGCTGAACGACGAACTCGCTCAACTGAAGTAAGGACTGTAACCATGTTGAACCTTGTGATTAAACCCGGCGCTTTAACCCTGAGCCAACTGCGTGCCGTGAGCCGCCAACCTGTGACACTGTCACTCGATCCGGAAGCGATCCCGGCGATAGAAGCAAGCACCCGTGTCGTTGAGCAGGTGATTGCAGAAAATCGTACCGTCTACGGCATTAACACCGGCTTTGGTTTGCTGGCCAATACCAAGATTGCACCGCAGGATTTAGAAACGCTGCAACGCAGTATTGTGCTTTCCCATGCGGCCGGCATCGGTCAGTTTATGGCCGATGAAACCGTGCGTCTGATGATGGTGCTGAAGATCAACAGCCTGGCCCGCGGGTTCTCCGGTATCCGTCTGCAGGTACTCGAAGCACTTATGACCCTGGTCAACCATGAAGTCTACCCATGCGTACCACAAAAAGGCTCCGTCGGCGCCTCCGGTGATTTAGCACCGCTGGCCCATATGAGCACCATTCTGCTTGGCGAAGGTCAGGCCCGTTATCAGGGCGAAGTCATTTCCGGCCTGCAGGCACTTAACATTGCCGGACTGGAGCCCATTACCCTGGCACCGAAAGAAGGCCTGGCACTGCTTAATGGTACGCAAGCCTCGACCGCATTCGCGCTGGAAGGTCTGTTTATGGCCGAAGACCTGTTTGCCTCTGCGACTGTTTGCGGCGCAATGTCCGTCGATGCAGCACTGGGCAGCCGTCGTCCGTTCGATGCGCGTATTCATCAGGTGCGCGGTCATCGCAGCCAGATGGACGCCGCCGCCGCTTACCGTCATGTGCTGGATGAACGCAGCACCATCGGTGACTCTCATCAGAGCTGTGAAAAAGTGCAGGATCCGTATTCACTGCGCTGCCAGCCACAGGTCATGGGCGCCTGTCTGCAGCAAATCCGTAATGCGGCGGATATCCTGCAGGTTGAAGCCAACTCCGTCTCTGATAACCCGCTGGTGTTCGCCGACGACGGCGACATCATCTCCGGCGGTAACTTCCATGCCGAGCCGGTGGCCATGGCTGCGGATGGTCTGGCACTGGCGATTGCCGAAATCGGTAGCTTGTCTGAGCGCCGCATGGCACTGCTGATCGACAGCGCACTGAGTAAACTGCCACCTTTCCTGGTCGATAATGGCGGGGTCAACTCCGGCTTTATGATTGCTCAGGTCACCTCTGCAGCGCTGGCCAGTGAAAACAAAACGCTGGCTCACCCGGCCTCGGTGGACAGCCTGCCAACCTCGGCCAATCAGGAAGATCACGTGTCGATGGCCACCTTCGCCGGTCGCCGCCTGAAAGACATGAGCGAGAACACCCGCGGTATTCTGGCCGTTGAATACCTCGCGGCCGCTCAGGGCCTGGATTTTCGTGCGCCCAACGTCTCGTCAGCTCGCGTAGAAGAAGCGAGGCAGATCCTGCGCCGTGAAGTCCCGTTCTACGATAAAGACCGTTATTTTGCGCCGGATATCGCCGCGGCAAACGAGTTACTGCTGCAGGCCGTGCACAATCATCTGATGCCGGAGCAGTTACTGCCGAGTGTGGGGTAAAGGTTTCTAGGTTCTAAGGTCTTGGGTTTCTGGGTTCTAGGTTCTAGGTCCTGGGTTCTAGTTTTAGGGTCTAGGGTCTAGGGTCTAGGTCCTAGGTCCTAGAACCTTCCCTGCCCTGCATCTTTGCGAGCAATACTTCACTTCTTCCCAGCAATCCGCCCATTTTTTACGCCAGGTGAACGGTCTGCCGCACGCCACGCACTGTTTTTCTGGCAAATGTGGTTTTTTATGAGCCACGATGCTTCTCCCTATGTCCTGACTGGCTTCTCTACGCCTTTGCCCGAAAAAAGATCACGCTTTTGAGCACTTATTTTGTTGTAATTATGAATATTGTTTGAAGATTTCCAACTGATTGGACCATTAAGCTATGGCTTGAGAGCTATAATCCGTCACAGTTTTGTCGGAATAGCGTAAATTATGTTTCTAGCTCCTTACTTCTCAACTCAAGACCATCAATTCCAGTTCACTCGCGAACAGGCAAGTCACTTTGCCAAACGTGTCGCGGGCGACTTTAACCCAATCCACGATGAAGACAGCAAGCGCTTCTGTGTACCTGGTGACCTACTGTTTGCAGTATTACTGAAGCGTGAAGGCATCAGCCAGAAAATGCGTTTTGATTTCTCTGGTATGGTGGGTGACGGAACGGCTCTGCATATTGAGAATAAGTGCAGCAAAGAGAGCGCTGTGGTCGACGAGTCAGGTAAAGAGTATCTGCACATGAATCGTGAAGGCGAAGTCAGCCATGACGCGGCTTTCATCGAACATGTCGTGACCAACTACGTCCAGTTCTCTGGCATGAACTTCCCGCACATCATGGTGCCGCTGATGGAAGAGCAGCAGATGATGATCAACTGTCAGCGTCCGCTCGTAATCTACGAAAGCATGGAAGTGGAATTCTCACGCCTTGATCTGACTCACCCTGAAGTAGAATTTACCGGTGCAACTTTCGATGTCGAAGGCAAACGCGGCATCGTGACGCTGAACTTTGCCTTTAAAGAAGAAGGCGAACAGGTCGGTAGCGGCGTCAAACGCATGGTAGCCAGCGGTCTGAAGCCTTACAACCAGGCCGACATTGATGACCTGGTCAGCCGGTTCAACGAGCGTAAGGATGCCTTCCTGGCAAAGTTCGCTAAAGCGGCTTAAGCGGTCGCAGGCAAAAACAAACATGAAAAAAGCTTCACCACACGGTGAAGCTTTTTTGTTGCGTCATTATCCGGCATCAATGCAGTGATTTCCGGCTTACAGCCAGCGCCGCACCCGGGTTTTGTAATCAACATAATCTTCTCCGAACAAGCTCTCCAACGCCTTCTCTTCCGGAATAATCTGGAAGCGGTTCATATACATCACAAAGCCCGCCACGACAAAGAAACTGATCAGGTTTTCATGCCAGTAGGCAAAACCGAACAGCAGCAGTAACAGACCAAGATACATTGGATTACGGCTGTAATGGAACACCCCGGAGTCAACCACTGTGGTCGCTTTATAAGGCTGAACCGGATTAACGGTGGTTTTAGCGCGGCGGAATTGCACCACACCGGCAATACCAATCACTCCGGCAGCGACAAAACAGACCGCAAATACCGCATATTTATACGGCAGACTGACGTCGGTAAACGGGATCAGAACAGCTAAACGGTTGATCAGAACCAGAGCAACCAAAAACAGCGCCACCGGCGGTATTTTCAACTCCAAAAAACGCATAGTAACTCCCAGATCAGTATTGTTATCAGTATAAGCCCTTTTCTGTGACGATATAAAAACAAAGCCCGGTAAAAACCGGGCTTTATCAATCCAATCAGAGTTAACGACTGCTGACCGAGTCGGTTACAGCAGTGATAACCATGCAGGTTACAGCAGAGATAACCACGTAGGTTACAACAGTGCTAACAAGGCCTGCAGCGGATGCTTAGGTTTGGTCTCTTCGAAGCGTTTGATCTGGCTGCGGCATGAGTAACCGGTGATCAGGCAACGTTCGACCGGCAGCTTCTCGATACTTGGTTTCCAGCTCAGGCCGTAAATGTCCTTCGACATCTGGAATTTATCCACTTCGTGACCGAACGTACCCGCCATACCACAACAGCCGACCGGCACCGTCTTCAGCGTCGCACCGAAGTGGGCAAAAATGGCGCCCCACTCTTTCTCTGCGTTCGGCATCCGGGTTTTCTCGGTGCAGTGCGCCAGCAGATACCAAGGTTCAGCCTGAGCAGACTCCTTAGCGTGGAACTCGGTCAGACGAGGCTGCAGCCATTCGTGCACGGTAATAACATTAAAATCACCCCGTTCGCTGCCCAGGACCTCTGCGTATTCATCGCGGTAACACAGCACCAGTGCCGGATCGACGCCCACCATTGGAATATTCAGATCCGCAACCTGAGACAGGAATCCGGCTGTACTGGTTGCTGTCGACTTAAACTGCTTGAGGAAGCCTTTGATGTGCTGCGCTTTACCGTTTGGTTTGAACGGCAGCAGAATCGGCTTTTTGCCCAGTTTGACTGCCAGAGCAACAAAATCTTCCACCACATCCGCATCGTAGTAGCTGGTAAACGGATCCTGCACGATGATCACATGCTGGTCGCGCTCAGCCTGCGACAACGACGCCAGACGCTGCATATCAAACTGGGTCAGCGGATGACGGCGAGTGCGCTGTGCCAGTGTCGGCACTGACAGCATCGGCGCATCAACATAACCCACCGTAGACGCCGTGACCTTCTGTACCCATTTCTGTGCCATCACACCGTTGACCAGTTTTGGCGCCTTAGCCATCACCGGCAGCATGGTTTCAATATTAGCAACCAGATAATCTTTGGCCGGACGCTGGTAGCGCGAGTGATAGATATTCAGGAAACGGGAACGGAATCCGGGTACATCGACCTTAATCGGACACTGGCTGGCACACGCTTTACAGGCCAGACAGCCATTCATCGCTTCGTACACTTCATGGGAAAAATCATACTCATGGCGTTTGTTGATGCGGTTACGCACCCGGTCAATCATGGTTTTGATGGTTGGCGTGGTTTCCAGCGCCTTTTTCTCCAGATCCAGGATATCAATGCCCTGCTCAGTGAGCTGACGCAGCCATTCACGCACCAGGCCGGCACGGCCTTTTGGTGAATGACGGCGATCGGCGGTGACTTTCATCGAAGGACACATTGGCGAGCTGGTATCATAGTTAAAGCACAGACCGTTACCGTTACATTCCATCGCACGCTTGAAGCTGTCGCGTACCTCGACGTCAATCTGGCGGTCAAAATAGCCGCGCTTGGTGTCAGAGACTTTAACCAGTTCAAAATTGGTATCGAGCGGCGTACAAATCTTACCCGGGTTCATCTTGTTGTGCGGGTCAAAGGCCGCCTTCACACGGCGCAGCTCGGTAAACAGTTCTTCACCGAAGAATTCCGGACCGTATTCTGAACGATAACCTTTACCGTGCTCACCCCACATCAGGCCGCCGTATTTTGCCACCAGCTTAACCACTTCGTCCGAAACTTCGTGCATCATCAGCTCTTGCTTGGGATCGCACATATCCAGCGCCGGACGCACGTGCAGAACACCGGCATCAACGTGGCCAAACATGCCGTAAGCCAGACCTTTTGAATCCAGCAGTTCACGGAAACTCGGCGATAAAGTCAGCCAGATTCTCCGGCGGCACACAGGTATCTTCAGTAAACGGAACCGGTTTGGCACAGCCTTTCGCCGCACCCAGCAGACCAACCGCTTTCTTACGCATGTTGTAAATACGGTTGATGCTCGCCAAATCATCACACACCTGGAAGCCGATAATACCCGCTTCCTGATTCTCGACCATGACTTCCAGACGGGCGGTCAGCTGTTCCACCAGAGAACGCACTAAGGCTTCATCCTGATCAGCGAATTCAACAATATTGAGGCCGAGCATCTCTTTGCCCGGAACGCTGGTGATCAGGTCGCTGACGCTGTGCCAGACAATGTCTTCACGCGCCAGGTTAAGTACTTTCGAGTCAACGGTTTCCACCGACAAGGCATTCGCTTCCACCATCACCGGTGCGTTACGCAGCGCCGAATCAAAGCTGTCGTACTTGATGTTGACCAGAGTACGCGCTTTCGGAATTGGGGTCAGATTCAGCTTGGCTTCCGTGATAAACGCGAGTGAACCTTCAGCGCCACACAGTACGCGGGTAATATCAAAGCGATCATGATCGGTATCGAGGGCGTTTTTCAGGTCATAGCCAGTCAGGAAACGGTTCAGCGGCGGGAATTTAGCGACAATCTGCTCACGCTTGTCACGGCATACCGCTTCGGTAACCCGCATCGCTTCAGCGGCATAACTGCCCGCCTCAGGCCCGCCTTGCGACAAATCGGTTTCCAGTACCGAACCATCGGCAAATACTGCCTGCAGCGACAGCACATGGTCTGACGTTTTACCGTATTTAAGCGAGCCCTGACCGGATGCATCGGTATTGACCATGCCGCCCAACGTCGCGCGGTTACTGGTGGACAGATCCGGCGAGAAGAAGAATCCGTAAGGACGCACCGCATCGTTCAGCTGGTCTTTAATGACACCAGCCTGAACCCGCACCCAGCCTTCTTCGGCATTCACTTCCAGGATTTGGTTCATATGACGGGAAAGGTCAACCACCACCCCTTTAGTCAAAGACTGACCATTGGTGCCGGTACCGCCGCCACGGGCAGAAAACGTGACGCGTTCAAATTCGGGTTTAGTGCTTATTCTACCGATGATCGACACATCCTGAGTCGATTTCGGATGGACAACGGCTTGTGGCAGTTGTTGATACACACTGTTATCAGTGGAAACAGCAAGACGACTTGAATACTGAGTTTCAATATCGCCGCTAAATCCCGCTGCTTCAAGTTCATGTAAAAACGTTAAAACAACAGGGTCAACATCGGATTGGAGGTGAAGTCTTGGTAACATTTGCTTCCTGCCCGTACTGCGCTGATCCTATCAGCTCTGGGTTATAAGTTATTTTTGGTATTAATATTTGAGTCATGTCACTTTACAACATTTAAAAAGGTGATCAAATCAGAATCTCAATGCCAGAATGAAATGAAACGGAATTTTTCACTAGTGATACTCAGCTTATGATTTATCACTAAGCCTGCTATGATACGGTTTGGATTATTTCGCAACATCATGACGTTATATTGCTAATGGTGCATTTTACGCCGCATAGGATTTTAGCAGTGCATGTTTTTACACAGCATAGGATTAATGTGGCTCAGTTTCCCCCATCACGCTTTGCGTCTAATCAGCTTTTACGGACAATTACATGAAAAAAAGTAAGATCGTTACCACTGAAGATATTTTGCTGAAACTGTGTCAGTCAGTTTCCAGCGTTCTGACTTCCGCCACCGCCTCGAATATTTCTTACTCGGCCATGGTGCAGAAGATCAACAAAACCTCTTTAAAACCGGATTTTGGCTGTTTTGTCCTGTTTGACGGTGGCTTTAGTGGCCTGGTGGTGATCAACTTTACCGCCAAAGCAGCGCTGGAAGTGTACGCCAATTACATGCGCAACATGGGCATGCCGGAAGAAGAACTGGCGGTGCTGCATACTTCTGACGAAGTGGGTGATGTGCTGGGTGAGCTGATGAACCAATTGGTGGGGGACTTTACCAATAAGATCCGTAAAGAACTGCAGACTAATATCACCCAAAACCAGCCTAAAATGCTGTCACTCAACAAACAGGTCATTCTGTCGGTGGATACCAATTTGGATCGCCCGCAGGCTCGTCGCGTCACCTTCTCAACTGAGAAAAACAACATTTTCTACCTGGAGCTGGCGATGGATAAAACCGAATTTATCCAGCTGGAAGAGTTTGAAATTCAGGAAGACGAAAGTCCGGATTCGATTCTTGCCGCGGCACAACAAAAAATGGACAGCAAGACACAGCAGAACAACGCTGCTGACGATGATGCGACCTCCGATCTTCTCGATGAACTCGGTCTCTGATAGCACAAGCCATTCCCGGCAGCGGGTGATGAAACGCCCCCGCTGCCTGTAAAACGCGATTACTCGTAAAACCGCGTCTGAAAGACGGGCTCTCATTCACATTCCTTTCTGCACCCGACTTTAAATTCCGGCATAAAAACGGTAAAATGGCGGACTTTTCCCAATGCCGTAGTAACGTTTTTTTCATGTCGATGGATAAGCAAAAAGCCCTCAAAAAAATCGCAAAGTGCCTTGAACTGGGTAACTCCGCCAATGTGAACGAAGCCGCCAACGCCATTAAAATGGCGCATCGGCTGATGCTCAAATATGGTCTGGATAAAGATGATATCGAGTTCATCAAGATGGGCAAAACCCAGTCAACCCATCTGCTGCCAGCCTCGATCTCTTCCGCTATCTTGCGCGTGATCCGTGGTATCAATACCAAATTTGGTGTTGAAGCTGTGCTGCTCAACCACAAAGGTTTGAAACGGGTTGAATTTATCGGTGAAGCGGACCGGGCGATTTTTGCCGCGTTTGCCTTTGATATTGTTTATCGTGAAATGAACGAGCAAACCGGCCAGTTTCCGCAACAGTTTTGCCGGTAGCGGTACCCCAAACACCGAAGTACAGCGTCGGGTAAATTCCTTTTTGTCCGGCTGGGTAGAAGGTGCGCTGGAGAAACTGCCAGAGATCGCGCCAGACGATGATTCGGCCAACAAGATCAATAACTATATTGATAAAGAGTTTCAGAACATCGACCGCGAAACCTTCAAGCAACAGCTGCGTGAAGCAATGAAGAATCTGACCGAAGATTACGAAGTCGGACTCAAAAAAGGACGCCGTGTCTCTGTGAGTCGTCCGATTGATGGCGCACAAGCCCCTAAACTTCTCAAATAAGACACCAGTAGCAATCGACAAGCAGCTTGTATTAATCCGCCGCCAATCGATAAGTTGCTCAACTAAATAAGTAATTTAAGTAAATCTTAAGTCAAGAGTCAGTAAAATCGTCTATGCTTGCATTGACGCGCGAACGCTTTTCTCGTTTATTGCAAGCCGGAAAACTGAATAACTCACGGAGATGAAGTTGTGAAAAAAATTACATTGGCTCTTGCAGTGTTAATCGCACTTTCTGGTTGTGCCGCCACACAACGCCAAAATGCGACCACGGGTGAAAACGAAACTAACTCAACCACCAAAGGTGCGCTTTTAGGTGCGCTGGCAGGTGCTGCGGTTGGTTTGGCATCCGGCGATGACGCTAAAGAGCGACGTCAGAGAGCGCTGATCGGTGCGGCAGGTGGTGCTGCTGTCGGCGGTGGCGTTGGTTACTACTTTGACCAACAAGAAGAAGCACTGCGCCAGGAACTGCTGAACTCAGGTGTGCAGGTACAGCGTGTAGGCGAAAACCAGCTACTGCTGCGCATGGAAAACGGCATCGGATTCCAGACCAACTCTTACCAGCTTGACTCTTCTATCCACAACACACTTCGTGGTGTGGCACGCATTTTGGTTGAATACCCGGATACCAGCCTGGTGATTGATGGTCATACCGACAGCACAGGCAGCGACACCACTAACCAGGTACTGTCTGAGCGTCGTGCAGAGTCCGTACGTTCATTCCTGTTGTCTCAGGGCGTAGCGGCAGGCCGTGCAGTAGCGCGTGGTAACGGTGAACGTTACCCGCTATGCAGCAACAGCACAGCAGATGGCCGTGCATGTAACCGTCGCGTAGAGATTCAAATCTTACCGCTGAAATGATTTAATAGGCGGGTGAGCAACGAGTTGCACCATTCCGCCTGAATCGTTTAGTCGATACCCGTATGGATGTAGCCCGGCCTAAATGCCGGGCTTTTTTGTTTTGTGGTGTGCCGTCCGCAATGTATTGACACATTGGGTACGTATGATGACAACTTCAGATATCCCAGCCCAGTGCATATCGTCGCTCACACGCAATACACATCATGATAAAGGGAAACCAACCACAATGAAGAAAGCGCTTCACGCATGGATAATTGCATTGGGGTTACTGCTCTCAAGCCAGGCTGTGGCTGATCCTTCCGAGCTGATCCAACTGGCTAATCAAGGGGATCGCGCAGCACAGTACCAATTAGGGGTCGATTATCAGACCGGCCACAACTTAACCATCAATCTGAACGATGCATTTTACTGGTTTCAGCAAGCCGCGCAGCAGGGCCATCCACAAGCCATGCAGCAACTCGCCAACGCTTACCAGCACGGATTGGGAACCGAAGCCAATACGACGCAGGCTTTGTACTGGCTGACGCGCCAATTGCTCAGCGGTGACAGCAACGCAGCCATGGCCATCGGACAGCTTTATGAAAGCCTCGACAGCTCCCCTGCCCCCTCAGCGATGGCTGAGCTGTGGTATCACAGCCTGGCTGACCAGAATCCACAGGCAGAAACAGCGCTACAGCGCCATTTTGCAGCAGCAGTTTGATCAGCAACGTGCGCGCCAGGTCGCGTCGATTGAGCAACTCGAGAGTGCCATCAACCAGACCACCGAAGCCGCACAAAGCCAAGACTCAACTCACGTAGCCCCACAAACACCTAGCCTGATGAGCGATTATCTGTTTGTCGTGCTGTGCATTGTGGTGTTGATCGCGGGTCTGTCCGTCTACCGCTACGTGAAAAAATCCAGCAGACAGCAGACCCAGCACCAGAATTCACTCAATGAAAGCCTGTCCCAGAAAGACAACCTGCTAAAACAACAAAAGCGCCAGCTGGACACGCTGTATCATCAGCTGAAAAAAATGCAGACCCATCAGAGCCGTCAGACTCAGGATCAAAAACTTCACCTGGCCTGCGCCATGTTTGGATTTGCACCAGGGCAGCTACCGGAAGAGCGGCAAATCAAAATTCGTTATAAGCAATTGTCGAAAATTTACCACCCGGATATGAAAGGCAGTGAAGATGAAATGAAGCGCCTCAACGGAGCGATGAAGGTGCTTATTAGCGAAGTTAATAAATCGTTAAATAAAGTTTCATCCAGCTGATATAAAATCGTCAACAGCCCAATTACGCTTGGTTACGCAATCGATTACTCTCTCAATATTTACAACAAATAGTTAACAGACCAGCCTGTGACATGCGATAATTCCGCGCGAATTTGGCACCTGCTTCAGGTGAGGAGACAACATGTTCACTATCTACGGTATTTGCGATTGGTGTAAAAAACCAAACCAGTTGACCAAACTCGAGTATCTCGACGGCAAAACCAATCACGCTTGTGAAAACTGCAATGACTTTGCTCGCATGGACGTAAGACAATTTAATATTGCCGAGCAAGCACAGCGTGAACGTCTGGCCAGCCAGAACGCAAACCGACTATAAACCCGATAAAAAGCGCCAGGACGGCGCTTTTTTGATCCCTGCGATCGATACCATCCAACATTATCCCACCGCCAAAACAGACCACTGTATAACTCTGGTATCCACTTCTGCCCCGCCTATCCACCGCTGCCCCGTCACTAAGACACAGCCGTTTCTGCAGGTACCACTAACCGCAAGCACTGGATAAAACTACTGTATAAAACCACTGTTCATACGCTGAAAAGTTAATTAGATCACAGAAAATCACACCAATCAGCGACTTTATCTCCGTATCAAAACTTAAAATTTATTAAATATAATCAAATACTTAATATTAATTTCGTAAAAACAAAGACAAGTTAAGGTCAATTCTTCATCAAATTTAAACTTGATCAGTATGATATTTAGGAATACTGTATAGACATACAGCATGTATGAAAGGACAGTGTTATGCTTCATGTAGATTTTGATACCACACGTTTTGGCACCCAAACTTACACGACCGATAGCTACCGCCAGGTAAGCGCTAATCAAGATATGATGTCTCGTTTAGCGCAGCTATCTCAGCAACAACAATGGATTTTGTACACAGCGCAGTGTCCGCGCCCTCAGTACGATGCCCTCGCGGCCCATCACGTACAGTGCGGTAAAATCATTCACATGAAGCCTTCACAATCCCAGTCTGAACTGGAGATCGTGATGAAAGCCATCCAGTCAGGCAATGCCAGCGCCATCGTCGCCTCCGGTGAGATTGATTTCGTTAACCAAAAACTGCTGCAACAGCTGGCCCGTGATCACCAGTGTGAAGTGTTTTTCTTGCACAGTGCGCAGCACCATTTTCATTAATTTTATGTGCGTGCTGGCGAAATCGCTCGTTCTCACGGTGTTTTTGCTCAATATACAGCAAATTTGAAGCGGGCGGCTGTATGCCCCGCTTTAGATTTGGAGTTTGCTTTTTCACTGGATTTAAGCAGACCAAACCTACGCCATACTTTTTCTAAATCAATTCCTTCGGCATCTTTGCAGTAACAAGGTCACGCATACAAAACAAGTGACATATCTAACAGTTTTATATCAAGAAACCTACATCATTAAATATGTGGTTCTAATATCATTAGAACTGTTACGTATTTATTCTTAGGTTTGACATACTATGAAGCTAAATCAAGTCTTAAATCATACCAATCAAGTAGAGCGTTCCAAATTTGTAAACTGTATCGATAAACTTTGCCAAGATAACAAAAGCGACCCTGAATTAGCTAAACAGCTCAACAAGATTGATGGCCAGCTCAAATCTGCATCTGGTAACGAAATAAACCAACTTTTTAACTTGGTAAAAAAACACTTCAAAAAACATATCATTGAGCAAGTATCTATCGGCGGTCCGCAAGCTTTCTTACTTATCAATATCCTGTCGCGAGATGGGAACTGTATAGCGACGATTCCTTGGATTGAACAGCTTTATACAGAAGAGTATCAGGCAATAAACACGCTCAGCAGGTCTCTTTTAGAAGAGATTGAAGCTGACGAATCCAGCAATTTTGAGCGATTAAATCGGATCGATATCTATAGAGATTGCGTGCGAAACCGCTTTTTGTAACGACTTGAAGGTTAATAGAACAGCAAAGATATCTGAGGATGAACGCAGTATTCTTAACGTACTGGCTCAACGCTTAGAACTGTCAAGAGAAGAAGTCAATGCTATTGAGCATTCGATAGACCCGATCCCCGAGCTTGGTATTGATAATGCCCTAGAATACCTAAGAGAATGTGGCATCATTATGATCAACCGAAGACGTTCAGAGGTAATGGTTCCGGACGAAATTGTTGACATTCTGCACGATGTATTAGGCAAAGAGTTACACGATAAATATGTATTGCGGATTTTGCGGTCACTATCAGATGCAGAGCTTTCTAGCACCTTGAAAAATCATGGCTGCAAAGTAAGAGGTGTGGATAGAAAGGAAAAAATAGCCACCATATCCCGCTCGGGCCTGTCTATTCGAAATATTCTGGCAAACGACATACATTCTGAAGATGCAACACAAAATCAAAGAAAAGAAAGAATAAAACAACTCTTTGAAGATATGGATCTTGATATCACCAAGATAGGTACTCGTTTGCAAGAGCGAATAGAAGTTTTAATCGATCACCTTAAGAGTTCTGAAGAAGATGAATTTAACTTGCTGAGCGTCAGCGGTTACAAAGAGCTTATGGAATCACTGTCTCGTACCGAACCGAATGTAGAAAACCGTATACGCTCTGACTTCGAAATTGAAAACAAAGAGTCTTTGGATCCTGAATATCTAAGATCGCTGAGTATCACACCTCTCGATATCCTTTATTTGTACACTAATGATGAAATCAAGACTATACGAAATGATATGGGCTTGAGTCGAAGAGGTAATCCGAGAAGCCAAATCATCGATTCTTTCGCAAGTGCCAGTGACCGTTTCATCGAGAAACTACCACCTGCTTGCTAGTCGAGACTTACAAGGGCTGCATGATGCAGGCATCGATATCAAAGAAGCCGATATCGGAATTAAATTCGAAGAAATCACTCGTTCAATACTGGAACAATTAGGAATGAATGTAGATGAGGATCTGCGGAAAGATATTAATACAGCGAAAGATAAGACCGATATTATTGTTTCACTAGAAAACGATGACGTCATTATCGGTGAAGCAAAATCATTTAAGAATGGTGAATTTGCCAAATACGCGACAACTTCCAGACAGGTAAAATCATACGTAAAACGCTGCGAAGCAAGCGGTCATCGTGTTGCTCAGGTGCTTATCGTTGCTCCTGCATTCTCGGCTGATTTCATTGATGCCGCAGATATGGATACAGAGATCAATATTTCTTTACTAGAAGCGAATGGATTACAAAAAATACTCGCAGCATACAAACAACGAAGAACCCCCAATTTCTCCCCCAAATTATTGACAAAAGGTGGGTTGTTGAAAGCTGATCTTATTTCAAAATCAATCTAACCGTAAAACGCGTTAATCCCCTACACATTTTCGTGTGGGCGACAAACGAGTAAATGTTGGCCACTTGTTTGTAATGATATCGAATATCCCTCTTTACTGACACAAAGAGGGTTCCAAAAGTACCTTTAGTTGTGATGCGCTGTCCGGGCCGGTTTTGGCGTTTTCGACGCCAAAACTTAAAAACTCAGGACGAATTTTTGCCCTATGTATGAGTTCAAAGATAATGGTCTAGAGCGCTTTTAGACACTTCTTAGTCCGTGAATTTGCTAAATACTGAAGAAAGACAAAGAGTAGACGTGATTGTGAAGCTCTAATATCGGTCTTTAGTATGATAAAAGCGAGTAGCCAAATAAAATGGTTCTCGCTTTTTTAATCAATTACCACGTTCGATTCGAGATAAAAATTACCCAGTAAACTCTTCAGAATCGGGACGATTGGTAAACTGCACACCATTTAAGAAGTCGCACAGCATTTGGTCTTCACACTGTTTGTAGTTTTTGTTGTTTGGCTTGCGGAAATACGCACCAATTTCGTATTTACTTAAACTAATACCAACCACTTCTAATACGTCCAACACATCTTCTGCTTTCATGTCTAGCGCAATACGCAGCTTCATGAGAATCATGTTGTTGGTCAACGTGACTTCTGGCTTAGGTTGCTCGCCGTCTTTTTTTCCTCGCTTGAGGTTAATAAAGCCATTTAAGAATACCGCTAACTCTTGATCCTTCATCTTAACGCAAGATTTGTCGCTTTCATCTTTTAACCAGTTTGCCACTTTATCGTGAGCCACAGTGACTTCGGCCTGCCCGAAAGCTTTCATTATCTGCGCGTTTTTAAGATTTAACGCGTGTTGGATACGACGTAAAATTTCGTTGTTAGTCACTAGGGATTCCTAAAATGAGTTCTAAGGGTGAATAAAAATCCATCAATGACATGCGATCTGTGGGTGTCTTTATTCAATAGCGTAGTTGACGGTGACTCTAACAGAGAACACGTTTCTTCGGTAGGTTAAAAAATAGAAATAAGACGGCCTATTCGAACTAGTTGGCTAAGTTGGCAAGACCACACTTTTATAGTGGATACTTTGCCACCTAATTTGGTGTCCGGGATCATTAAACCACTACACATCTCTACCGAATATGCTCACTACTGCACAACATCAGCACTCACCTTTTAATCTGTCCGTTGTGGACGCTGCTGCTCAAATGCGGTGATCATTTCCTCGGTTGAGCGCTGGCTGCCCATGCGCCCGCGTTTCACATATTGATGGCGGAAACTCACAGCGCCATTGCTGCGCACCAAGGCCTCAAAATCATTGATAAAGTGCTGCTCGAATTTACTGTTGAAGCTATTAAACAGCACAACATGTTTACCGCTGAAATCGTTATCTTGTGCAAATTGCCAAATAGGTGGTGCCGGACTGTATAACCAGATAGGTGAACCTAAATAGACCGTATCATACGATGAGAGGTCGACCCGTCCCGGTATGATCTCAGCCACGTTGCCCCGCGCGTCCTTTAATGCATTGATCAATCCAGGGACGCCAAGCTGATAGGCGTGCGCCGTGATTTCATAAATATCAGCGTTGGTTTTATTGGCAATATGGTTGGCAAGGATTCCAGTGTTGCCAGACCGGGAAAACACCACAACCGCGGTTTTCGCCGCTTTATCGTCAGCTGTTGCCTGTTGCTCTTGTCGGTGTTGATTCGCTGCATATTGTGCATTTTCGATACGGGTTACCACCAAGAAAACCACAAAAATCGCCATGACAGCGATCGAAAAACCAATACCGAGCCATTTCAACATATCCATTACTTCACCCCATTAAGTTAATCACACTGTGCCCGGCAACAATCTGACGGGCACAACGATATGCTGTCCGGATGCTCATAGAACCCGCTTTGTGTTTACAACTCTGAACGTGTCATCACGCCGTTCGGGTTGTTCACTCAGGCATTCACCGGAAACCATCCGGGAGTAAACTTAATCGCATGCCATAATTTAGCAGGTATCTTTAATGTTTCCGGGTCACTGAATAGGTCCAGGGTCAGACTGATTTCGGCTTCTCTGCCCGTTTGGGCCATCTCCACCCATTGCGGATTCATCACCAGGCTTCGGCCGACCACAACCAACGCCAGACCCATTTCGACCACCTTCCGGGCTTGCTCCGGAGTTCGGATTCGCCCGGCCGCCATTAAAGGGATACGGCCGGCCATGCGTTCGATAAAACGCTCAGCAATGGTTTTGCCCGTCGTATCCTGCTGTGCTCTGCCAGACAAAATGTCGTACAAAGAGGTATGCAGGTAATCGACATAACCTTCTTCAGCCAGCTGTTCTGCAAAGGCAAGCGTCTCATCAATCCGTAATCCGCCCTCAAGCGACTCCTCAGGGGAAATACGATAGCCCAGTAAGAACGGACGATCGGCGTGTTCAGAGATGACTCGACGAACTTCACGCACCACCTGCAGAGGAAAACGCATTCGGTTCTGCAGTGAACCTCCCCATTGATCTGTGCGCAGATTAGACCAAGGTGACAAGAAGTTCTGCAGCAGGAAGCCATGTGCACCGTGCAATTCGATGCCGTCAAAACCTGCTTCTATCGCGCGTCGGGTTGCCTCACCAAAATCGCGAATAACGTCATTAATTTCTTGCTCCGTTAACTCCCGTCCGGCCAGCTTCCCTTCATTAAACGGCCCTTTCGGCGCGACGACCGCACTGGCACTGACAAGCTCACCACCAGGAACCAGTTCCGGAACGGCTTTATTGCCGGCATGGAACAATTGCAACACGGCGGTTGCTCCGCCATTTTTGGCGGCGCTGGCAAGTTTGCGTAAACTCGGAATAAAGCGGTCGTCATACGCGGCGAATTCATCTGTAAAGCCGATACCGCTGGGTTGGACATGAGTGCATCCTGTCAGTATTAAACCTGCCCCGTTAGCACGAGCCCGATAATAGTCCAGCTCTTCATCAGAGATCGTCTCATCCGGGTTTGCCGACCAGGTGGTCATGGGAGCCATCACCACTCGGTTTTTTAAAGTGATACCATTTGCAAAAGTAAAAGGTTGAAATATTGGATCAATCATTTGTAACTATTATCTCGGTTTACATGAAATAAGGCTTATCGCCGTCGGTATTTGGCTTGTTCAGCCCTAAATTGGCACCACGATGCAGGTTGGGATCAACAATGACTTTCGCAATCAAATCCCCCACGCTTTTACGAGAGACTACAGTGCCCTTAAAAGCTTGCGTTTTGGTGGTGATCTCATAATCCACTTCATCGTCATCCATTAACCAAGCCGGACGCAAAATCGTGTAATCCAGACCAGATGCTTCAATGGCATCAGCGGCACGGCGGTAATACTGCAAGGGCTCACCAATAATGGCATCGTTCCACTCGCCAAACTTACCGGGAATTTCATCGTAGATGCCGAGAGACAGCACGAATATCAAGCGTTTGACTCCGGTTTTCTGCATCGCAGCGATAACCGCTTCTGCCTGCTTATCCAGGTCGTCGCCAATAAGGTTCGCGTACACAATATCCTGCCCGATCATCGCCGATTTCAGTAACCGGCTATCGAGTACATCACCAATGACGAGTTTTGCTTGTGCCGAATCGAATTCAGCTAACTTTTTGGGATTACGTAATAACAGGGTCTGATTGATTTGAGGCTCGCCAGCCAGAGATTTCACGACCCATTGTGCAATCTGTCCGCTGGCGCCAAGTACAAGTACGTTACTCATTATTCATTCCAATAAGTTTAGGTTTAGATTGACCATGTGTTTGCTGCTGCGCACACGGTCATTTGTCCGGTGCGAGACTTGAGATGAGGCTGGCAAGAAACAGGCACTGACGCTTTCGTGCTATCACCAATGCTTTCTTGCCAATCACCAGTGCCTTCTTACAATCACCAGTGTCCGCTCACCGTTCTGGCTTATTGCAGCGTATCTTTAAAGAACGAAGCCAATTCAGATACGGCCTCATCGACATAGTCAGGTACGTCGTACAAAGACATGTGATTCGCACCCTCGATGATGTGCAGTTGCTTGTTCTGACTGGCTGCGCGAGCCAGCAAATCATCACTCATCCATTTACTGCCGGCATTGCTGCCCGCAATCGCCAAAATTGGCTGAGTCAGGAAGGCTTCGGCTTTGTGGTACGCATCGTAGGTAATGATTTGGTTCAGGTTGCGTGTCAATGCATAACCTGGCGCATTAGGATGAGCGCAACGCGGGGTGTGGTAGTATTCCCATGCTTCACGTAGCTCTTCATTGGGCGCGTCTTCTTCACGCATCGGCGCAAGAGGAATCATCGCCAGCTCACCGCTACGGACATCTTCAGTACGTGCATTCGAGCCAAATTCCAGGTATCCGACTGCATCGCTATCTTTTACCGAATTGTCCCAGCCGTTACGGAACATCTGGCCGATGTTGACAGCGCTGACCATACCCAGTGCTTTGATGCGGCGATCATTAATCGCTGCATTGGCACTGTATCCGGCGCCAGCGCAAATCCCCATCGCACCGATTTTGTCATTATCGACGTAAGGCAGAATGGTCAGATAATCAACCACGGCACTGACATCTTCTGTACTGATGTATGGGTTTTCCATCTGACGCGGCTCGCCCGAGCTTTCTCCCTGGTATGAACGATCAAACGCGATAGTAATCAAGCCGCTTTCGGCCAGCTTGCGAGCATACAATCCTGCCGTCTGCTCTTTTACGCCACCGCCAGGGTGTGACACCACCACGGCTGCATACTGTTTGCTTTCATCAAAACCCTTAGGGAAATTGATAACAGCTGACATCTCGATACCCTGACCATTTAGGTTTTTGAAAGTGACTTTAGACATAACGAAATTCTCCTGTAGCGGTTAAGTGTTCGCCTCGGCATGACCTAAGCTTCGAGATAATCTTAGTTAACGAACTGTATTGGATAAATATCGTTTTACACACATGACTGTTTAGCTATACTTAACAAATGCCAATTGAACCTTCTCTGATGTCGTCACTGACATGGTTTGCACATGTTGCTCGCCACTGCAGTTTTACCAAAGCCGCCTCTGAAATGGGGGTGACTCGGGCTGCCTTATCACAACATATCAAAGCGCTGGAAAAGCAGTTGCAGGTACGGTTGTTAAATCGTACAACCCGTAATATGTCACTGACCGACGAAGGCCAACGTTTACTGGATGTCTTACAGCCCTCGCTGACTGGCATCGAAAAAGTCGTCGGCGAGTTAAACGAATCCCATAATGAGCCTTCCGGGCTTATCCGAATCAGTGCTTCCAGAACGGCAGCCCGGCTGCTGGTCGAACCCCATCTCAGTGAGTTTTTGACCCGCTATCCCAAGATACGTTTAGAGCTGATTATGGAAGACGGATTAACCAATATCGTCGCCGAAGGGGTGGATGCGGGGATTCGTTTGGGTGTCAGTCTGGATGAACATATGGTCGCTGTTCCTATCACTCCGCCACTGAGCAACGCGATTGTCGGATCTCCGCACTATTTTCGGCAACATGGCATCCCGCAAGATCCAAATGATCTGGAAGCTCATAACTGTCTGGCGTATCGCTTTACGTCGAGCGGAGTCATCGATCATTGGTCACTGACCTCACCTGATTCAGACCATCACACCGTCATCTATGAGCCGAAAGGCAGTGCGGTATTTAATGATGATTTCAGTATGCTACAGGCGGCCATTCAAGGAGTTGGCCTGGTCAAACACCTTGATTTATGGGTGCAGAAGTACATCGAAGAAGGAACATTGGTGCGCGTTCTGGAACCTTGGTGCAGAACGTTCCCGGGGTTTTATCTTTACATCCCGTCACGAGAGCAGATGCCAAAGAAAATTCGTGTTCTGATGGATTTTTTGATTGAGAAACGAGAGCGTTTCGCTTCTCAATCACAGTCACGCCGCGATTAAAAATGACTGGCTACGCAGCGGCCGGTCATTTTCAATGAGATCTTGTATGGAAAGCTCACTGACACCAGACCGAGATTACACCTGGTCACTTTGGTAGTGCGCTTCCATCTCATCCAGAGCCTCTTTATGCTCAATGCCCCACTGGTAGAGATGCTCAATAGGCTCCGCGAACGTTTTGCCTAACTCGGTCAGTTCATATTCCACTTTTGGCGGCACGATATTAAACACAGTCCTTTTCACTAAGCCTCTTTTTTCCACTTCCCGCAGCGTCTGAACCAGCATCTTTTTCGAAATGCCCTGAATACTGCGCTCCAGTTCGCCGGTACGGCATTTACCACCTGGCCAGTGGTACAACGCATGAATCACCATGCTGGTCCACTTGACGGATAAAATCTCCATTAAGCGTCTTGGTTCTGAGTCCTCTTTGAAGATTAATTTGCCATCAACAATAATCGGCATGGTTACCTCTTGGTTACTATTACACTAAATGGTAACTACTACCAAAAAGAGAAAATTGTGTCTATAGTGCGCCCTCATTTTCAACGCCCCAACACAGGATGATTTATGAATATCCAAGCTATTACCGCAATCGCCGCCGATAAAGAACTACAAATCGGCACCGTTTCTCAACGTGAATTGCGCCCGGATGACGTCCAAGTCGACATTCTTTATTGTGGTGTTTGCCATTCAGACTTACACATGGCCAGAAACGAATGGGGAATGAGCCAGTACCCTATGGTTCCGGGTCACGAAATCGTCGGACGAGTTGCTGCCGTAGGCAATGAAGTAACGCGCTTTCAACCAGGTCAGCTGGTTGGCGTTGGCGTCATGGTTGACTCGTGCGGCCAGTGCTCGCACTGCCAGCAGCAAGAAGAGCAATATTGCGATCAGGGTTTTGTTGCGACCTATAACGGCACGGACCGCCATTCCGGTGCGACCACGTTCGGCGGTTATGCTCAGTCGATTGTGACCAAGCAAGAATTTGTGCTGTCCGTACCGGAAAGCCTGCCGACTCATGCCGTTGCACCGCTATTGTGTGCGGGCGTAACCGTCTGGTCGCCACTTAAATACTGGGGCGTTAAGGCAGGCGATCACATTGGTGTGATTGGTTTGGGCGGACTGGGTCACATGGCGGTGAAACTCGCCACTGCACTCGGCGCCAAAGTGACCTTATTTACGACCTCGCCGGATAAAGCGGCCGATGGCATCGCCCTGGGTGCAGAGACCATCGTGCTTTCTAAAGATCCGGCACAAATGGAGTCCGCAGCGCAGTCACTGGATATGATCCTCGATTGTGTGGCCGCGCCGCATGATTTGGATCCGTACCTGGCGACATTGAAAACCAACGGCCGCCTGGTGTTGGTCGGCATTCCTGATGCGCCGCACAAAGCACCCAACGTCACGCCGATGGTATTCCGTCGTCTGAGTGTCAGCGGCACCTCGATCGGCAGCATCAAAGAGACCCAGGAAATGCTCGACTTTTGTGGAGAGCACAATATTACCGCCGATGTAGAAATGATTCAGGGCGACCAAATTGAGCAAGCCTTTGAACGCATGGCAAACGGACAAGTGAAGTACCGTTTCGTGATTGATATTAAAGCGACGCAATGGGATTAATCGGGACCGATTAATCCCAAGCGGCTTTGTGTAAATGAAGCCGCTGTTGCCCGGTTTGAACACGTATTCGTCAGCAGATGATTTGGCGGTGCAGCGACAAACCGGGCTTCATCTTTGATCAGTATCGAGCTTTAGCCGCACTCGAGTTCACGTAACACCCGCGCCGGATTGCCGCCGATAACGACATTATCGCCAAAACTCTTGGTCACGACACTGCCCGAAGCAACTACCACGTTATCTCCCAGAGTGACGCCGGGATTAATTGTTGCGTGACCACCAATCCAGCACTTGTTGCCGATGATAATTGGCTTAGCCGCTTCAATACCACTGACACGTTCAGTCGGGTCAAGCGGATGAGTCGCGGTATAGATCCCCACCTGAGGCCCGAGCATGCAGTCATCCCCAAAGCGCACTTCAGCGCAATCAAGGATCACACAGTTATAATTGGCAAAGAAGTTGGCACCAACATGGATATGGCAGCCATAGTCACAATAAAAATTAGCATGAATAGAGGTATTGTTGCCCATGGTACCAAGTAAGCTGCCGAGCAACTCGCGTTTGGTGACCTCATTTTCACCAGCAACATGATTGTATTGATACAACAACTCTCTGGCTCTGCTCCGCATCGAACTCAATTGCTCATCACTTGGGTCATACCACTCTCCGCTAAGCATCTTGTTTAACTCGTTCACGTATTCCTCTCTTAGTGCGCGATAAAGTGACTTACTGCGCCATTACATTCCTTATTGCTCGATAAAATTGGCAATGATTTGTTCAATACATTGATTCACAGACAAAAACTCATCCTGAATCGAACTTTTCTCCGGACAGGTCTTCACGGCTTTCAAGCTCAGGATGGCATGACCACATAGCGTCATTTCAACCAAAGCCAAAGGAATGCCAACGCTCTGGAATGACTCACTCATCATCTTATCCAAATCGTCACCAGCAGATACACAGACAATGCACTCGCAGCGCTGTTCCGCCAACGCTTGAACACTCTCAGTATGTGATAAATATTGATCCTGAAGTTGTAACACCATTAATGGCCTGTGCAGACGGCTCATATGTGCCAACAAATGAGAGAGGAAAGCGATGACTGCCGGGCTGATTTGTGATGATTCGGCGATAATGACACCGACCACCGAATTGCGATTGGTTGTCAGCGCCCGTGCCAGCCGATTAGGATGATAACCTAGCCTTTGCAACGCGGTGGACACTTTTTGAGTGACATCCGCCGATACCGAGTGACCATTAATCACCCGTGAAACGGTCGACTTCGAGACTCCCGCATAACGTGCAACGTCCTGCATTGTCACCATGACACCACTCCTTCACCCTCCACAACTCAACAACTCAACAATGACTGGTCAAACCTTTATTCCTGTTAGCCAAAGTATACACACAACCAAACCAAAATGAACACAAATAAATATTTAAATGTTCATATATTGACGAAAATGTTCATCTGTGTTTTATTAACGTCAGCTAACGCTGATTACGTGAATAGGAAACCGAACATGATCAAATTAATCGTCACCGATATGGATGGCACCTTTCTCAACAGTCAGGGAGATTACAACCGCGAACTGTTCAAGCAAGTCGTGTCCTGCATGCAGGCGCATGGGGTAGCATTTGCGCCCTGCACCGGCAAGCAAGTTGAACGGGTTGAAGAAACTGCTCGGTGAGCAGAGCAAGGATTTCTGGATTCTTGGCGACAGCGCGACACGCATTAAACACCAGGGCGAGTTTGTCTATCAGTCTCTGCTCAATAATGCATTGGGGCTTGATATTATCCGCCACCTGGAAAGCATCGAAGGCTCACATATCGTGATTGCATGCACCAACGAATATGCCGCGATAAAACGCGAGACTCCGGAACACTTACGCGCATTAGTGCGCAGCTCTTATGCTGAAGTCAAAGTGGTCGAGTCCTACACGGACATCACTTCTGACTTCGTTAAAATCACGGTTTATGATGAAAATAAACAGTGTCCTGCCCTTCGTCCTCAGCTTAACGCTTTTGAACAACAGGCTTATATCGTGGTTTCTGAACCAGCCTGGATAGACATTGCCAACGAGGGCGTTCACAAAGGCACTACGGTTGAGAAGCTGCAAGCAATGCTGGGAGTGACGGAAGCCGAAACCATGGCATTCGGCGACGGATTGAATGATATTGAACTGATGGACCGTGCCCGGTTTAGTTTTGCGATGCGCAATGGATTTGCAGAAACCAAAGCCGCCGCGAATTACATTGCCCGTTCCAATGATGAAGACGGAGTCATGCACACCATACTGCAGTTACTGGAACTGCAGCCAAAGCAGTAAACGAATAAAGCAATAAGTAATATGCAATAAGTAATAAGCAATAAAGAAAGAGATAAAGCAAATTTTTAGGTGGGCGTGACGAAAGGCGTAACTGCCTCAAAACTCGGGGCTTCTTTATAAACGGACAGATATGAACACCACTTATGTTCGTTTATAATGAAGCCCCGAACCTTTTAACAGACAATGATAATGGAAAAATTTTCACCGGAAGAACGCCATCAGTTAATCCTGAACTTATTGAAATCGAACAATAAAGTGATGGCAGCTGATCTCGCCTTGCAACTTGGGACAACAGAAGCGACCATCCGCCGCGATCTGCGTTTTCTGGCGAATGAGGGATTGTGCAAGCGCATTCACGGTGGAGTTCTGTCCCTGGTGCCGCCCACGGGCACTCAGGAGCAGCGCCTGGAAAACAGAAACAGTGAAAAGCAGGCGTTAGCACTGGCGGCTCTCTCCATTATCAAACCCGATCAGGTTATTTTCTTAGATGCCAGCAGCACGCATATGTTGCTCGCCAGCCTGCTGCCTAACGACATCAATCTGACCGTGGTGACCAATAGCCCGGCCATTGCCACCCGATTACTCGAACGACAACACATCCGCACCATTCTGCTTGGTGGTGAGCTTAATTATGCCGTGGGTGGTGCCATTGACATTACCGCGGTAGAATCACTCAATAAATTTCGCTTTGATCTCTGCTTTGTGGGGATTTGTGGTTGGTCCTCCGCGGCCGGATTCACCGCTATCCATTATCAGGATGGTGAGTTTAAACGCCATGCAGTCTCCAAAGCAGGCGCTATTGTTGCCATGTGTACCGATGATAAAATCGAAGCCTTGGGTCCGTATCCGTTTATGCGTTCCGAAGCCGTGGATTACCTCATCTGCTCGGCGCATAATCAGGTCGCCACAGCGCATTTCAGCCAGTTAGACTGCACGGTGATTACCGGACATCCGGTCTAGTCGCAGCGCTAAACGGCAGCTCAGCGATCGGTCGGCTTGCCGATGGTGCCCCCTTTTTGATTCAATGATACCCAACGCTGAGGCATAGCTTGCAGTTAACCAGCTTTAAATACAAAACTCGCAAAGGGCCCGATTATCGCCACGGCGATCAGGTGTCATTTATGGATATCAAACAGACCTTCGGAATTGGGGGTATCCGTATCGGGAAGTGGGTCAACACTGAGGAGAAAGATCTCGCCGCAAACCTGATCTTCGATTCACTGGCCGACTTAGCCTATATCCTAGCTCTGCCACCAGCGGCAATTGGTTTGCGCGGTAACCTCAATCTGGCGTTTGGTACCGGCGGCCGTCAGGGCGTTCAGGCTCACTACGCGCCAAACCAGCGCGAATTGGCGTTAGCCAAAAATGCCGGTGCTGGCGCACTGGCGCATGAATTCTGGCATGCCTTTGATCACTACATCGCTGAGAAAGCCTTTGCTATCGGCGATCGCTCCGGCCCGCAACGACAAATCCTGTTTGCCAGCGATTGCTGGTTAAGAAATGTCGACCATTTCCCCCACCCGCTCAACGAACGGCTGCTGAAGATTTTTGACGCAGCTCTGCTCAGTGATGATGGCCAGGATACCCACGACTATGTACTACGCAGCGTCAAAGCCGACAAAGCGATGGGCAGCAATTATTTCTCCCAACCGACAGAGATGATGGCTCGCGCCTTTGAAGCAGTGGTGGAATCCTGCTCCGGAATCGAAAACGCTTATTTAGTCTCGGGCACCACCAAGCCTGAGCAATTCCCTCTCTATCCGGATATGAGTCACCGGCGGATTATCAAAGACGCCCTGCTGGATTATTTCCGCCCTCTGGGTGAGGCACTGAGTCGGTAGGTGTTAGGAGGGGGGCGTACCATACATAATTAGATGGTACGCCCCACACCTAAACTACACTCAGCATAGTCGCTGAACTTCAGGAGGTGCCATCATGTCAGCTATCAAAACAATCGGTATCGATCTTGGTAAATCTACCTTTCATTTGGTTGGTCACGACCATTCTGGGCGTGAACTCTATCGACATAAATTCTCTAGAGTTAAACTCATTCAATATATCTCTGCACATGAGCCTGTAACCATAGCAATGGAGGCTTGTTGTGGTGCTCATTGGCTAGCTAGACGTTGCCAAGAGTTTGGACATCAAGTTAAGCTCATTCCACCTCAGTATGTTAAACCCTATGTTAAAAGCCACAAAAATGACTTTATTGACGCTGACGCCATAGCTGAAGCAGCGACAAGACCGAAAATGAGGTTTGTCACACCGAAATCTGAACAAGCACAAATAGGAAGTGTGATTCGTCGAATTCGAACTGGCTATATCAGGGAGCGAAACGGCTGTTATGAACCGTATTACTTCAATTCTTGTTGAGTTTGGTTTCAGCTTTCCTCGTGGCCATGCAAATATGAAGCGGCTTTTTCAGTGGCTTGCTGACACCGGGCAACCAGTTGCCCCATTACTTGTTCTTGAGTTACGAGAACAACTTGATCATTACAATCATCTTAATGAGAAGATTAAAGAACAAGATAAGAAAATTGAGACTATTAACAACGGCAATGAGCTATTTACTATGCTGCAATCGATCCCTGGTATCGGGCCAATGACTGCTGCTTGTTGTCTATCTGTTGTATCAAACCCCAAAGACTTTTCCAATGGTCGTAATTTTGCTGCTTGGATAGGACTGGTTCCATTTCAATATTCAACAGGAGGCAAGCCGAAGCTTCTTGGAATATCTAAACGTGGAAACAAAGAGCTTCGCGAGCTTTTTGTTCACGCGGCTAGATCTGTACTGTGGCGCGATGCTACCGCAGAGAAGTATTTTGGTACATGGATAATAGACTTAAAGCGTCGTAAACCATTCAATGTGGCTTTAGTAGCACTGGCAAACAAACTCGCCAGAATTGCTTGGTCTGTTATGGCAACTCATAAAATTTTTGAGATCAGAACATAAATCAAGTTTGCATATGAAAATGAAAGATGACAAAACGGTTAGACCACCAGATTGAAGACCTGATGTCCAAAACAGCAACTACTATGCTTTCACACTTTTGAGGACAATCTGGCGCGGATCTCATCGTAGAGCTGGGGCTAAAGAAAAAGGTCTCAATCAGACTCTGAATACATTAGCGCAAACCAACTCCGTTATTTTGAATTTTTACTTGCAAAACGGGGCGTACCATACATTTGGACAGAAACGTGCTAGGACTAGTAATCAGAAGGTTTCTATCGGATTAGAAAAAGTATGCCAATGCTTCATTCTACCCGATGAAGTTTTCGCTTTTCATCACGTTCAAAGAAACCTGACTAATTCAAAATCTGAGAATAAAGCCTTTACTTCTGATTCCGATAGCGGTGTTGTATGGACCGCCACCGATCTCCTAGACAAATTTCGCCTATTCTAACTAAACGGCGTCTAGGAAATCAGCGGCAATTCACAAAACCGAACCAAGTAAGGCCTAATAATTAGTCTCTATTCTATTTCGACCGTTGGACTTGGCTTTGTAAAGAGCTTGATCGGCTAATTTTAAAGTTTCATCTATTGGCTCGTCATAATTTGAGTAATGAGATATCCCAATGGATGCGGTTATATTTCCCACTAGAGGGTAGTTTGTTGATTCAATGCTTTTTCTGATTCTTTCTGCGATTATTTCAGCTTTATCTCCATCACTGCTTGGTAAAAGTATAAAAAATTCCTCTCCTCCTGCACGGATGATAAAGTCCTTTTCACGTGCTTGTTTTTTTAACGTTTCTGCAAAACAAATTAGCAACTTATCGCCTGCGTCATGACCGTATGTATCATTAACTTTCTTGAAGTAATCAATGTCAATAGCCAACACGGAGAAAGGTTTTTTTTCGGTTTCAAGACCTTCCAATACAGTTTCAAACCCTCTTCTATTTAACAATCCTGTAAGAGAGTCGGTCATACTATTAGTGTTTAATTCATCAATAGTACTAGATACGACATTAAAAGCAGTCATAAAGCTTCGTTTTAGATTACTGACTTCATAGTACCATGGAGCGATTTTTCGTAGCTCATCAACTACAGTTAAATGGTTTTCGAAATTTTTAGCTATGCTTGCCAACTGCCACAATGGCCGTGATATGTATGCTGAAGCAAACCATATAAAAATGAGTATTATGATTGCTAATGGTAGCGTTGTTAAAACTACTTGTTTCAGTCTATCTTGTAGAACTTTTAGTGTAAGTGACTTTGATTTTTGTGCAACAATTCCCCAACCCGATGAAGTAACAGGTGAGTAGCCAGCCAGCATTTCAACGCCTTGACTGTTAAATATGTCTTTTCCACCTGTCTTACCTTCTGTCACTGAATTAATTGCAGCATTATCATCAATGGTTTTACCAACCATCTCTTGATTCGGGTGATACAAAATGGTGTGATTTCTATCTACAACGTATAAATATGAACCATCAACATAACTGTGTTTGGATAATAGTGTGCTTAGAATATTTTCTTTGTCTAGATATATAGTGCCACTTATATATCCTAAATATTCCCCACTTTCAGAAAATATAGGATAAGAAATACTAGTTAAAAAATTTCCGGCGGGTGAAATAAAAGGGTCAGTGACTAGTGGTTTTTTTGCTCGTAACGATTGCTTTGCTTGATAACTTTTTAATTTTACACCTTGAACTTGAATCGTTTCAGGAGAAATTGATGCAATAACACCTTCTGAGTTTACGATTACCACTGAATTAAATGAATTTGTTTGATATTTTAATCTATCAACTTCATTCCTAAGGGTACTCTGGTCATGAAATTTAGTACTTAATATTTTGGCGCTATATCTAAGCTGTGACATGGATGAGCCAATAAATGCATTGGTCATTTCAGCCATCTTCTCGGCATAAACTCGATTTGACTCCATCGTGTTATCAATAATCAATGCTCTTTGAGTATGATAAATAGAATAGAAAGCGCTCGCCAAACTAACTATGACACTAAAAAAACATATTAGAAGTATTAGTTTTCTTAAGTTAATTTTTTTATACATTTATAAAAACCAGTTAGTCCCGAATTCAACCTTTCGAAGTTATACCATATAGGACCTCTTGGCAAACATTGGACGTGATTTCCACTGTGTTTACCTATGTTTGAAGCATCATCACTTTCCGAGCGTTCTACTAAGAAACCCCCCATTCCAAATGACGTCGACTCACCTTGAATGGACGCAAACTAATCTAAACCACCGAGATTCAAATATGCTCGTATTGAGAGTCCCTAGACAGTACGTTTCCTCAAGGCAAGCCAAAGCGTCTCGGATTCAAAGACGTACTTTCTATAATGATGCCGATGTTGAGTTGAAGCCTAATTAGAAGCGTTTTTTGTGGCGCTGGACTCAAAATCAAGAAGTGTTGTCAAGACAAGACAACTGGTCGTCTTAAACATATGAGTTTATTGGGATAGATCTAATGCGCAACTAAGTGTTCCGATCACATTAGGAAAATCAATCCAAAATTAACATCCTCAGAGCAAGCTGAGCATTTGTACTAACAAGCTTTGGGGCATAAACTTGCTAGCTATGATCGTGCTGTCACACCTATGGACATTTTCAATTTAGGACGATAGGACGATTTCTACTCTATCGATAAGTTTTAGTATCCCAAAACGACAATGACCACCATTTATAACGGTGGTCGCCGTAACAGGAATTGGACATCAGTGAGCATTTTTAAAAGCTGGAGCATATTAGTAGTTCGCATAACTATGCATTTAAGTAGCTCATATATTGCCTCTGCCTACTTAAACACTTAATTCCAAAGCACGCTGGTATGCCGCTTTAACCGCTTGTTTTACAGCACTTTCAACTTCTCTCTCATGCAGAGTAGTAAGCGCCGCTTCAGTGGTTTCCGCCGGGTGACGCAATACGTTGGCAAAGTGTATCTGGTTCATCATCAGATAGTAATGCTAATTTTGCAGCCCCCAGGGCCGTATGACCAACCAGGCGCTTTACATCATCAGATCTCATCCCCAGCTCTTCACCAGCCGAGATCATGCATTGCATCATAAGCAGGAAATACGCCGGACCGCTACCAGAAAGCGCTGTGACTAGGTTAATGTCATTTTCATTCTGTACTTCTAAGCACTCACCAAAAGATTCAGCGACCGTGGTTGCAAGCTTCTTTTGTTGCTCATCGGTGTTGGCATTTGCATATAAACCAGACATCCCAGCGCCGACCAGCGCTGGCATATTGGGCATCAAGCGCACTATTGCACACTCATGGCCCAATATATTCTCGAGTGTTTTGATAGATGTGCCTGCAGCGATGGAAACAAAAACCTGACTTCTATCTGCTCTGATATCAATTTGTTTTGCAACAGCTTCTATAACCTGAGGCTTGACCGCCAGCACAACAACATCGGACTTATCAACGACATCCTGCGTTTTACTTACCGTAGATACACCATATTTGTCTGATAACCATGCCACTCTTTCTGCGGATGGTTCTGACACCTGTATATCTTGCGCCAGAAAACCTTTCGAAATCAGCCCACTAATCATGGCGGCGGCCATATTACCACCCCCAATAAACCCGATAATCGGAGATTGTTTATCTTGTGTCATTTCGCCCTCCTTAGAAACCTGTAACAACCGTAACGCCAGGTGTGGTTGCCGAATCCATAGTGGTTAGAGCCTCAATCGATTGTTCCAGGCTGATAGTACGGCCCAGCAATTTCTCTGGTGTTAATTTTCCGGACATCATCATGGCTAACATGGCATCGTAACGATGTGCTTGCATGCCGTGGCTACCTATAATTTCCAGTTCGTCAGCGATAACTTTAGCCATAGGCATAGCAGGATTAGCCTGTTCAGCAAGTAATAACCCGACTTGTATATGCTTGCCTAATTTGCGCAAGCTCTTCACTGAGTTTACACAGGTGATAGGGTGCCCCAGAGCATCAAGAGAAACATGTGCACCTCCTTTACTGATCTCAATTACAGCTTCTGCAACATCAGCGACTTTATTGCCATTTACCGTGGCTACAGCCCCAAGCGAGCGTGCCATTTCCAGCTTGGTATCATCAATATCGATGGCGATTACATTGGCACCAATTGCAGTCGCAATCATAATCGCTGACAGGCCGACACCACCACAGCCATGTACTGCTACCCATTGTCCGGCAGAAACTTTGCCTTGATCGACTACCGCTCTGAATGAAGTTACAAACCGGCAGCCAAGGCTGGCTGCTGTAACAAAGTCCAGATGCTCTGGTAGGGTGACCAAATTTACGTCAGCGTGATCAACAGTGGTGTATTCAGCAAATGATCCCCAATGCGTAAAGCCGGGCTGGGTCTGATTACCACACACCTGATGATTACCGGTATTACACTCAGGACAGGAGCCACATGCGTTTACAAACGGCACTGTCACTCGCTGGCCAACCTTGAACCTATTCACCTCTGAACCAACTTCTTCGATAACACCGGCAAATTCATGACCGGGTACGTGCGGGAGTACAACGTCCTCATCATGACCTTGCCAGCAGTGCCAGTCACTGCGACATACACCAGTCGCTTCAACTTTAATTACCACACCATGGGAAGCGGGTGTTGGATCCGGTACATTTTTGATTTCTGGAATAGATGAAAATTTTTCTATAACGACGGCTTTCATAGGCTTCTCCGCAGTGCTGTTTAGTGGTATCAGTTGTTAACAGTCTATCTTTTTGCGAAGAAATTACCTTGCAAAGGTTGCCTGGATATCAATCAAAAAGTACATAGTCTTTCATAAAATAACGTAATTATGAAAGACTAATTCAGATGTAAAGAAATTGTGACATAGGTTGGTTGTGTCAGAGAGAAACCGGTAGCCTTGTGGATGACTTCAGCTCTCGTAGAGAAATATTTGAGCTAATCACAGACACGCCGGGTAGCTGCCTTAGCTCTCTTTCAACAAAATCGCTGTAATCATCAAGATCTTTAGCGACAACCTGGAGCATAAAATCCGAATCGCCGGTTGTATTGTGGCAAGAAAGCACGTTCTCAGAGCTTTGGATAATAGACTCGAAAATCCTGGTTGTTTCAGTATCATGCTTTGTACAGGTAAGCTGAACAAATGCCAGAACGCCAAACCCTAGCTTGCGGCGATTCAGGTTAGCCTGATACCCCTCTATATATTGCTCTTCTTCCAAGCGCTTTAGCCTCCTCCAACAGGGGGTTTCACTGATTGCCAGCTCTTGGGCAAGCTTTGCATTTGTTAAGCGTCCATCCTGCTGCAAACGCTGCAATACGGCAATATCGACTTTATCAAGCTTCTTCATAGAAAGACTCCGCCATTAATGAGGCAATAATTGGAAGACTAATGCAAAAGTGGGCTTATGTCACACCTGAAAAGCAAGGCAATTCCTGCTATGACCGATAAGATTAGAGCTTATTAGTCGAGTTTTTAGCCGAGGTACAACAATGCAGTCTTCCATACTTAGCGACATCAGTCCGGTTGCGTCACAATTGAAAGAGTCTTCTATCCGCGCTATTGCCAACTTTGGTATGTCGCAAAAAGATGTCATTCCCCTGTGGTTTGGAGAGTCAGATATTGTTACACCTGATTTTATTAAGCAGGCGGCTTTCGAAAGCCTGGAGCAGGGGCAGACATTGTATACACCAAACAATGGTATACCGCAGTTGCGCCAGGCGCTGGCTGACTACCAGTCACGTCTGTTTGAGCGTCCGTTTACCGATGAGAATATCGTAGTGACCTTGTCAGGTACCAATGCGGTGATGCTTGCCGCTCAGGCCGTATTAAAGCCAGGGGATAAGGTGGTTGTTATCAGTCCTGCTTATCCGATACTGACCGCTATTCCAAGTCTACTTGGTGCGGAAGTCGTAGAGTTCCCGCTTACTCAGGTCGAAGGACGATTCGAACTGGATATGGAGGCGCTTTTTGCGGTGACGAAAGATGCCCGGGCATTAGTTATCAATTCACCAGCCAATCCGACTGGATGGATGGCGAGCGAACAACAGCTTAAAGCGATAACCGAGTTTTCTCGACAGACCGGGGTATGGGTAATCTCGGATGAAGTGTATAACCGCCATGTTTATGAGGGAACATCTGCCCCTTCCTTTTGTCAGTTCATCGATGACCATGATCGTATTATTGTTTGTAATAGTTTCTCCAAAACCTGGTGTATGACGGGATGGCGTTTGGGCTGGCTTACTCTGCCTAAGCCTCTCCGGCCAACGATTACCAAGCTGATTGAGTTTAATGTTTCCTGTGCTCCTGCCTTTGTTCAGGCCGCAGGCGTTGCTGCAATTGAGCAGGGCGAAGTCTTTTTACAACAGACACTGAAGCGTTTTCGTCATTCGAGAGATATGGTGCGTGAAGCATTAGGTAATATCTCTGGCGTAACCTTGTATGAAATGCCGGCAACCTTTTATGCCTTCCTGAAGGTTGATGGGTTAGCTAACAATAGCCAGCCATTTATTCTGGATATGATTGAGAAGTCTAAAGTAGGCGTCGCACCCGGGGAAGCATTTGGAGAGGCGGGGTGTGGTCACCTGCGTGTCTGTTACGGTACCAATCACACTAGTCTTGCCATCGCTTTAGAGCGTTTACAGACAGCACTGGAAAACAGGTAGTAAGATGTTTGAATTAGTCATTGGAATACTGTTTCCGCTATTTTCCCTCGTGGCTATGGGGTACGGCATTGGTCGTTGGATTAAAATGGATTTTCGGCCCATTAACCGTATTAACATGGATATGCTCTTGCCTGCTCTGGTGTTTTCTTCAGTAGGAAACGATGCCACTTGATATGACCCAAGTGCCGCTGCTTAGTGCTTCGCTTGTTGCGATATTTATCCCTGGCTTGTTAATGGTTCCAATATGTCGGTTGTTTAAACTTCCTTACAAAGTCTGGGCTCCGCCACATATGTTTCGCAATAGTGGTAACTTAGCAATACCTCTCTTTACTTACACGTTTGGCGAGGATGCTATAGCACCAGCAGTACTGTTGCTCGTCGTTTCGGTTTGTACGCATGTCAGTCTTGGTCTGACATTCGTCAGCAAAGGGAATCCTCTTAAGCAGGTTGTACGTATGCCTATGTTTATCGCGGCTATTGTGGCTCTGATACTAAACTTGACCGACATTGGTATCTGGGAGCCTCTTTATGATGCAACAGCACTTCTGGGGCAGACAGCCGTCCCAATTATGCTTTTATCCCTCGGGACTCAGATGTGTAATATGCGCCTGAGCGGTCTTAAAGTCGGTCTGCTTTGCACTCTGCAGTCGTTGGCAACAGGGGCGGTTACTTTTGGGATTATTTATATGCTTATTCCACTGCCGACCATGCATTTGCAGATGATGTTACTCTTTTCGATGTTGCCTCCAGCAGTCATGAATTACCTGCTTGCTGAAAGGTTTGGCCTTGAGCCTGCCAAGGTCGCTTCAATGGTTCTGTTTGGTAACTTTTTAAGCATCGTAACTTTGCCAGTGCTATTGACGATTGCTTTGTCATTAGAGCCTTTTTAATCAATGTTCTCTTTTGAATGACTATACATTCTGGACAAAACTCTTAAGAGTTCGTGTTTTTCTCGCTTTTGTCCAGAATGTGCACACCCCGGCTCTGGTTCGACATTAGGAAATATAGGGCAAATTCTGACGGGATTTATCGATCGAAAATTTTTTTTAGCAAATAATGGGGCAAAACCGAGCTAGGTAACTTTCTGAAACCACCAAATCAGGGCAAAAAATCAGGACGAGTTTTGAGGCTTTTGGCGTCGGAAACGCCTAAAACCCAGTCAGAGCAACGCCAAAGAACCCAAGCGCATAGCTGGCCATTCTTTGGCAAGCAAAAAGTGACTGGCACGCTGACAGTAAGCTCAAAGAAACCGAGAAAGCAAAAGCGTGGCTTACAATGCCGCGAAATCATGGCACGCCCCAGCCCAGAGAAGCTTTAGTTCACCTACCCTTTTATATCACTCAGCAGAAGCTTAACACTCGCGGTACCGAAGAACACCGCAAACACACCCTCAAATATAGCTTTGGATTTTCGATAAAGGTTTCGTACCCCAGCATGGGAGAAGATAAACGCATAGCTGGTGAAAATCGTAGCGCTCACAGCACCTACCACAAGCACGACAGAGAGAAGGTCTTGCGCGGTTGCCGTTGCAGGAACCCCCATCGAGTAGAGGGCAGCAAAGAAAAGAGAGCATGTATCTATGCTCTCTTTTTATCGGTAAACATTAACCATTCGCCAGACTATCAGGCAAATTTTTCGCCGGTTGCCTGTTCAAACTCCGTCACCATCATCTCCCACGAACTGTGGATATTATCAGCCAGGTTGAACAGCCCGCTGCGGCCTATCACATAAATGTCAGGCTTGGCATCGTGAATCACTTTCCAGTGCTTCTTATTGGTCGAACCGTCCATCTCAATCTGATACTGGTAACCATTTTCTTCACGCAGTTGGCGCAGTTCGGTAATTTTATCCAGCATATTGACCAGGAAACGCTGACCGGCAAAGCCAGGATCGACCGTCATCACCGTGACTTTGTCCAACAGATCGATGTAAGGCAGGATCTCGCTGACCGGCGTTTCCGGGTTCAATACGATACCCGCTTTCAGCCCCGCATCATGGATTTGGTCAATCAGCCGGAAAGCGATGCCGTTAACACGTTTCTGCCGGCATGCAAATGACCTCACATCGAATATCAATCAGCTGCTGTACCCAGAATGAAGGATCCGTCACCATTAAATGGGCCGACATTTCTTTGTTGGTCAGCTTGCGGGTTTGTTCGATAAACCATGGCGATAAGCTCAGGTTAGGCACAAAATGGCCATCCATAATATCAATATGGAATGAATCGACATGGTCGTTTAAAAAAGTAATCTGCTCTTTGAACTGATCCAGGTCCATCGTCATTAACGATGGCGAAATATTAATATGTTCACTCATGGTTATATAATCCGTTCGTTAGAGAAAAGATAATCTGTTTTTAAGGGTGCAGAGACCCATCGACCGAAACTTTAATTAAGGCCGTTAAATTAACTGGATTGAAAATTTAAAATATATTTAGCTGATTTTTATATCGTCTAGGTCGATATCTTCCTCTTCATCATCGTTATTTATAACAACATCACGAGGAACATCTTTTTTGATTACTGCATAAACGGTGGCAGTGACAAGTATATTAACGACCAGAGCCATAATACCGGCCATTGGATTGGACATGGTCGGAATCATAAATATGCCGCCGAAAGGTACTGTTGCGTCCGCACCGTAAACCATGGTCACCGCACCACCACAAGCGCCGCCGATGGCCGCCGCAGAGATACCACGCACAATATCATTCATCACGATCGGTATAGACCCTTCAACAATGTTCACCACACCCATAGGAACAGCCGATTTTAAGGTTTCGATTTCTTCATTGTTATAAATGTTCTTGCGCAGAAGTTTGCTAATGAAGTACGCCAGTCCGAAGCCGATAGGTGTTGCCGTGTTGACTAACTGCAGTGCAGTAATCGGTTCGTTGATACCCTGCGCCTGAAGCGTCAGTACGAAGGCAAAACAGGTTTTATTGATCGGTCCGCCGAAATCCAGGATACACAGAGCGCCAATCACAGCACCCAACACCAGATTCGATGAAGTTCCCATGCTTCTCAGAAAACCGGTCAGGGTATCGGTGAAGATGCCGATCGGTGTGCCGATGATGTAGACCATGATTAATCCACTGATCACAGAGGCAAAAAACGGCACAATCAGGGTCGGCATTAAGCCTCTGGCCCAGCTCGGAAACCTTGACATTTTTGATGATACCCAGCGCGATATACCCGGCAATGTAACCACCCAGAATCCCGCCAATAAAACCAGCAGAAATAGTGTTTGCCGCAAGGCCGACAACAAAACCTGGTGCGATGCCGGGTTTACCCGCAATCGAGCCGGCAATACCACAGGCAATCACAACCGGTAACAGTCCGAGCGCCTTTGCTCCCATGGTCGCCATTGACGTCCACAAATCAAACTCACCCAGCACCAAAGCGTCCTGAGGCTTGCCTCCCATCGCCATGCCGATGGCAATAATAAAGCCGGCACCACAGACAATCGGAATCAAAAACGAGATAGCGGTCAGCAGATGGCCTTTAGGGTTAGCTGCTCTCCAGATGTCCTTTATACTCATAGATAAAACCCTCTGTTTGTTATTGTAATTGGTCTGGCTGAAATTACTCCGTCACTAACTGCTGGAGTTTTTCGATAAGCTTGTTAGGCGATTTAATAGCGATTTCTGTGGACACTTTAACTACTTTTTTTCCGGCAAATCGTTCTTCACCGGTGACATTAACATCGGCGGCTAACAGCACAATATCCGCTTGGGCAATATCTTCATCGGTCAGTTTATTTTCGATGCCAATCGTACCCTGAGTTTCAATCTTTACGTTATTGCCCGCCTTTTTAGCGGCTATTTCAATTTTCTTTTGCGCAATATACGTGTGAGCAATACCTACAGTACATGCAGTAATTCCTACAATATTCATCATTAACCTCGACAAGTTTATTTTTGGTTTAAACCACTAGCTGATAGTTAAAATAAATTAAACCGTTATTCCGTTACCGTTTCCGGATTAAACAGCTCAACGATTTTTTGTGGATCTTGTTCTTGCAGCAACTGCTCAATGATCTCTTCATCTGCCAATGCGCTTGAAACTTGTGATAACAGACGAATATGCGTGGTGTTCTGGTCAACCATGCGAACGGCAAACAGAATAATGCAGCGAATGTCACTGCCATCCATGGTTTCCCAAGGGATCTCGTTTTGGGTACGGCCAATCGCTAATGTGGTTTGGCGTACTGCCTCAGATTTACCGTGTGGAATAGCAATGTGATTTTCAAAACCGGTTGAGCCTTGTTCCTCGCGCAGCCATACATCGCGGACAAAATGCTCTTTATCAATCACAGCACCATCTTCAACCAATAAATCGGTCAGTTTCTTCAATCGCTTCTTTTTTAGTTGTAGCGACCATGTTTAATTTAATGTGCTTTACACTGAGTACTTTTGAAATGTCCATAAATCACCTTCGATATCCTGGGATTAAGATTGAGTAACGTTATATGCATCGCTTGCGAGATGTAGCTTTTCTGTTATGAGTTTTTCTGTAATGCGCTGCAGATCCGCATCGTTTAGAAACGCGGTGACATACACCACCGGAGTGTCAATTTCTGCCACATGAACCGTCGAGATAATCAGATCAGGTGCGAGTTCCTGATTCACGCTTTGTAAGTGACTCGATGGCACCGTCGCCACGATTTCCCAATCGGGAAATGCTCTTAAAATGCGGCTTTTGAGCAGGTGTGACGTCCCTACCCCGGTAGAACACACCAGTAACACACGCTTGTGCGTGATCTGGCGTTCAATGGCTGCCTGAAAATGGACCGCCAGATAACCGACTTCATCATCAGAAACGGCCGCTGACATATCAGTGGTAAACAGATCATTCACGGCAATACGCGTCAAATGATAGACATCCGCCAGCTCATTTTTAATTTCATCCAGCAGTGGATTACGAATGATAATTTGATAATGAAGACGGTTTATCAGCGGACGTATATGTACTTCCATACCATCCAATAACTGTTTATCTGCAGCCAAATCAATATTAATCAGCTGTGAAAATCGTATGACCAGTTGCAGTGAAATATCCCGTGCCTGATAACTGCATAATTCAGTATGCAATACACTGTTGCTTTGATTTTCAGATACCAATACTCCTGATGAAATAATGTACTGGTAAATAAACCACACCTCATTTTCCGGTAAAGATAAACCGATATGCTGCTCGATTTTATCCACCATTTTGCCCGCTACCCTGAATGCTGAATCCTTGGGATGCTGGCGCGCGTCATAGCATGGATTTCCCAGCAAATTCCCCTTGATACGCCGGTGCATCATGATCAATATATGGGTGAAAATATTGATGTAGTAAGGTTCACCTAACGGATACGCAAGCTCTTCTTCCATGTCCTGCAGCAGAACCTGAACAAACCCCACCTCGTCTTCGCCAAAATAGTGCACCAAGGCTTTATAGCTGCCCGGGTCCAGTCTGGAGTGATTCACCAAACCGGGATCCTGATGGTTGATTAACCCGTTAATCAACGCCGCCATGGCCTGACGTACACTGTTCTCATCACCTTGAATTCGGGTTCCGCTTTGGCTGCGAATCAGTTCAAGCCCAAGCGGTGTGATCCAGTCTTCGATCACCTTTAAATCATTGACGATTGACGCATTGCTGATGTGGTGGCGCTCGGAAAGCTTGTTAATTGAGGTCTCTTTAGGGGTTTCACTCAATAGCCATGAGGCAATTTTTATCCGTCGCGCATGGCCCAGAAACGCCGTCGGAATCTTCATTGTCATCACTCAGTTGCAATTCCAGTTGCAACAGGTCGGCGGTGCTTTCAGCCACCAGCAAAACACCAGCACCTACTTTTTTATCAATTTGCACGTTCAAATCAGCCAGGTATGCAGTAATAATATTCAGGTCACGCTGGATAGTTTTTGTCGACACACCAAGTTGTTCTGCCAGATGGAATAAAGTGACGTATTCCCGATGTTGTAGCAGGAATCGTAATAATCGATGTTGTCGAGAGGTAATCATTTTCATTTTTTACCTTGAGTTACAGATCAAATTAGTAAGTATGACTATTTTTAGTATTTATTTTTATCAGAGTGTTTATACATCCTATGATGTTCAATCTAATGAGAATGTTCTAACACCACAATACTAAATGGTGTCCATAAGACGGGACAAAGGACAAACACGCAAGCATTGAATCAATGCTAATGATTGAGGCTAGAGGAAAAGTATAAAGACGAGGCAAACTGGGTGAAGAGTCACGTATTCTTGGGCAATTCTATTTAACAAGATAAATAGATCACAATTTTGACAGTTTATTATATTAACGCTGACTAATTAACAAACAAAAATCATCGATTATCAGGGGCTCAACCAAGAAAACTGAGCGCTTTCAAACAATACATATCCTTTATTTTTTACCTCAAACTGTGATCGCCATTCACACTCAGCGACGTGAAATCAACGTTATGAACGTCAAAAGAAACCTACAGGCAGGTGAAAATCTAGGGCAAACTCTTCGTTCTCATCAAGAAAATGATTTTTGTGATAGCGGACGTAGGCCGGAGTTGCGCGCGGCGGAGCTACTGCGTGCAGACCAGGCGGATGGTTCCCCATAAGCTGGAAGTCCGAAGATGCCACTTTCGGTATAACGTTGAGTGGCATCGTTCAGTCTGAGCTCAGTGGGGATGAGAGTGGTTTATTCGTATATCTTCGATTGTGCAGGCTGATTGGCGCTGCCCCAGCCGCGGTACATGCCCTCGGTATTAAATGGCAGCGTCAGCTGGCCTTGGCTGTCGACCGCAATGATCCCGCCACTGCCACCGGTACTAGGTAGATCGTTAAAAACAACGTGGTTAGCGGCTTGTTCCAAGGCCTCACCGGCTAACGCCATACGTGAGGAAATGTTGTAGCCCACCACATGGCGGAGAAAATGTTCGCCGTGCCCGGTTGCAGAAACCGCACAGGTCTGGTTATTGGCATAAGTGCCGGCCCCGATGACCGGAGAATCACCAATACGACCGTACTGTTTATTCGTAATACCACCGGTTGATGTCGCCGCCGCCAGATTTCCGTGTTTATCTTTTGCGACCGCGCCAACCGTGCCGTATTTGTAGTCGTTATCGGTCGGCTCCAGAATCACCTCCTGCACAAGCAGTGCCGACTGCAGTTGCTGATAACGCATCTCAGTCGAGAAATAGCTGTTATCAACCTGCGCCAGCCCCAAATCACGGGCAAACTGCTCAGCGCCCTCACCACCTAAATAGACATGCGGGGATTTGTCCATGACAGCTCGCGCCACATCGATCGGATTCGGACTGAAGCGGATACCGGACACAGCGCCGGCATCCAGCGTCTTGCCGCACATTATAGAGGCGTCTAACTCATGCTTGCCCTGATGGTTAAATACCGCGCCTTTGCCCGCGTTAAACCAGGTGCAATCTTCTAGCTGGTTAACCGCCGCCTGTACGACATCAAGCGCATCCGCGCCTTGCCCAAGGCTGGCTAATCCCTCTTCAATAATGGTTTTGAGCACGCTTTCAATTTCAAGCTCCTGCTCAGGAGTCAGCTTTCCTTTCGACATCGCTCCGGCACCACCATGAATGGCGATGGAATATTCGTTGGACATAAACTTCCTTAGTGGTGAATCAATTGATTTAAAAATTCGCGTGTACGCGGCGACTCAGGCGCAGAGAAAAAGGCTTCGGGATTGTTTTCTTCGACAATCTGGCCCTGGTCCATAAAGATGACGCGGTCAGCAACCCTGCGCGCAAAACCCATTTCATGGGTCACACACAGCATGGTCATTCCTTCGCTGGCCAAATCGGTCATCACATCCAGAACCTCGGAGATCATCTCCGGGTCTAAGGCTGATGTCGGCTCATCAAACAGCATCACTTGCGGGTTCATACACAACGCACGGGCAATCGCAACACGCTGCTGCTGTCCGCCGGACAACTGGCTTGGGTATTTGTTAGCCTGCTCTTTGATTTTGACCTTATTCAGCAGCCCTAATGCGATTTCAATCGCTACCTCTTCTTTCACACCCAGGTTGGAAGTCTGCGGCAATACGCAGTTTTCCAGCACAGTCAGATGCGGAAATAGATTAAAGGACTGAAAACACATACCGACTTGTTTACGCAGCGCAATGAGATCTTTCGACGTGTCACTCACTTCCTGTCCAAATACGTTTAGTGCACCTGACTGGTGCTTCTCCAGTTGGTTAATACAACGAATCAACGTTGACTTGCCGGAACCGGATGGGCCGCAGATCACGATGCGCTCACCTTTTTTTACGCTTAAGTTGATATCGCGTAACGCGTGGTAGGAGTCGTACCACTTGTTGAGATTTTTTATGTTGATGACTTCCATGACATTCTCCTGATGAGCGTTATTTCAAGCGGCGTTCCAGATGCGCTGCGTATTGGGAAAGAGAGAAACAACAGATAAAGAAAAAGACCGCTAAAAATGCGTACATTTCGTTTTCTAATCCAACCCATTTCGCGTTGGATAAGGTGCTTGAAGCAACACCGACGATATCAAGCACACCGACAATCATGACCAGTGTGGTCTCTTTTAAAATGCCGACAAAGTGATTGAGCAACGATGGAATTGAGTTCTTCAGAACTTGCGGCAAAATGATCTGCCCCATCATTTTCCAGTAACCGAAACCGAGTGCCTGTGCCGCTTCAAACTGCCCCTGAGGAATCGACTGCAGGCCGCCGCGAATGGTTTCCGCCATATAAGCCGCCGTGAACAAAACCAGTACCGCGACAACGCGCAGTAACACGTCAAACTCCTGGCCGGGCGGCAAGAAAAGCTGAATCATCAGTGACGCCATGAACAGCAGCGTTATCACAGGCACCGAGCGCACTAATTCGATATAAGCCACACTGAGCCAATGAATCACCGGGCGTTGCGAACGTCGGCCCAGCGCCAGCAAAATACCCAGCGGCAGCGCGAACACCATGCCAAAAATAGCCAGGAACAGCGTCAGCATGATGCCGGCAAATTTGGTGGTCGAAATGGTTTCAAAGCCAAACGTGCCGCCTTTCAACAACATCCACATCGCAAAGGGCAACACGGCGATGTAGCAGAGCATCACTCGTTTGTTAAAACGCTTGATGTACAACATTGGAATCGCGATAGCCGCCAGTCCGAAGGCAACATCCACCCGCCACTGCTGGTCGTCCGGATACATACCGTAGGTGAACAGCTCAATCCGATTTACTACCGGCAGCCAGCAGGCGCCAGCCGAGGTACAATCTGCTTGGGAGGAACCCACAAACGTAGCGCTGAAAATAAACCAGTTAAGCAGTGTCGGAACCAACCACAACACAAACATCAACCCGACGACCGTCAGCAACGTGTTGAAGGCGGATGAGAATAAATTTTTCCGGCACCAGGTTTTCCAGTCTGATTTGGTCACAATGGCCGGACGTGGTTCAATATATTGCATGATATTTTCACTTTGCATGATCACTTCCCTATCGCAACGTGTGAGTTATACCAGTTCATCAGCACACTGGTGATCAGACTGAATACACAGTAGGTGCCCATCACAATCAAAATACATTCAATGGCTTGCCCGGTATTATTCAGAGTGGTGCCGCCGGTTGAAGAGACTAACTCCATAAAGCCGATGACCACGCCTAACGAGGAGTTTTTGATGATGTTGAGATACACACTGGTGATCTGCGGAATCATCGGGTACACGGCTTGCGGAACAATCAGTTTCCACATAATCGCCGAGTCATTGAATCCCAGAGCTTTGCCCGCTTCGTGCTGACCTTTGGCGATGGACTGAATACAGCCGCGTACGATTTCAGCAATGTAACTGGCGCTGTAGACCGATAACGCAACCCACAGTGCCACCAGCTCGGGGATGACGATCATGCCGCCACGAAAGTTAAAACCAGTCAGTTTGGGCGCACTAAATTCCATATGCCCCAGGACAATGGCCGCAATCAAAACCAGCAAAGGCGGCAATACAATGATCGCCAGTAAACGTGGCCACAAAACCGGATGAAAGCCGGTCCATCTGACCTGGCTGACCACGCGGCGACGGTACAGAAATGCCAGCAGGCATGACAGCAGCAGCGCGCAAAAGACATAACCGCCCCAGCCCTGCAACGACAAATGAGGAATAGCCAGACCTCGGTTTGAGAGGTAAACATCATCGAAGATCTGAATACTGTTCCGCACCGGCGGCAGACTCAAAAACAGTGCATACCACCACACAAGCTGGACCACCAACGGCACATTGCGGATGAACTCAACGTAAGTGCGGCTAAGTTTACTGATTACCCAGTTATTCGATACCCGGCCAACACCGATGATAAAGCCGAGAATGGTGGCAAAAATAATGCTTAAAAAGGAAACGAGCAGAGTGTTAGCCACGCCGACGTAATACGCCTGGAGGTAGGTATCATTCTGGTCATAATCAAGCAGGCTGAAAGAAATATCGTAGCCAGCACGCTCATGCAGAAAATCAAATCCTGTGGTGATACCAAGCTTGGCGATATTCTCCGAGGCATTGGTGCCCAGATATAAAAATAGTAGCGTGACGGTAATTAACAGCAGGGCTTGCTGCCCCCAGTCAATTAACGTCCCTTTGGTGAGTTTCATTGCATTTCTCTCCTGTCCGTGGATGGCCAGCCTGCTTAGACACAGGCTGACATGACTATATGATTAACGGAAAGGGGGGGCATACATCAGGCCGCCTTCGGTGTACAAAGCGTTCGCACCACGTTCAAATTTAAGTGGAGAGTTTCTGGCCGACATGGTGCGCAAAGATCTCGCCGTAGTTGCCGGTCGCCTCGATCGCTTTCAAAGCCCAGTCCTGACTAAGGCCTAAGTCCGTACCTAAGCTTCCTTCCGTACCCAGCAGACGCTTAATGCCCGGTTTGTTGGTTGTTTTGGCCAGCTCGGCAGCATTGGCTTGGGTCACATTAAGCTCTTCCGCTTCAATCAGTGCGTTCCCCACCATAGTTACAATGTCGCGCCATTCGTTTTCACCCTGTTTCACATACGGACCAAGAGGCTCTTTTGAGATAACCTCAGGAAGGATCATGTGTTCATCCGGATCCTTAAACAGAGTACGGCGCGCAGCCAGGCCGGTCACATCATTGGTCAACGCATCACAGCGCCCTTTCTGATAAGCAGCGTAAAGCTCTTCGGTTTTTTCAAACACCACTGAGCGGTAAGTCAGCCCTTTTGAGCCAAAGTAATCCGCCAGATTGTGTTCAGAAGTGGTGCCAGGAGATAAGCAGAAGGTTGCGCCGTCCAGTTCCGTGGCCGATTTTACTCCCAGAGATTTACGCACCATAAAGCCCTGGCCGTCATAGAACCAGATTGTGGTGAAGTCTGCACCAAGTTTTGCGTCACGCGATACAGTCCAGGTCGTCGAGCGGGAAAGGATGTCAATTTCGCCGGATGCCAGCGAGGTAAAGCGGTTCTTCGACGTCGTGGTAATGAACTCGACTTTGTCCGGCGAACCCAGTACAGCAGCCGCGACTGCACGGCAGTAATCCACGTCCATCCCAGTCCACTTGCCCTGGTCATTAATGTAGGAGAAGCCCATTTTGTCGCTGGAAATGCCACATTTCAGGCTGCCTCGTTCAATGATGTCGTCTTTAAGATTGGCATAGCTGTGCGTCGCAACGGTGCTGGCCAGCAGCCCGGAAACAATCATGGCTAACGTATTCAGTTTCATATTAAGTCCTTTTATTACTCAGCTTACGCTGACAGTTCGAATCAGATTCCGTGTTCACATAGTGACAACATAGGCGTTTACATGGGTCAATTGAAAGGATTTAATGTCTCGTATTTTGCATAGGTTATGCAAAAATTCGATAATAGATTCAAATGGAGACAGGCAATGAACATTCGCTGGTTAAAGGATTTCATCACACTTGCAGACTGCCAGAAATTTTCGTTGGCGGCCCAGCTTAACGCCTCGTCCCAGGCGGCATTTAGCAGGAGAATTCAGCAATTAGAACAACACCTTAATGTAGAGCTATTCGACCGAAGCCAAACACCAGTCCGGCTGACGCCAGAAGGAAAAAGGCTCTATCCGGTGGCAGCTGAAATGGTGCAAATGGCAGAGCGATGCGAGGAAATGGTCGCCAATAAACCCAATCCAATGACGATTGCATCTTTGCATACTCTCGCCTGTAACTTTTTCCCTCAATGGTTTACCCAGGTGTTAAGCCAGATGGAAAGCCCAATGGTCACCAGTATCGATTCAGGTGTTCGCTCCGTCACCGGTTATCAGGCTGCTTTGCAGTCTCAACGAGCGGATTGTCTGCTGTTCTACCGAGGCTCAGGTGATACCAAGTATTTCGAATCGGATGAATTTGAAGTGGTTAAGTTAGCAGATGATGCGCTTATCTGGGTATGCGGTGCCTCATTTCCTGCCGAGCGGCTCGAGGACAGCCTCATTCCTCACCTCACTTATGCGCCTTCCTCACAGTTGCACGAACTTTCTCTTCCGTTGTTCAGTAGAACGCCGCAAGCGAAAAAGCTGTCTGTTGTGTTCCAGTCGACCATTTCTGAGTCGTTGCTGCCGATGGCGATTCATGGTAATGGCGTCGCTTGTGTGCCGAGCTCTGTTGCCAGGGAGCATATTAGCAAAGGGCATCTTGTTCACATTTGGCCAGAATACAGTGAAGCGCTCGAAATTATTCTGATTCGTCTGCACGATTCAAAAAAGCCGCATCCTTATATCAAAGAGTTTTTTGATACCGCAAAAATGATTTCATACCAGGAGATACCACAGGATTAGATATCCTTATCAGCCCGTATCCTGAACAAAGACCATGCTAAATCCGGATGCGGGCCACTTTGTAAACCGGATACAGCCTTCCGGTTTCAGCGCTTATAACCTGCCAGTTATCGCCCACGTATATGCCTCAGAGCAAGTACACACAGAGAACATGGTGAACTATTATTTTGTTAAGCGCGTCACATGTCCTGCCGCCGATCAACCTCAGCTGGCCTGAAACTTATCCGGAACTGTTTACGCTGCGCAAGGGCATGAAATCGCATCGGCGACGACCGAATGAACAAGGTGTCAGTCGCGATGCATGATCGAGAAAAAAGCGTTGCGCCGCTTAACCATAAAGAACACATCATGAAATTTGTGACCAAACTCATTGCTGTTTCATTGCTGGCACTGTCAGCACCGGCCCTGGCATCGAATGTCATTGAAAGTCTGAGTATCGAAACCATCAAACACACCATGACTAAAGACCAAATTACAACCCTGTTAACCGACTGGAAAAACGAACGAATAGCCAATATTCACTACGACACTTCCCTGCTGGCACAAAAGATCCCGGCTGGTTTGGTTCACGAGGTGCTGAGAGCTCAGATAGAGTATGACTACAACAAGGCAGCAACAGCATTTGGCCTCTGATCGGCCGTTTTACTGCGCTAACGGGTTGCTGAACCACTCAGCAGCCCGCTGCCGGCTATGCTCAAACTCATACTCACACCTTGATACACTCTCAGCACTCAATGAAACAATACAGAAACTTTCCTGCAATAAACTCTCATTACCTTGCTAGTTTATTTTCCCGCAAAGCTGAGAACCCCATGAATCATAAAGTTATTATTACGGCCCTTGGTGCCCTGAGCCTTTTCACCCTATCGGCACACGCCAGCGATGTGAATGAGGGTGATATCATCAACGTAGCTTTACACCAATTGCAACCAACGCAACCTTCTGTCGGGTACGATCAAATCATGTATAAACTGGGCCGCTACCAGTTCGACCGGGAGAAAATGTTTGATGAGATCTGTGAAGCCAATGGCCAGAAAGGCGTAGAAAGCATTCAAGACAATGCCCAGCCGAATGAACCATCTACATTCAAATGTGAGTCTGATGTCGGGACTCGTAAACAAGATATGAAAACCGTCGTCATAGCGCCAAACGGTGAATACTTTTTAACGGACGGCCATCATACCTTCAACGTCTTTTACCAGATGCCCCAGGGCGGCCCAGACTTCAATATCCATGTCGCGGTAGATAAAGATTACCGTGATTTAAAAAGCATGGATGACTTCTGGAAGGCGATGGCAAAGGATGGTAATACCTGGTTATTTGACCAAAACGGTCAGGCCATCAGTTATCAGCAACTTCCTGCCGCCCTTGGCCTGAGCAATTTTGCCAACGATCAGTATCGTTCGCTGATGTACTTTACCCGTGATATAAGCTGGGATAAGCCAAAACAGCCTGTGCCATTTCTGGAGTTTTACTGGTCTAAAGAAACTGCGCAAAGAAATCAATACCGCTACTTTCGATTTAAACTCGACGGACGGTTACGCGAAAGCAGTAAAAACCGTGAGCGAATACATCCTGGCAATGCAAAGCAACAACGTGGGTGGCTCGAACCGAACCGTAAAAGAGATGGGTCAGTTTGACCAATTCAGCCAAAAAGGCTTCGATAAACTGTTCAAAAAAGGCGGCAAAATCGACTACATGCTGCGCTATAAAAACGCTTTGGCCCCAAATGCCCAAAGCAAAGAGTTAGCAGAAACGGCAACCCAGTAAATTTCATGCTCACACCAGCTACTTAAGATTATTCCATCTTGCACAAGCCCAACCTCAATACCGGCCAGTTTCTGGTATTGAGCTTGTGCCACTCATCCTATAGAGTCAGCCACCCTTTTTAAGCGGAACATGCAGCACAACGACACTATGCAGCACACTATCCCAAGCAAATCAGGCAAACGTTTGCTTTTTCTCTGGCGACAGAAAATAGTTCTGGTATGATGCGCTCAGTATTCGATATCTCATCCCGTTTTTACGCTACGGATATCTTCTCTCAACGACGTTTGAAACAAGATAGGAATGTCTAAATGAGCCTTGCTGACCAAGTTCTTGCCGTCAATGACGACCTCCCGATCCGCACCAACCAGCCGGTACACAGTGGTAAAGTCCGCTCTGTTTACTGGTTAACCGAACAAGACAGCCGTCGCCTGATTAAAGAGAAAGGCTACAACGTGGCTGAAGATGCGCCGCTGGCGATCATGGTCATCAGTGACCGTATCTCTGCGTTTGACTGTATCTGGCATGCCGAAGGTGGCGTACAGGGTGTTCCGGGTAAAGGCGCGGCACTGAACGCGATCTCTAACCACTGGTTTAAACTGTTTAAAGACAACGGCCTGGCTGACAGCCACATTCTTGATATTCCTCATCCGTTTGTCTGGATCGTACAAAAAGCCAAACCTATCAAGATTGAAGCGATTTGCCGCCAGTACATCACAGGTTCCATGTGGCGCGCTTACTCAAAAGGCGAACGTGAATTCTGTGGTATTGAGCTGCCGGAAGGTCTGGAGAAAGACAAAGCCCTGCCAGAACTGCTGATGACACCATCGACCAAAGGCATTCTGAAAGGTATTCCGGGCGTACCGGAAGCGGACGATGTCAACATCACCCGTAAGAACATTGAAGACAACTTTGCGGCATTCAACTTCAGCAAAGCTTCTGACATCGCACTGTACGAGAAACTACTGAAAGAAGGTTTCGGTGTGATCAGTAACGCGCTGCAGGCGATTGACCAGATTTTTGTCGATACCAAATTTGAATTTGGTTACGTTAACGATGCCAACGGCGTTGAAAAACTTATCTACATGGATGAAGTGGGCACGCCTGATTCATCACGTATCTGGGATGCGAAAGAGTACCAGGCAGGTAACATCGTTGAAAACTCGAAAGAAGGTTTCCGTCAGTTCCTGCTTAACTACTTCCCTGATCCAGACATTCTGCTTAACAAAGAGCGTATGCCTGAGCGTGAAGCACTGGCGCGTGATAACGCCCTGCCGCTGGAAGCGCTGATGGATATCTCACGCACTTACTTAGGCATTGCCGAGAAGATTGTCGGTCACAAGATTGAGCTGAGTAGCAATCCGAAGCAGGAAATCATCGACGTGCTGAAAAAAGAGTACGGTCTGATCGACTAACCAAGCTGCGGTAATATGCCAGGTGCTGCCTGGCATCAGATACCAAAGATAAAAAACGGGGCCGAACAATCGGCCCCGTTTCATTTCTCTCGTATTGTGCAACGAGCGTTTAGCTCTGTGCGCAATTTTTCTCTGTCACTTAAGCGTCGTTACGGTAAGCGATCGTTATCACTTAAAGCGTTATCACCTAAAGCGTAATAACTTAAAGCGTGATAATAAACTCTTCCGGTGCGGTGGCTTTGATCTCAGCCTCGCCGCGCGCCTGGATCGCATTGATCTGTTCCGGTTCAAGCGAATACGGCATGACCAGTTTCAGTTCCTGAATCCCTTCCAGCTTGGCCAGTTTGACCAGAGTCACCAGGTTCGATTCATCACTGCGACGGCTCGATAAGCGCTGCAGTGCCATTTCCCATAATCGCTCTTCATGGCTCTTGCCATCTCTGACCGTGTCGTGCCATACGGTACCGAATACAGGTGCGAATGAAACCAGCGCATCGGAAAATGTCCATTTTTTCGTGCAAGATGTGCCCAGAAAACTGGTGTAATCAAACACGACAGAGATTCGATTTGTGTTCGCCATTCTGTCCTCCGACATCTTTGGTTTCGCTTAACATCATCATATGCCGGATTTCTTATATAGCAATGCGATATATAAAAACGTTCTTTTATGCATCGTCTTCAACACTTAGTGCTATATAAAAATCAAAATGGTAACAATATTTGATCAAAGACAATAAACTCTCACTCTGCTTGATTAATATTTCAGGCCGCTAACAAATTAGCCTACTCGCCGAGTGTTAACCCGCGCGATACACTTACGAACTAAACGCAAGCTAATGAATATCGACAATGCGGCTCGCTTTCTTAAACTGCACCTTATAACCGGGCCAGCGCGGCAGCTCCCAGCGTTTCGGCACGGTTTTGCGTAACCCGCTTTTATATACCACATGGATAAGCTTGCGTTTGATGTAGTACTCCACCGTGAGATTCAGGTCACCCAGACTGAGCTCAAACGGGTGTGATTGTGCGAACTCATCCAGCTCCCAGTACGGTATGCCCTCAAACGGTAGATCCTCCGCGTCAAACAGTTGTAAATCATCCAGGCTTTCAACGCCCAGGGTTTGCAACTGCTGTTCAAACCACTGCTCGAAGGTCAGATCATGGTGCTGATTGGTATTGTCATCCAAACCAAGTTCAACATACAGCTTCCACCAGGCAATCTGCTGCTGACGCAGCGTGGCGAAACCTGGCAGACACTCGCCGGCCATTACCGCATCAACCAGAGGTTTGAGCGCCAGCTCGCCGCTCGCTTCGACCGTGCGGCTGGCAACCACACGTCCGGCATACACCAAATTAAGCACCGTCATGAGCTGAGCTTGTTCTTGCACGGTATCCGCCTGTTGCCATTCTCCCAGCTCAAGCTCTTCAATAAGCGCAACAGAAACCGGCATCATCACGGTGGCAAGAGTCAGGGTTTGTTTCACCCCTCGCCCGGGCAGGCTGTGCTGATCCAGCACCAGCGCCGCCTGCGCGCTTTCAGGCATGCGACTATGACGCCCGCACATCACTTCCATCTGACCATTCGCCAGCGCCTCAGTACGGCGTTTCGCGGCGCACAAACAACAGCTCAGGATGCAAGGCAGCAATCGCTCGTGCCAGATCGGGCTGTTGGTAGCGGGAGGCAACGTCTAAATCCGGTAGCTGATAGATATCGCGCATCTGCTGCGCAAGCCCGCGCGCTTCACGCAGCGCTTCGGCATCCGGATTGACGCCGGGAAATGACGCGCCACGCACCAGTTGGATCAGTAACTGAGCATCGCAGCCCAGAGGTTCATCCCGCGCCAGTTGTTCTTGCTGCTCTTCACTGCCTGACAGCGTATATAAGCTGGCAGGCACCGCTAAGGCAGCCGTCAGGTCCACCATGGCCTCTTTGAGTGCCTTGGGCGTAATACGCGCCACCAGGTCGGCATATAAGGCATCGACCGGCAACGGCGCCAACTGGCGGCCATGTTCGGTAATATTACCTTCATCATCCAGCGCCCCAATGCCGGTCAGCATCGCGCGCGCCTGGCTTACGGTTTTATCCGGCAGAGTTTCGAGAAACTCAATCTGGTCCAGCTGCACGCCGCAACTGGCAGCCGCCAGCATGGCTTCGGTCAGATCTTCGCGCTGCAGCTGTGGCGGCGTGACCGCATCCAGCACCGCGTGCTGGCCATATAAGCGAATCGCCCGTCCCTGCATCACCCGTCCGGCCCGACCGGCGCGCTGCTTGGCGCTGGCCTGGGAAATAGACTTCAGGATCAGCGCGGTGCGGCCATTACGCTGTTCATTGCGCCGCTCCAGACCAGAGTCAATCACACAGGCAATATTGGGGATGGTAAGCGAGGTTTCTGCCACGTTGGTGGCCAGCACCACTTTCTGGCACGGTTGCGGGTTGAGCGCCAGGGTACGCTCACTGTCACTGACAGACGCATGCAGAGGTACCACCAGCAGATCATGCTGGCTGCCGAGCATCTGCTGGCACTGCTGAATCTCTTTACGCCCCGGCAGAAACACCAGAATATCAGCCTCGGTCTGTTGCAGGGCATTTAACACTTCCTGTTTAATCCGCTCGGCTAAATGACGACTGTCCGGCAGCTGACGACTCTCTGCGGCGCGGTATTCAATATCGACCTCATACACTCGCCCGCTGGCCTGCAAACGCTCGGCGGAAAGATAAGAGGCCAGACGCTGCGCTTGCAGCGTGGCCGACGTCACCACCAACCGGTGCGTGGCGGCCTGCCTGAGCAGCGCGACCAGTAAATCTGTGTCCCAGCGCCGTTCGTGAAATTCATCCACCATAATGGTCTCAAAGCGGGCCAGCCCGTCTTCAGCAAACCAGCGCAGTGCGACACCAGGGGTCACAAATACGATGGAGGACGCGTCACTGAAGCGATTTTCCAGTTTGATGGCATAACCGACCGAAACACCGACTTTTTCATTGCGTTGCCCGGCCAGGTACTCAGCCAGAGAAGTACAGGCGATGCGACGCGGCTCAATGACCAGTACCCGGCCTTGTTCCGCCGCCCACACAGGCAAACGGGTTGATTTACCGGAACCAGTTTCCGCTTCGACCACCAAGTCGTGGTCGGTGAGCCGGGTCAGAAAAGTGGCCTTTAGCGTATCTATTGGAAGTGAGTGCATAGTTAAACAAAAAACGTGGTTGAATAAGGATAATTATCAGGTTGAATATGGTCTGCACCACATCAAAGCGGTGTTAAATGGCTATTTCGGGCCTGTAATGAAAATATTGCGTATTTTTAGCAGAATAATCGCCTGATGAAGGCCGGTTGTCTATTTACAAGGTGCTGGCTAAGCCGTTATCATTTTTAAGTTTCCCGTTCATCCCTACAAAGGTCGAAAATGAATAACGACAAACGTCCGCTATATATCCCTTATGCTGGCCCAGCTCTTATGGGTACCCCTCTTTTAAACAAAGGCAGCGCATTTTCCGCTGAAGAGCGTGCCTCATTTAACCTTGAAGGGCTTCTGCCTGAAGCCACGGAAACAATACAGGAACAAGTCGTTCGTGCCTACCAGCAATATCGCAGCTTTGAAAGCGATATGGACAAGCACATCTACTTACGCAACATCCAGGATACAAACGAAACCTTATTCTACCGTTTGGTACAAAACCACATCACAGAGATGATGCCAATCATCTACACACCGACCGTTGGTGCTGCATGTGAAAACTTCTCTAACATCTACCGTCGTGGCCGTGGCCTCTTCATCTCTTACGCCAACCGTGACCGTATCGATGATCTGCTGAACAACGCAGCCAACCACAACGTAAAAGTGATCGTTGTGACCGACGGCGAGCGTATCCTTGGTCTGGGTGACCAGGGTATCGGCGGTATGGGTATTCCAATCGGTAAACTGTCGCTGTACACCGCGTGTGGCGGTATCAGCCCGGCTTACACTCTGCCTATCGTTCTGGATGTGGGTACTAACAACCCGCAGCGTCTGGCTGACCCTATGTACATGGGCTGGCGTCATCCGCGTATTACCGGCGCTGAATACGATGCGTTCGTGGAAGATTTCATCCAGGCAGTACAACACCGCTGGCCGGAAGCTCTGATCCAGTTCGAAGACTTCGCACAGAAAAACGCGATGCCGCTGCTGGAGCGCTACAAAAACCGTATCTGCTGTTTCAACGATGACATTCAGGGCACAGCGGCCGTTACCGTAGGTTCTCTGCTGGCCGCTTGTCGCGCAGCAGGCAGCAAACTGTCTGAGCAACGTATCACTTTCCTGGGCGCAGGTTCTGCCGGTTGTGGTATCGCTGAAGCGATTATCGCCCAGATGGTCTCTGAAGGTATTTCAGACGATCAGGCACGTTTCTCAGGTTTACATGGTTGACCGCTGGGGTCTGCTGGAAGAAGGCATGATTAACCTGCTGGACTTCCAACAACGTCTGGTTCAGAAGAAAGCCAACATCGCCGACTGGACTACAGAAGGCAGCGGCTACTCACTGCTGGACGTTGTACGTCAAGCAAAACCAACGGTTCTGATTGGTGTATCCGGCGCGCCTGGCCTGTTCAGTGAAGATGTGATTAAAGAGATGCATCAGCACTGCCCGCGCCCGATTATCTTCCCGCTGTCTAACCCGACCAGCCGTGTTGAAGCGACGCCAAGTGACATCATTCGCTGGACCAACGGTGAAGCTCTGGTTGCGACCGGCAGCCCGTTCGACCCTGTGATCAACGAAGGTAAGACTTACCCTATCGCGCAATGTAACAACAGCTACATCTTCCCGGGTATCGGCCTGGGCGTACTGGCGGTTGGCGCGAAGCGTGTTACCGACGAAATGCTGATGGAATCAAGCCGTGCACTGGCACTGTGTTCTCCGCTGGCGATTAATGGTCACGGCCCGCTGCTGCCACCGCTGGAATCTATTCATTCGGTATCGAAGAAGATTGCTTTTGCGGTTGCGAAGAAAGCGATTGAGCAAGGTGTTGCGCTGGAAATCACAGATGAAGCACTGGAAGTAGCAATCGATCAGCACTTCTGGCAGCCTGTTTACCGTCGCTATAAGCGTACATCGTTCTAATCAGAACGCTGTCAGCTACCTAATCTCTCATGCTGACTGAGCATGGTTAAGTCGCGGCACTGTGGATTGCATTCATTTGCATTACATAGTGCCGCGACTTTGTTCCGTCACAGGGATCATTGAAGACAGATACGGATATGATGAGTTTTTTCGCCCCGGCCGGGCATTACATTGCGCCCTACCTCAGTGAAATTTCAACCGCACTGATCGCCTGCTTGCTGGTGATGTGTGGCGGTGAAATTAACGCCCTGCTGCGCCGCGTACTGCGCAACCAGCACTTTATTGTGCGCACCGTTATTTTTATTATGATTAACGCGTTTGGTTATGGATTAATCATAATTAAAGCAAGCCCTTACCTGACTCGGACACTCTCTGATTTAGAGCAAGGCATGATGTTTGGCATTATTGTCATCAGCTTTGTTGTAATTGGCCTATGGGCACAAAGAAACCGTCAAATTTAACCCCCAGAGTCGTCCTGACTCGCTGCACAACCCTGCTGCGTCGCATGCGGTGGCGCTTATGGCTGCGCCGCGCCCTGCTCAGCCTGCTGGCTGGTGTTGTGGTGATTTTTTCCATTGACCGTTGGGTCAGTTGGCAAGCCAGCGATAGCATCATTAACGATATTACCCAGGTTCCTAAATTTCAGGTTGCAGTGGTGCTGGGCACCAGCAAGTACCTGGGACGCACACTTAACGATTACTATACTCACCGCATTAACGCCGCGATCGAACTTTATCAGCAAGGTAAAGTAAACGGCTTTCTGCTCAGCGGTGATAATGCCCATCGCTCCTATAATGAGCCGTGGACCATGAAGCGCGACCTGCTCAAAGCCGGCGTGCCGGATCAGCAGATTTATCTCGATTACGCCGGGTTTCGTACCCTGGACTCGATTGTACGGGCCAAACGGATTTTCGATACCGATGACTTTCTGATCATTACTCAGCGTTTCCACTGCGAACGAGCGCTGTTTATTGCCGAGCACCATGATATTCATGCCAAGTGTCTGGCCGTTGCCGGACCGTCTAATCACTCTGGCTTTCAGGTGCGTTTGCGCGAAGTGTTTGCCCGTACAAAAGCATTTTTTGATCTGTATATCTTTGATACCCAGCCAAAATTCCTCGGCCCGAAAGAGCCTATTGAGATACAGGATCCTGCGCAGCAACCGCAAGCCGCAGTCTCAACTGCAGAGAGCAGTGCAGTGTCAGCGGCAAAGAGCAGCGCGGTCTCAGCCGCTGACGGTGCAGCTCAGTCAGCGACGGATACCGTTTCCCTCATCCGCTATGGACAGCGCGCGATAGCAGACACACTGCCGCCGGGCCGCTGTTTTCTGGTAAACTATCCTAAGAGCTAAGCGCCGCAGGCCGATACCGGCCTGTGCGAGCGCTTGGCCAATAATAAATACATCAACCAAGAGTAATGTCATGTCACTAATCGCAACCGGCGTACTGGATAAAATGCGCGCCGATTTAGATGGAGTTGTCTCGTACCGACTGCCAGTCGGTGATGCCGAAGTCGATCTTAACCCTTTGATCGGCCACACCATCACTTTGCAACACACCGGCAATATCTACTGCTGCTCATGCGGGAAGAAAACTAAAAAGAGTTACTCGCAGGGTCACTGCTTTGTGTGTATGAAAAAACTGGCCAGCTGCGACATGTGTATCATGAAGCCTGAAACCTGCCACTTTGACCAGGGCACCTGCCGCGAGCCGGACTGGGCACTGAGCCACTGCATGGTTGACCACTATGTTTATCTGTCCAACACCTCAAGTCTGAAAGTCGGCATTACCCGTCACACCCAGATCCCAACCCGTTGGATTGACCAGGGTGCTACTCAGGGCCTGCCGCTGTATAAAGTCAAAACCCGTCAGATTTCAGGTCTGTTAGAGGTCGAACTGGCACAGCATATCGCCGATAAAACCAACTGGCGTACCCTGCTGAAAGGCGATGGTGAACCACTGCCGCTGGAAGAGCGTGCCGCCGAGCTGAAACCTTTGCTGACAGATAAAATTGCCGAGCTGAAACAGCGATTTGGTGACGATGCGATTGTCGAAGTGAGTGATACGCCAACAGAATTGGCTTATCCGGTTGAAGCGCACCCGACCAAGATCACTTCGCACAACTTTGACAAAGAGCCTTTAGTCAGCGGTGTGCTGCAAGGCATCAAAGGGCAATACCTGATCCTGGATACCGGCGTGATTAACATCCGAAAATTCACGTCGTACGAAGTCGAAGTGAGCAGCGACGTTTGATCAACGTAACTGTCGATTAAAGAACAAGGGCCCTCAAACGGGCCCTTGTTCTACATCCGGATACCCGCAGTTCATGAACGAACCGCAACGCGTCCCTGTTTCGCGGTCAGTACAAACAGATCCATGTGTCCTCTGTCCTGATTACAGGCACGAATCGGACAAGCGTTATGCCACAACTGATTATCCGCCAGCATAGCAATTTCACCATTGCTCAGCACTTTACGAAAGAAAGGCTCTTCATCACAATGCTGATAGAGCAGAATATCACCGCCTTCGATGTTATGGCGATCAATGGCCACAATAGCGATATGATCAAACCCATCCTGATGAACGCCTTCCGGCGCGACCTGCGTTTCCTGATAGACAGTGGCGATGCGGATCTGGTGGATCTCTATTTCCTGTCCGTCCGGTAAACCGTTGGCCGACATAAACAGTGCGCACATCTCGCGCATGCCGTCACTACCGAGTGTCTCAGATAGCACGGGTTCAAACTGACGGGCAATGTTGCCTTGAAAATGGTTAAACTCATCGGTCTGCATGAACTCATTTTTGCCGCTATCAATCACCTGACCGGCGATAAAATTGATCACTGAGTAACGGCGCAGACGGTACTGACCATCTGCATGTGCAGTATGGGGTAAATCGACAAATGAGGGAGCCAGCTGGCTGATTGAACCATGGCTTAACTTAGTAATATGTAGCGTATTATGGTGAGAATGTAACATCATCGACTCCATGAAGAATATACATTGATCAACTAGTGAATTAACAAATATTTCACAACCAAGAATACGCAATTATGTTGTCAGATCAACTTTAAACCACAAATAAAACCAATTTATAAAATAAATTAACATAATAACCCATTATAACTACAATTATTAGTTAATAACACCGATTAAACACTCAAAACAGAGAAGAAATCAAAGCTTTTCACCATTAAAATAATAAATCTATATTTATCATAAATATAAATAAAATTATCAATTCTAATCCGATGTAATTGCATTTACGACTTTCGGATAATGATGCGAAATTAAATTCTGACTAAAAGGCAAATTAACCATTATTTTCACATACAATCAGAATAAATCACTATCGGGCAACAGCGAGATCATACTCGATAACCAAAGATAAAAAGCCCGGCGCTACAGGCCGGGCTCAGGGTATTTCGCAAGCTGTATTCATTAGCAGAAAGGCTTTATTGGTAGAAAGACTTTATTGCGGTTGTGGCTCAGGTTGCTCGCCACCGACCCGCTTCTCAAACCAGCTCATAACCACAAAAGCCAGTACAATGCTGAGCAGGCACAGCAAAAATGGCGCTTTAAAACCAAAGTACTGTGACACCAAACCCATGCTGCTGGTCCCCAACATGGTGCCCACTAACATCGCATTGGTGTAAAACGCCGATGCTTTGCCAATATTTTTACCGGCATAGTCCTGCATCAGCGTCACGCCAAGACCGGCAAAAATGCCGAAAAACAGGCCATTCAACAACTGCAGGGCCAGAATAATCCAGATAGAAGAAGCGAAGTAAACTGATACGTAATAAATCATGGCACACACAAAGGCGGCTTTCATAATCCATAATTTACCGACTTTCACCGACCAGCCGGCCACCAGCAGCATAACCGGGATTTCCACTGCGGCGGCAGCCCCCATCAGCCAGCCCGGATAGGCGGTCGACAGGCCAAGATCTTTGGTCAGATAGAGCGGCATGGTGTTGATATACGCACTGTTGGCCATGTTGGCCAGTAACATCACTGCGCCCAGCATCCAGACTTCCGCGCCCAGCCGGCTGTTGGCCTTGCCGCTGCCCTGGCGGTGTTGGCGATGCTCATCCTGCTCAGTCTCAGGCTGATGCAAAACCAAAGTCACCCATACCATCACCAGTACCGCGATCAGCGCCGAAGTGCGAAAGTTGGCGGCAAAACCGAGTTGATCGACCGATAAAAATGCCAGCGGCGGACCAAACACCCATAGCATAGAGACTGAAGAGCGCATCTGCGAATTGAGCTTGGTGCTGTTTTTACCACTGGCGTCAGCGTAATGGCGAATGATGGTCAGGATCAGCGGAATCGATGACGACGCAAACGGCATCAGTAAACAACCAATCAGTAACGCATGCCAGAATTCGCTGGCAACCGAAAATCCCAGCGCAGCGGCGACAATGCCGGTCAGCGAAATCAGCAGCAGGCTCTTACCCGGCACACCTTTATCGATCAGGCCGGTCATTTTCTGACTGACCAGCACCGTCATCAGCGCGGTCAAAGTAGTATAAATGCCGATATAGGCAGGTTCAGTGTGCAGACCACTGACCAGAAACAGGCTCATTACCGGTAACACCAGCGCGAAACGCCAGAGCTGTAATGCCATTGGTTAAAAACAGCACCACGGTTTGGTTTTTTAACAACTGAGTATCCTTTGCGCTTAGCTGCGCGGTTAATGACGCCAACCGCTAGGGTTTGCGATTTGTTAGTCAGCCAGTAAATTGGAAGTCAAACAGTAAATTGATTGTCGAAAAGTAAATTGATGGTCGAACAGTCACTAATACAGGGCTGACCGTTTACTTCTCTGATGATAAAGCCTGCAATGCCGCCAGAGCTCGCCCGGCCTGATGCGCCGGAACAAAAATATGATCATGATAATAGGCCGCAATGACATTGGCACTGATCCCGTTCTGAGCCAGACAAGACGCCACTGCCGCGGTTAAACCAACCGCTTCCAGGCTGGAATGAACCGAGAGTGAGATCTGACGAAAGCAGCTTTCCACCGGCCATCCCTGTTGCTTAGCCTGCGCTTTACTGACCAGCAGCGTCAGACCTTCTTTTTCACGAAACATCGCCACAGGATTCAAGCCGACATAATCTGCCATTTGCCCTGCCACCGTACAGAAGACCACCTCCCCGCTTAATAGTTCGGGTTGCATACTGCGCAGCAGTTCATCAAGAGCGGTAATACCAGCCATTATGATACCTGTGTTGTCTGTGTTGTCTGTAATGGACGTACCGGGTCAAAAAGTGAACTTGTCGGCGCTCAAAACGCCATCGCTTTAACGGCTTGCTCGACCGTCGGGAAATAAATTTTAGTCACGCACACCTGAGCGGCGGCAAACTCATGCGCCTGAATTAACTGACACACTTGTTGCGCATCGTAGCTCTTACGGGTCGGCAGCAGTTCAATATCTTGTGCGCTGCGCGCGCAACTCACAATGGCAAAACTCTGACCACAACAATCAATTAAATGATCGCCTTCACCGAGAATCATCTCTGCACATTCTTCAATACATTGCTGCTCGGAGGCGAGATAAAGCAGTTCATCATCACCGTCTAGTTTGAGCAGCGCAGGCCATTTTATCATGGGTACACTCCGCTTATCATCAGCGCCAAACATACGCCTGATAACAACTGCTGTGCAAGTAATAACTCAACCTCCGGCGTTACTGACAACAGCAACGATAAAAACCAAGGACTTACCACACGCTGCGGCGCACCATCAATAGCGGTGACTGGCAACCGATAACGATGAATGACAACAATTTTTGCGTAGGTTAACAATTACTCACTAAAATGCATAGCCGGACCATTTGCGCAAAAAAGCGACAACCTTATTGAATTTAAACATATTTTGCTGAGCATCAGGTTCTATCTAATAACGATTAATTACAGTTACGACACCCCTTTATGCTTTTATTACCGTCCCAGATTTCCTACAATCGTTGCAATTTACTGAGCACTTCTAAAGTGGAGCAATCATGAGCGACGTGAAACATTGCAAACTTCTTATTCTGGGTTCGGGCCCTGCAGGCTACACGGCAGCCGTGTACGCAGCGCGCGCTAACCTTAATCCTGTACTGGTAACAGGTATGCAGCAAGGTGGTCAGCTGACCACAACGACCGAAGTCGAAAACTGGCCTGGTGATGCAGAAGGCCTGACCGGTCCTGCTCTGATGGACCGCATGAAAGAACATGCTGAACGTTTTGAAACTGAAATCGTGTTTGACCACATCAACCAGGTTGATTTTTCACAGCGCCCTTTCCGCCTTAAAGGCGACAGCAGCGAATACACTTGTGACGCACTGATCATCTCAACCGGCGCGTCAGCTAAGTACCTGGGTCTGGAATCAGAGCAATCTTTCCAGGGCCGTGGCGTCTCTGCGTGTGCCACCTGTGACGGTTTCTTCTACCGTAACCAGAAAGTTGCCGTAGTCGGCGGCGGTAACACAGCCGTTGAAGAAGCTCTGTACCTGTCGAACATCGCCAGCGAAGTACACCTGATTCACCGTCGTGACACCTTCCGTGCGGAAAAAATCCTGATTAACCGTCTGATGGATAAAGTGGAAAGCGGCAACATCGTGCTGCACACCAACCGCACTCTGGAAGAAGTTCTGGGTGACGACATGGGTGTAACCGGCGTGCGTCTGAAAGACACTCAATCAGAACAGACTGAAGAAATCGATGTCATGGGTACCTTCATCGCCATCGGCCACCAGCCAAACACTGCGATTTTCGAAGGTCAGCTGGAAATGAAAGACGGCTACATCGTGGTTAAATCAGGTCTGGAAGGCAACGCAACCCAAACCAGCATCGAAGGTGTGTTTGCCGCGGGCGACGTGATGGATCACAACTACCGTCAGGCGATTACTTCAGCGGGAACCGGTTGTATGGCCGCGCTGGATGCAGAGCGTTTCCTGGACGGTTTGAACGATAAATAATTACAAGATTATTTTTCAGTTTTGACAAGTTAGCAGCAAACCCGGTGGTATATCCACCGGGTTTTCTTTTGTATACTAGCCCACTTTCAAAATCATAAGAATTCTAGATAAGCCTTCAAGTATATGGATAAGAAAAAGCAACGGAGCTTAAATATCTGGCTCAAACAGCAGAGCAAACTGGCCAAGCGCTGGTTAATGCTGGCTATCGGGCTTGGCGTGTTATCCAGTGTGTTTTTGCTCGCGCAAGCCGCTCTGCTCGCCTCGATATTGCATCAGCTCATCATTCAACATGTCGACAAATATGACCTGGTACCTTACTTCGCCGGGCTGGTCGTCATCATCGCGATACGTGCCGCGTGCTCATGGGGCCGCGAAACTGGCTGGTTTTCGGGCCGGCAAAGAGATCCGGATATACATCCGGCAACTGATTTTCGACAAACTGCGCACCCTGGGGCCAGCCTATATTAAAGGCAAACCAGCCGGTGCCTGGGCGACACTGACCCTGGAACAGGTCGAAAACATGCATGACTTCTTTGCCCGCTACCTGCCGCAAATGTCGTTGTCTGTGCTGATCCCGTTTGTGATTCTTGTCGTGGTCTTCCCGGTTAACTGGGCTGCAGGTTTGATCTTCCTGATCACAGCGCCACTGGTGCCGCTGTTTATGGCTCTGGTTGGTATTAAAGCAGCCGACGCCGGGCGCAAAAACTTCAAAGCGCTGCAACGTCTGTCAGGCCATTTCTATGACCGTCTGCAATCGATGACCACCATTCGCCTGTTCGACCGCACCGACGCGGAAACCGAGCAGATGCGAGGCGCATCGGAAGTGTTCCGTAAGCGTACGATGGATGTCTTACGTATCGCATTCCTCTCTTCAGCGGTACTGGAGTTCTTTACTTCAGTCTCCATCGCGATTACCGCGGTGTACTTTGGTTTCAGCTTCATCGGCGAACTGGATTTTGGCTATTACGGCGCAGGTGTCACTCTGTTTGCCGGTATTTTCATTCTGGTGCTGGCACCGGAGTTTTACCAGCCACTGCGCGATCTGGGGACTTTTTACCATGCCAGACAACAAGCCGTTGGCGCCGCTGAAAGCATCGTTGAGTTTCTCAATATTGATGTCAGCAAAGTGCAATCCGGCACCAGCCAGATGCAGGACGCCGATGACGTGGAAATCATTGCGACCGATCTGCAAGTGTTCAGCCCGGAAGGCCAGCGCCTGGTCGGGCCGGTTTCTTTCCGCCTGAACCGTGGCCAGACAACCGCGCTGGTCGGCCCGAGCGGCGCTGGTAAAACCAGCCTGATCAACGCGATTCTCGGCTTTATGCCCTATGAAGGCAGCCTGAACATCAACGGTGTGGAACTCAATCAGCTCGATCACGCCAGCTGGCGTAAACACATCAGCTGGGTCGGTCAAAATCCGCTGCTGGTGCATGGCACCATTCGTGAGAACATCACCCTGGGTAAATCCAACATTACCGACAACCAGATTGAGCAGGTACTGGAGCACTCCTTTGCGGCTGAATTTGTGCAAAAACAAGGGCTAGACTACCCAATCAGCGACCGCTCCGGTGGTCTGTCTGTCGGTCAGGCACAGCGTCTGGCTTTGGCGCGCGCCATGCTGCAACAAGGCCGCTTCTGGCTGCTGGATGAACCGACCGCCAGCCTTGACGCCCGCAGCGAACAACTGGTAATGCAAGGTCTGAATCAACAAATCACCCACAAAACCGCGCTGCTGGTGACACACCAGTTGCTGCCACTGCAATCTGTCAGTCAGATTCTGGTGATGCAGGACGGCGCTCTGGTCCAGGCCGGCGATTTTGCTACGCTGAGCCAACAACCAGGACTGTTTGCCGATATGCTGGCGTCTAATCAGGCGCTGCACGAAGCCGATAAGGGGAACCTCGATGCGTGATTTATTGCCATACCTGAAACTGTATAAAAAGCACTGGTTTGGTCTGACGCTGGGTATGTTACTTGGCCTCGCGACTCTGGGCGCCTCAATCGGTTTGCTGACTCTGTCCGGCTGGTTCCTGTCCGCTGCGGCAGTTGCAGGCCTAACCGTCGCCCGTGAAACCTTTAACTACATGCTGCCAGGCGCATTTGTGCGTGGTTTTGCGATGGGCCGTACCGCCGGCCGCTGGGGTGAACGTGTGGTCAGCCACAACGCCACCTTTAAACTGTTGACCGATCTACGCATCTTTTTCTTCCAGAAACTGGCACCGATGATCCCGGGTCGCGTATCTAACCTGCGCGATGCGGACCTGCTCAACCGCCTGGTGGCCGATATCGATGCAATGGACCACGTCTATCTGCGTCTTATCAGCCCGGTGACGATTGGCGTACTTGGTGTGGCAGGTCTGACGACCTTACTCTGCTGGTTTGATCAATCCCTGGGGCTGACTCTGGGCGCAATCCTGCTGCTGCTGCTGCTGACCTGGCCGGTGCTGTTTTACAAGCTGGGCAAACGCAATGGTGCCGAACTGACCCAGAACAAAGCAGACATGCGTGTTGCAACCATGGACTGGCTGCAGGGTTACAGCGAGCTGACCATTTTTGGCGCCGAATCGCGCTACCGCGATGCGATTTATACTGCGCAGGAAAAACTGCTGGCCAACCAGAAGCTCAACGCCAGCTTTAACGGCCTGGCTTCTGCCCTGCTGATGCTCGCTAACGGCTGGACGCTGGTTCTGATGCTGTGGCTGGCCGCAGACGGCGTGAACGGTCAGGCTCCGGATCCTATGATTGCGTTGGTGGTCTTCGCGACTATGGCCAGTGTTGAACTGCTGATGCCGATTGCCGGCGCGTTCCAGTATCTGGGGCAGACTCTGACCTCAGCCCGTCGTCTCAATGAGGTGATTCTGGCCGAACCGGATGTGGTATTCCCAACGGACAACACCCGCCACTCGGGGCAGTTTGATATCGCGTTTGATAATATCGGCTTTGCTTACAACGACAGTGAGCAGCAGGTTCTGCGTGATGTCAGCCTGACCATTCCGGCCGGCCATAAAACCGCCATCGTCGGTCAGACGGGTTCGGGTAAATCGACCCTGATCCAGTTGCTGTGCCGCTACTGGGATGTACAGCAAGGTGAAGTCCGTATTGCCGGTACCCGCCTGCAAGACTGGAAAGAGAGCGATCTGCGCTCGGCGATCAGCGTGGTCAGCCAGCGTGTCGATATCCTCAACGGTACACTGCGTGACAACCTGATCATGGCGAAACCGGATGCCGATGATGCCCTGTTGAGTGAAACCCTGCAACGGGTCGGCCTGGGTAAACTGCTCGATGCACCGGGTCTGGATGCCTGGCTGGGTGACGCGGGCCGCCAACTGTCCGGTGGTGAAAAACGCCGTATCGGTATCGCCCGTGCGCTGCTGCACAACGGCCCGATTCTGCTGCTGGATGAACCGACTGAAGGTCTCGACAAGCAGACCGAAAAGCAGATCATGGCGCTGTTTGAATCGCACTTTGCCAACAAGACGGTCATCTTTATTACCCACCGCCTGGTGGAACTGGAGAAGATGGACACCATCTGCCTGATTGAACAGGGTGAGATTGTCGAACATGGCAGTCATCATCAGCTGCTGGCCGAGCAAGGCCGTTACTTCCAGCTCAATCAGACGCTGTAACCGAACCCGTAACAGCTCTGCTTAATCTCAGCCTCGCTTATCCGCGGGGCTTTTTCTTGCTTGAACCACCACGACCTTAAAGCTTCTGCTGCCCTACAACCTTTGGTACCGCAGCGGCTCCATCTCGCAGGCAATAAAAAACCCAGGCGATGCCCGGGTTTTATTATTCAAATTTTCTCATTACTGTAGCGTTTGCCAGCTCTGCGGCTTTAATCAGACGCAACCAGCAGGCTGAGCAGGTACAATTAACGGCCTTTGCGTGGTTCGCTGGCTACTTTAGTACGAGAGCCGCCCTCTTTGCGACGAGAGTTAGCACGACCACCGGCTGGTGTATTGACGCGCTCTTCATGGCGACGAACTGCACGACGGATCTTCTGGCTGCGTGAACGCTCACGTTTACGAGAAGTGTTGTCTTTCGACACATCCAGCATAGTGCTGTTTTCCGGTTTCAGTTCCACCAGTTCACGCAGGTAGTTCACGTCTTTCAGCGACAGTTCCATCCAACCGCCACGAGGCAGTTTCTTATCCAGGAAGATGTCACCGTAACGCACACGCTTCAGTCGGCTTACTGTGGTTTCCTGAGATTCCCACAGACGACGAACTTCACGGTTACGACCTTCGTTGATCACGACGTAGAACGTGTGGTTCATGCCTTCACCGCCGGCATAAACTACGTCTTCAAAACGTGCCATACCATCGTCCAGCTCAACGCCGCGTACCAGGTTACGTACTTTATCTTCGGTCACATCACCGAACACACGTACCAGATACTCACGTTCAACCTGACGACTCGGGTGCATCAGACGGTTAGCCAGTTCACCATCGGTAGTGAACAGCAGCAGACCAGAGGTGTTAGCATCCAGACGGCCCACCGAAATCCAGCGCGAGCCACGAATTTTTGGCAGACGATCAAACACCGTACGACGACCTTCCGGGTCGTGACGGGTACACAGTTCACCTTCCGGCTTGTAGTAAGCCAGAAACGCGACATACAACTTCTTCCTGCGCTTTGGCAGACACAACGTGTCCGTCAATACGCACGATGGCGTTTTCATCATCCAGGCGTTCGCCCAGTACAGCTACCTTGCCATTAACACTTACGCGCCCAGCTCGGATCAGAGCTTCCAGCTCACGACGAGAACCATGACCAGCACGTGCTAAAACCTTTTGTAACTTTTCGCTCATTTATCTACCTATGATGTCGTCTTCTCAGACGTCGAATAACAAGATGCGACCTCAAAATCGCGGTCGCGTAGTATCGCAAAGAATCCGCGAAAAAGCACCTTTTTATTAGCGCCTGTTCGATTACTCAAATGGCGTCGGATCGCCCGCGCCCAAACGAACCACCTGCATTTCATCTTCGCTGAAATCAATCACAGTGGTCGGCTGTTCGCCCAGATAACCGCCCGCCAGAATCACATCCACTGCGTGCTCAAGACGATCGCGAATCTCTTCCGGATCCGATTCGGTGTTCACATTGCCCGGCAGGATCAGCGAGGTCGACATCAGGGGTTCGCCCAGCGCCTCCAGCAGATCAAGAGCAATCTTGTTGTCCGGAACACGGATACCGATTGTCTTACGCTTGGCGTTCATCAGACGACGCGGTACTTCTTTGGTTCCCTTAAAAATAAAGGTGTAAGGGCCAGGAGTATTGTTCTTCAGCAGACGAAAGGCTGTATTATCTACGCGTGCATATAAAGATAGTTCAGATAAATCACGGCACAACAGCGTAAAGTTATGCTTGTCGTCCAGGCGGCGGATCTGGCAAATACGCTCCAGGGCATGTTTGTTTTCTAGCTGGCAACCCAGTGCATAACCGGAATCGGTCGGGTAAACAACCACACCGCCATTACGAATAATTGCAACCGCCTGGTTGATCAGACGGGCTTGTGGATTCTCAGGATGCACATAAAAAAACTGGCTCATTGTGATACCTCATCATTGAGTCTCTCGACTGGATGCTTAGGGAGATTAGTCCAATCTCTCCAAACAGGTTCTACTCCGGAAGGCAACCAAAGATTGCGCCCTAATTCCATCCACGGGGACGGGTAATGAAAGTCGCTGCCTTGAGAAGCTAATAGATTGTATTGTATCGCATAATCAGCAAGATTGCGTTTTTCTTGCGGCGCTTGTTGCGGCTGAGCCACTTCCATCGCATCCCCGCCCGCTTCTGCGAACGCTGCAATCAGGCGTTTCAGCCATTTGGTGGTCAGATCATAACGGGCCGGATGAGCAAGAAACCGCCAGGCCGCCCGCGGCATGGATGGCATTAATCGCATCGTCCATCGTACACCAGTTCGGTGGCACATAACCCGGATTGTTGCGGGTCAGATATTTTTTAAATACCTGCTGCATATTCTTCACATAGCCGGCATCCACCAGCCATTTAGCAAAATGGGCACGGGTGATCGGTGCATCGCCGGCGATGGCTTGCACTTCGGCTAACACACCTTCACGGGTCGCCTTTTCCAAACGCTGGGCAATCATTTCCGCCCGCGCAACACGATGCGCTTTTTGCGCTTCAATTAAACGCAGCAGCTCCGGCGTTTCGATATCGATATTAAGGCCGACAATGTGAATGTCTTTGTTTTGCCACACGGTCGAGAATTCAATCCCGTTGATCAGGGTAATCGCATGCTGTCTGGACTGAATGTACTCACGCGCCGGTTGCAGTGAATCGACCGTATCGTGGTCAGTGATCGCCAGCACATCGATGTTAAATTCAACGGCTCTTTCAATCAGTTGTTCGAAACTCAGACGACCGTCAGATGCCGTGGTGTGACTGTGTAGGTCAATTTTCATAATTTTTTTAATTTGCCGGTTATTTGGGCTTGACTTTCGACCTCCGCACTAGTTTACTAGTACACAAATACGAGAGCACAGTTTGAGGTTCCCATGTTACTAGAAATTACATCAAACCATAATCCCCAATTCAGCACTGCCGGCGCAGCGCTTAACTGGTGGCACACTTGGACAAGTTCTTAGTGGGCTCGCGTATACCTGTCTGACAGGAAACGTCTTTCAAGAAGCCCGCTGACTCAGCGGGCTTTTTACTTTATTTTTCATTATATTATTCGTCGGGTTTCGCTCCATACATCAGTCTGCATTCAAGCGAACAAACCCAACCGGCAAACGCAAAATTCAGATAAGGAGGTCTTGTGAACAAGGCCATTGAAATCAAAAATCGTGCAACCATTGAAGTACTGAATACTACGTTGCCGTACACCCAGGATCCAACCGCACTGTTTCACGCTTTGTGTGAAGGTAAAACAGACTGCCTGTTGCTGGAATCTGCCGAAATCGACTCAAAACAAAACCTGAAAAGCCTGCTGTTGGTTGACGCCGCGGTGCGTATCATCTGCTACGGCCACGAAGTCACATTTCAGGCGTTAAGTGATAACGGCCGCGCTCTGATTAACGTTCTGGCGCAAAACGTGGTCGCTGACATCCCGAGCCAGCGCAGCGAGTCAACTCTGACGCTGACGTTTACCACCCCATGCGACACATTAGATGAAGATTCGCGCCTGCGTGAAGCGTCATCATTCGACGCTCTGCGCCTGGTGCAGCACAGCTTTGATCTGAGTGACAAAGATAAATACGCCATCTTCCTCGGCGGCCTGTTTGCTTACGATATGGTGGCTAACTTCGAGCCGCTGGGCGATGCAACCGCAACCAACGACTGTCCCGATTACGTGTTTTATGTGTCTGAGAACCTGATGGTCATCGACCACCAGACCGCAACCAGCCAGTTACAGGCCACCGCGTTCACCTCTGATAGTGCTGTCAAAGCCACTCTGCGTGCCCGTCAGGAAGAGATCAAAGCGCAAACGTCACACAATCTGACTCTGCCGCAAGCCACTAAGCTGCCAAACGTCGAACTGACCACTAACATCGAAGACGAGCAGTTTCTGCGATATCGTGCGCGACCTGAAAGATCATGTCATTAAAGGTGATATTTTCCAGGTCGTCCCGTCACGCCGTTTCTTCCTGCCTTGCCCTTCACCGCTGGCCGCTTACCAGCGCCTGAAAGAGAGTAATCCGAGCCCGTACATGTTCTACATGCAGGATGAACGCTTTACCCTGTTCGGTGCTTCACCGGAGAGCGCACTGAAATACGAAACAGACACCAACCAGATTGAAATCTATCCGATCGCCGGTACCCGCCCGCGCGGTAAAAATGCGGATGGTTCGATTAACTTCGACCTCGACAGCCGTCTGGAACTGGAACTGCGCTGCGACAAGAAAGAGAACGCCGAACACATGATGCTGGTTGACCTGGCCCGTAATGATGTGGCGCGTATCGCCGAAGCAGGCAGCCGTCACGTGGCAGATTTGCTGAAAGTGGATCGCTACAGCCACGTGATGCACCTGGTATCTCGTGTCGTTGGCCAATTACGCAGCGATCTGGATGCCCTGCACGCTTACCAGGCCTGCATGAACATGGGCACGCTGACCGGCGCGCCGAAAATCCGCGCCATGCAGCTGATTCGTGATGTTGAGAAAGAACGCCGTGGCAGCTACGGCGGCGCGGTGGGCTACCTGACCGGTGAAGGCGATCTGGATACCTGTATCGTCATCCGTTCCGCTTTTGTCGAGAACGGCATTGCCCAGGTTCAGGCTGGCGCGGGTGTGGTGTATGACTCAGACCCGCAATCCGAAGCCGATGAAACACGCGGTAAAGCTCAGGCGGTGATTTCCGCGATTCAATTTGCTCACCAGGCGTAAGGATACTCAACATGACTCAAGCAACTCAAACCGCCAATATCGTTTTTATCGATAACTTTGACTCTTTTACCTACAACCTGGTTGATCAATTCCGTTCATTGGGACACCAGGTGACGATTTACCGCAACCATATTCCGGCGGACGTCATTGAGCAGGCTGTCGCCAAACTCGATAACGCCGTAGTGGTTCTGTCACCGGGCCCGGGTGCGCCTTCTGAAGCGGGTTCCATGCCGGAAATCCTGCAACGCCTGAAAGGTAAAGTGCCGATGATCGGTATTTGTCTTGGTCATCAGGCCATGGTGGAAGCCTACGGCGGCGTTGTAGCCGGTGCGGGTGAAATCGTACACGGTAAAGTCTCGATGATGGAGCATAACCAGCACCCGATTTATCAGGGGCTGCCTTCGCCGCTGGCGATTGCCCGTTACCACTCTCTGGTTGCTACACAAGTTCCGGACAGCCTGACGGTCACAGCGGAAGTAGACGGCCTGGCGATGTCGATTGTCAACGATGCCGACAAACTGTGCGGCTTCCAGTTCCACCCGGAATCCATCATGACAACTCAGGGCGCGACTCTGCTCGCAAACGCGATTAACTGGGCAATGGATAAAGCATAACGACACGTCCCTTTTGATTCGACGACAGATCCAACTCGCGAACGACAGACCCGGCACGAAGACGACAGACAAAAAAGATTAACAGCTCGCTGAACAACTGATACAAATCAACGAGCTGGCAGGATACGGAGAGAAAGCAATGCAAGCGATTATTAATAAGCTGTATGAACAACAGGCGCTGACTCAGGATGAGAGCCAGGCACTATTTGACTACATTATTCGCGGTGAATGTGAACAGCCGCTGATGGCTGCTGCGCTGACCGCGCTCAAAATCAAAGGTGAAACACCGGACGAAATCGTCGGTGCAGTGCGCGCCCTGGTAGCGAATGCCAGTCCCTTCCCGCGCCCGGATTACGACTTTGCCGATATCGTCGGTACCGGTGGCGACGGCGCTAACACCATCAACATCTCAACCACCTCCGCTTTCGTGGCGGCAGCGTGTGGGGTAAAAGTGGCCAAACACGGTAACCGCGGCGTATCGAGCAAATCCGGTTCATCGGACCTGCTCAGCGCATTTGGTATCAACATGGAAATGAGCGCACAGGATACCCGTCAGGCACTGGACGACCTTGGCGTCGCCTTCCTGTTTGCGCCGCAATATCACGGCGGTTTCCGTCATGCGGCACCAGTACGCCAGAGCATGAAGACCCGCACCATTTTCAACATTCTCGGCCCGCTGATTAACCCGGCCCGCCCGAATATCCAACTAATGGGCGTATACAGCCCAGAATTGGTTCGTCCTATCGCAGAAACCATGGTACAAATGGGACTGAAACGAGCCGCTGTGGTTCATGGTTCAGGATTGGACGAAGTGGCAATTCACGGAGAGACACTGGTTGCCGAAATCAAAGATGGTGAGATTGTCGAGTACACCCTCACGCCGCAAGACTTTGGCTTAGACAGCTACCCGCTGCAAGCTATTGAAGGTGGCGACCCACAGGAAAACCGCCTCATCATCGAAAACATTCTGACTGGCAAGGGTACATCTGCTCAGGTCGCCGCCGTGGCGGTGAACGTTGCCCTGTTGCTGCGCATGTTTGGCTTTGAAGATTTGAAAGCCAACGCACAACAAGCCATTGATGTCATGAACTCAGGCAAAGCGTTTGATCTGGTACAACAACTAGCAGAGCGAGGTTAATCCCCTGATGTCTGAACAAAACGTGTCTGAACAGAAACGAAGCACACACCCCATCATCCGGACAATTGTCTGAGCACATTTCGGTGCACAACGCCCAGATGGCCGAAGTACTGGCAAAAATCGTCACTGACAAAGTAACCTGGGTTGCAGAGCGCAAAGCCTCACAGCCACTGGAAACCTTTAAATCTTTGCTGACCGCTTCCGATCGTAGCTTCTACGATGCACTCAGCGGCGACAACACCGTCTTCATTCTGGAATGTAAAAAGGCATCGCCATCGAAGGGATTAATTCGTCAGCATTTCGATCTGGACTACATAGCGTCAGTCTACAACCAGTACGCGAATGCCATCTCTGTACTGACCGATGAGAAATACTTTCAGGGCAGCTTTGACTTCCTGCCACGCGTGCGTGCCCAGGTTTCCCAGCCAGTACTGTGCAAAGATTTCATGATCGACACTTACCAGGTTTATCTTGCTCGTCACTACGGCGCCGATGCCATTCTGCTGATGTTATCTGTACTGGATGACGACACTTACCGTGAGCTGGCTAACGTGGCTCACGAATTGGGCATGGGCGTGCTGACTGAAGTCAGCAACGATGAAGAGCTGGAGCGTGCTGTGGCACTGCAGGCACGGGTTATCGGTATCAACAACCGTAACCTGCGCGATTTGACGACGGATCTTAACCGTACCAAACAGATGGCGCCTAAGCTGCCAAAAGGGACCACCGTCATTTCCGAGTCTGGTATTTACACTCACCAGCAAGTCCGTGACCTGTCCCGCTTCGCCAACGGCTTTTTGATCGGCAGCTCACTGATGAGCCAGGACAATGTTGAACTGGCGGTACGTAAAGTGGTGCTGGGTGAAAACAAAGTGTGTGGCCTGACTCATGCCGACGACGCGGTGAAAGCGTATCAGGCCGGCGCGGCATTTGGTGGCCTGATTTTTGTCGAAAAATCGAAACGCTACGTGGATGTGGAAACCGCACGCATGACCATGAGCGGTGCGCCGCTGCAATACGTGGGTGTGTTCCAGAATCACAGTATCGATACTGTCGTTGATATCGCTACTGACCTTGGCCTGTTTGCCGTGCAGCTGCACGGTGATGAAGACCAGACTTATATCGACGCGCTCAAAGCCCGTCTGCCGGGGCAGACTGAGGTATGGAAGGCGTACGGCGTCGAAGACAAGTTACCAGCCATGCTGAACAACGTCGACCGTCACTTGCTTGATGCCAAAGTGGGCAACCAGAGTGGCGGTACCGGCAGCGTGTTTGACTGGAACCTGATCGACAATCCGCAGCGCATTATGCTGGCTGGCGGCCTGTCTCCGGACAATGTCAAACAAGCAGCCCAGCTTGGCTGTCTCGGTCTGGATCTCAACTCAGGGGTTGAGAGCGAACCGGGTAAAAAAGACATGGCCAAACTGCGCCAGGCATTCAACGAAATCCGTAATTACTAATTGACCATAACCATAAATCGCAACAAACGGTTATTGAAGGAATAAGATCATGGCAAAATTAAACGCCTACTTTGGCGAATACGGTGGTCAGTTTGTACCACAAATCCTGGTTCCGGCGCTTGACCAGCTGGAACAGGCTTTTATCGACGCCCAGGAAGACCCTGAGTTTCGTTCTGAATTTATGACGCTGCTGCAAGAGTACGCAGGCCGTCCGACCGCACTGACCCTGACGCAAAACATCACCAAAGGCACCAAAACCAAACTGTACCTGAAGCGTGAAGATCTGCTGCACGGCGGCGCACACAAAACCAACCAAGTACTGGGTCAGGCGCTGCTGGCTAAACGCATGGGCAAAACGGAAATCATCGCCGAGACAGGTGCGGGTCAGCACGGCGTCGCAACCGCTCTGGCTTGTGCGTTGATGGGCCTGAAATGCCGCGTTTACATGGGCGCGAAAGACGTCGAACGTCAAAGCCCGAACGTATTCCGTATGCGCCTGATGGGAGCAGAAGTGATCCCGGTTCATTCCGGTTCAGCAACGCTGAAAGATGCGTGTAACGAAGCGCTGCGTGACTGGTCTGGCAGCTACGAAACCGCGCACTACCTGCTGGGTACTGCCGCTGGTCCTCACCCGTTCCCGACTATCGTGCGTGAATTCCAGCGCATTATTGGTGAAGAAACCAAGAACCAGATCCTGGCGCGTGAAGGACGTCTGCCGGATGCCGTGATTGCTTGTGTCGGTGGCGGTTCAAACGCTATTGGTATGTTCGCTGATTTCATCGAAGAAGAGTCTGTGCGCCTGATTGGTGTTGAACCAGCCGGTAAAGGTATTGATACCGACATGCACGGTGCGCCGCTGAAACACGGTAAAACCGGCATTTACTTCGGTATGAAAGCACCGATGATGCAGGACGAAGACGGTCAGATTGAAGAGTCTTACTCCGTTTCTGCTGGTCTGGACTTCCCATCAGTCGGTCCGCAGCATGCGCACCTGAATGCGATTGGCCGCGCCGAATACGAAAGCATTACCGATGATGAAGCGCTGGAAGCGTTCCAGAAACTGGCCCGCAATGAAGGCATCATCCCTGCGCTGGAATCTTCGCATGCACTGGCTCAGGCTGTGAAAATGGCTTACGCCGAACCTGAAAAAGAACAATTGCTGGTGGTTAACCTTTCCGGCCGTGGTGACAAAGATATCTTCACCGTACTGAAGATTTTAGAAGAAAAAGGAGAGATCTAATGGACCGCTATCAATCGCTATTCCAGCGTCTGGCTGACAACAAACAGGGTGTGTTCGTTCCGTTTGTCACCATCGGCGATCCGAACCCGGAGCAATCACTGCGTATCATGCAAACGCTGGTCGAATCTGGTGCTGATGCTCTGGAACTGGGTATCCCGTTTTCTGATCCGCTGGCGGACGGTCCGACCATTCAGGGCGCAAACATTCGAGCTCTGGACGCAAAAACCACGCCGAGCGTCTGTTTTGAGCTGATTGGTAAGATCCGTGCTCAGTATCCGGAGCTGCCAATTGGTCTGCTGATGTATGCGAACCTGGTTTACGCACGCGGTGTCGACAGCTTCTACCAGCGTTGCCAGCAAGCGGGCATCGATTCGGTGCTGGTGGCGGACGTTCCGACCAACGAAAGTGAAGAATTCGTCGCAGCGGCGAATAAATACGGCATCAAGCCAATTTTCATCACACCGCCGACAGCCAGCGATGAAACCCTGCAGTCTGTAGCCAAACTAGGTGGTGGATACACTTACCTGCTGTCTCGTGCCGGTGTCACCGGTACCGAAACTAAAGCGAAGATGCCGGTCCTGACTCAGCTGGAAAAACTCAACCAGTATAACGCGCCACCTTCTCTGCTTGGCTTTGGCATTTCTGAACCGGAGCAGGTTAAGCAGGCTATCGCTTCCGGCGCTGCCGGCGCTATCTCGGGTTCTGCCGTGGTGAAAATCATCGAGACCAACCAAGGTGACGATGAGAAAATGTTAACAGAATTAGCACAATTCACCCGTAATATGAAAGCAGCGACTTATCTGTAAGCGCTGTTAAGATAAGTGTTTGGTTTCTTACTCATGTCAGAAACCAAACATTTTACTAACAACTCCCCGTTTTATTCCCACCTTATACTGTGCTAGTTCACTGATATTTCACTTGCTTAAAACTTCAAAGCAAACGTTTTCGTGTGCTTAAAAATCCTACTCACGTCAATGAAATAGTTGTTTGATGCCAAATTCACCCTGATTACATATTGCCAATTGTGACAGGAACGTGTAAAAAGCGGGAACAATACAATTATCCACTGAACATATTATGAACAGAGGGTAATACTGGACATTTCAATATTGTTAGCACAGAGGTTATGGAAGTGTTAAAAGAAAAGAACTTATTAAGCAACATCGGCGTTCAGGTCGTGATTGCGATGATCCTGGGTACTGCAATCGGTGCCACCATGGGTCAAGACGCCGCAATGTTTGCACCTCTGGGTGCCATTTTCATTAATTTGATCAAAATGCTGGTGATCCCACTGGTTGCCGTTGCCCTGATTTCAGGTGCAGCCGGTCTGGGTGACAGCCAGTCAGCAGGTAAAGTCGGCTTCGTCACTCTGGGTTACTTTGCTGTAACTTCAGCGCTGGCGGTTGCGCTGGCTCTGGTCATGGGTGCCGTATTCCAGCCAGGTCTGGGCATCGATGTGTCCGGCGTGGAAGGCATGTTCTCTTCTGAATATGCATCAAAAGGTGAACTGCCAACTTTCTGGGCCACCATCATTGGTATGATCCCAACCAACGTTTTCCAGTCACTGAATGAAGCGAACATCCTGCAGATTCTTGTGTTCTGTCTGTTCCTGGGCGTAGCCATTTCTAAGCAGCCAAAGAGCAAACGTGAGCCAGTAATCAACGGTGTAAACACCCTGGTTGACTCTATGGTATGGATGATCAACAAGGTCATGGTTATCGCACCAATTGGTGTGTTCGGTCTGATGGCTGAAGCGGTAGGTACCTTCGGTTTCGGCGCCCTGATGGTGGTGTTCAAACTGTTTGTTGTTTACGTAGCCGCTATCCTGATTTTCGGTTTCGTGGTTTACCCGCTGATGATCCAAATCTTCACTAAGACTTCAGCGAAGAAACTTCATCAAAGCGATGAAGAAACCGCAAGCTGTGGCACTGTCGACCGCATCGTCAATGGCGACTCTGCCAGTAACAATGGACACCGTTGAAAACGAACTGGGTGTGCGTAACTCTACCGCATCATTCGTGCTGCCTCTGGGCGCAACCATCAACATGTCCGGTAACGCGATTTACTACGGCCTGGTTGCTATCTTCTTCGCACAGCTGTTCCACATTGACCTGAGCATGGGCGCTTACGTAGCGATCATCGTCACTGCAACTCTGGGTGCTGTCGGTCAGGCGGGCGTACCGGGTCCATCATTCCTGGTTGTTGCAGTACTGCTGGCGGCAGGTATTCCAATCGAAGGTCTGCCACTGCTGTTCGCTCTGGACCGTATCTTCGATATGATCCGTACTGCGCTGAACATCACTGGTGACGCAGCGTGTGCAGTTATCGTTGATGCTCTGATCAAAGAAGAAGCAGCAGAAGCGGAAAAAGAGTACCAGAATCAGGAAGCATAATTCTGATTAAGCGGGCACTGCCCCGACAATATTGCCAAAGCCACTCTTCGGAGTGGCTTTTTCATGCCTGCTATTTTGCCATGGCCGTTGCACCTTTTACTTCAGTGTCACGTAGAAATATTTGAAACCAGACTTCGCCTGAGTGGCTTTACTAAGGAGGTCTGCCATGACCATGCAACGCCACTGCTATTACACTCTGATTCACCAAGGTATCGAAACCCTGCTGCAAGAGCGCTTCGGAGCCAGCGACAATAGTGCCTACCATCAAACCTTACGTGACATGACCGGTAAGTCGAGCTGCTTTAACCTGTCCGATGATGAGCTGGAGCAGCTGGTCGAAAACCTGAGCAATGAAGGTTACTTACACAACGCTCAAACACTCGCCTGCCAGTTGTAACCATGCGCCAGCGCCGACAAATTTGTTTCAAATTATCATTTAATGTTTAGCTGGCGGTCTTAATTCGTTAGACTGTCATCAAGCTACTATTCGGACGTATCTACACCATGAAACAATTGCTCGACTTTATCCCACTGATCATCTTTTTTGCCCTGTTCAAGTTCTACGATATCTATGTCGCCACCGGCGCACTCATTGCAGCAACAGCAGTACAGATAGTGGTGACTTACTTCCTGTTTAAGAAAGTGGAAAAAATGCAGCTCATCACCTTTCTGTTGGTGGCGGTTTTTGGTGGCATGACCATCTTCCTACACGATGATAACTTCATTAAATGGAAAGTAACGATTGTCTACGTGATTTTCGCTCTGGGACTGACGATCAGCCATTTGATGGGCAAATCAGCGATTAAAGGTATGCTGGGCAAAGAGATTACTCTGCCGGAAGCGGTATGGAGCAAGGTAAACTGGGCCTGGGTCGGTTTCTTCTCTGTATGTGCGGTTCTCAATATTTACATCGCATACAAGCTGCCACTCGACACCTGGGTCAACTTTAAAGTGTTCGGCCTGTTGGCGGCGACTTTCGCTTACACTCTGCTGACCGGTGTCTATATTTATAAGCACCTGCCTAAAGAGCAGAACAACTCTGGCGAGTAAAACAGCAAACAGTGTCCGAAAGGTGAATCACTGAAACTTTTGTTGTTATAATTCCAGTTATTGTTGTTGCAGCGACCTATATGGTCGCTGTTTTGTTTATTGCGGATATCAAGAATGAATCAGGAAGTACACTCTCCGAAGGGCCAGTTGCTGCTCAGAACCCTGGCGATGCCAGCCGATACCAATGCGAACGGCGATATCTTTGGTGGCTGGATTATGTCTCAGCTCGATTTGGCCGGCGGCATTCTGGCCAAAGAAATCTCCTGCGGACGTATTGTCACTGTGTCGGTATCGAGCATTACCTTTAAGAAACCGGTCCGGGTGGGTGATGTCGTCTGTTGCTACGGCGAATGCACCAAAATCGGCCGTACGTCGATGTCAATTAATCTGGAAGTTTGGGTAAAACCTATCAAAGAAAACGGAGTATTGGACCGTTTTCAGGTCTGCGAAGCGACGTTTAACTACGTGGCCATTGATGCAGATGGCCGCCCGCGTCCGATTAAGCCAGGCAAATAATCACAAAATCTGTTTCTTGCCCTTTAAAACTTAATCTGTTTCAGTACATTAGTATGCCCGACCTAATTTAGGTATACACTTACCGTTAAGCAACTTATAAGGAAATTAATATGTGGTACGTCATCTTCTCACAAGATGTTGAAAACTCGCTGGAGAAACGTATGAGCGTTCGCCCTGCTCACCTCGAGCGACTGCAAATTCTCCAGGATGAAGGCCGCTTGTTAACAGCAGGTCCGATGCCGGCGATTGATTCAGATAATCCGGGTGAAGCAGGATTTACGGGGTCAACTGTGATCGCAGAGTTCAATTCACTGGATGACGCCAAAGCCTGGGCAGACGCAGATCCTTATGTAACTGCCGGTGTTTATGCTAACGTTATCGTGAAACCATTCAAAAAAGTATTCTGATATGAAAAAATCATCCTTTGGTCTGGCGCTGATCAGCCTGGCGTTACTGGCCGGGTGTAGCTCGACGGCTGAACGTGAAAAAAATCTGGAACTGCTGGCCGCCAATCGCGCCAGTATTCTAAGTGCAGAGTTGCCGCTTGAACTCGGTCCGCTGAATATGATGCGTGCCAGCTCCACTGGCAGCGTGATTGAGATGATGATGGTCTATAACACCGATCATCCCAAGGCCAAGCCTGCCAGCCAGGTACTGCAAAACAGCATTCACAGCTTCTGCAATGACAAAGACATCCGTGCCAATCTGGATGTTGGTCTAAGCTACCGGATTAAGATACGTAATACCCGCGGCCAGCTGATGATTGACCAAATGGTGACTGAAAAAGATTGTCCATAAAAAACAGGAGGCCTGAGCCTCCTGTTTTTTTATCTGTCGGTTAACGCTCGGATTGTTTAACGGTTAACTTATTTACCGGTTCCATTGATTTACCGATCACCATCAAAGCTTAAAGCGACTGATGGTCGAGACAATCTGCTGGTTGACCTGGGTGATGTCACTCATGCCCGCCAGAGTGCGTGAGCCAATTTCATCCAGCTCGGTCACAATCTGGTTCAGCTCGTTCATGCTCTCGCTGACCCCATGAGTCACGCTGCTCTGCTCTTCCGCTGCCGTGGCAATCTGGGTGCTGAGGTCGTTGATGTCGTCGATGTAGCTCGCCATGGTTTCCAGGCTGTCAGACACGTTCTGAGAGCTGCTGGCGGTATCATGGCAGCGCAGCTTGGTTTTACTCATCGCATCAACCACAACCTGATTCCCCTGCAACAAACGGCCAATCGCATTTTCGATTTCCTGGGTACTGTCCTTGGTGCGGTTAGCCAGATTGCGCACTTCATCGGCGACCACAGCAAAACCACGCCCCTGCTCACCGGCTCGCGCCGCTTCTATGGCCGCATTCAGCGCCAGCAGATTAGTCTGTTCTGCAATTTCGCCAATCACGGTCAGAACCGAATGAATACTCTGAGTTTCTTCACTCATGCTGCGCACACTGTCGACCGTCATGTCCACGTCTTTAATCAGTGCATCCACAGTCGCCAGTGAACGAGCCATAATCTGACGTGATTCAACACTGGTGTGGTTTGCCTGCTGGGTAATATTGGAGGTGTTGGCGGCGTCCGACGCGGTGGAACCGGCGGTCGCATTCATCTCTTCCAGCGCAGTGACGATCTGCTCAGTCTCGACCACGTGATGGCGCAACTTGTCGGCGTTACGCTGTGACAGTGTTTCGACCGAACCCACGTTCGACTGCAGCGTTTGTGAAGCCTGCTTGATCTCCAGCATCATACTCTGTAACTGGCTGATGAAGTTGTTCACACCCTGAGCTATCTGACCGAGATCATCTTGCGATTTCACTTCAAGACGTTGGGTCAAATCGCCGTTGCCGCTCGACAGGCTGTTGATGGTCTGTTTGAGCGATAAAATCGGACGGTACAGCACCTGAATCACCAGGTAAGCGATCAACACGCTGACCAGGGTAGCCACCAGGCCTATCACAATGGCAGAGCGCTTAGAGTCGGTTAGATTGGCAAAAGCAATACCCTTACTTTGCCCAATAACAAAGTACCAGTTTTTGTTGGCTACTTTAATCTGACTCGAGTAAAGGATTTTCTCCTCACCGTTCAGTTGATAGTCCTGCAAACTGTGCTCAGAACCAATAATGCTCTTCGCTGCACCTTTAAACCAGTCGCTCTCGAGTGTCTTGTCACCAGGTTTTAGCGCGCTGTTTTGTGAAGCCGCCAGCACCGTACCATCATGGTTGATGATCATGGCAGCACTGCCGGCCAGATCAGTCGATTGTTCCACCAGCTTATTGAGGAAACCCAGTTTCATGTCGACCCCCAACATGCCATCCTGAGTACGCTGCACAATACTGACCCAATAAGTGTTCGGATCAGCAGAATCCGGATACGGGTCGGTCAATGAAGGTGTTGTCGACTGACGCCCCTCCTTGTAGTAACTCATGGTGCGAATATCACCATTGAATTTATGCCCGGGCCACGCATCGGTAATCTGGTTCCAGTAGGCATCACCATTGGATTCAAAGCCGATGAAAGAGCTGCCGGTCGCCAGCGTCGTGGCAAACAGCTCGGTCAAGTCGATGTAATCCTGCGCCGAATTACCCGGATAAGGCTGCTCTTTATACAGTTCGCCTATCCCTTTCACCGCCGTGATTTTTTCCTGAATGAAGGTCTGTACCAGATTGGCTTTATCCTGGGTATAGATCTCGCCGCTGCGGGTGATCATTGCGCTGATCACTTCCGATTCCTTCAGGTAGGAGATGGTACTGGATATCGCTACTGATGCCGCGACCAAGGCCATGACCGAAACAAGAAGGATTTGTTTAAGTCCAAACGATTTTGTCATATTACTGCTTTCCCTAAGAGTGCTGAACAGTGGAAATACTCCTTATCCACCATGTGTCATATTATCGTTGCTTTATTGACCTTTGCAGAATAGCATTCGTTACCGCCAGATTGAATAAGAAAAGGCGGCTTCAATGAAGCCTCTCGCTTTTTTATGTAACACGCTGACTCCCGCACACAACATATCAGGTGTATGCAAACCAAAAACCGCCTGACTGAATGCCCTCGACGTAAAGTTAACCCGCCATTTAATATTCAACTTGTTTATTAAAATAATTCATGGTGAACTACTCGTACTTTAAGTTTATTTAGATTAAATAGACGTCTAGATGTTTACACATCTATAAAAACGGCGTAAATTCCAAAATATAATTCCAAGTTGGACTAGGCAACTCATGATAGAACTCAAGCACCTGCGTACACTGGTATCACTGCGGGACACTGGTTCGCTGACTTCCACGGCTACAGCGCTGCATTTAACCCAGTCTGCACTATCGCATCAGATTAAAGATCTCGAAGCCCGCATTGGCGGACAGCTGTTTCTGCGTAAAACCCGTCCGGTACGCTTTACCTCGGAAGGCGAAATCTTACTTAAGCTCGCCGATGAGGTACTCCCTAAGCTCGCCAAAGCAGAAAATGAACTGGCCAGTCTGAAAGAAGATGTAAACGGACGCCTGCACATGGCGATAGAATGCCACTCTTGTTTTCAGTGGCTGATGCCTGCTCTGCGCGAATATCAGATTGCCTGGCCAAGTGTCGCGCTGGATTTCTCATCCGGCTTCGGCTTTGAGCCTCTGCCGGCCTTACTGGCCGGTGAGTTGGATCTGGTAATTACTTCCGATATTCTGCCGCGTTCCGAAGTGCATTATGAGCCGCTGTTCGATTTCGAAATGCGTTTGGTGACCGCAACCAACCACCCGCTGGCGGAAAAAGAGTTTATTACACCAGAAGATTTAGCCGGACAAACCATGCTCAGCTATCCGGTCCAGAAGCAGCGTCTCGACGTGGTGAAACATTTTCTGCAGCCGGCAGGCATTGAGCCGGCCAAATGGAAACAAGCCGACAATACGCTGATGCTGGTTCAGATGGTCTCGGCAGGGCTTGGCGTGGCCGCCCTACCAAACTGGGCCATCAGTGAGTTTTCACGTCAGGGTCTGGTGACCAGTAAACCACTCGGCAAAGGTCTGTGGCGCCGCTTGTTTGCTGCAACCCGCAACAGTGAGAAAGATAAACGTTATCTGCAGGCTTTTTTTGCCACCGCCCGTCAGCAATGCAAAAGCCACCTTGATGGCATCAAGATGGCCTGACAGGAATACACTTTGCCAAAGGGCCTGCTATTAAGCAGGCCCTTTGATTAACTCTCGGCCCTGGCTAGTGCCCGGCACATTTAAACTGATTGGTCAGCGGGTCGTACTGAAATCCGAGACCACTCAGTTTGTCGACCACATGATCCACATCCATTTCATAAGTGCTCACCAACTCATCAAGGCTGTCACATTCAAGACGTAACTTTTCATTGACGATTCCCAACAGAATGGCACTGTCTAACTTACCGGCATTACTCAAATCCATTATGGTGCTCCTCAGATTACAGAACGACAGGACGCAGACATACAGCAGCTCGGCCACCACCACGTAAATTGGTCATGTCATACAACGCCCTTTCTCCGTATAAGCTTAGAACGAAATTCCGCCCTCCGGGGTGAATTTACTCTCCAGGCGGGATCTGAGTGACACCACCAATCCGCGATGAACCACAAAAAAAGCGCCCGAAGGCGCTTTCTCACTGTTTTTTATATTTCATCCGGGAACAGCTTACATCAGGTAAAGACCGTGGAAACCGGTCGATGCCGCAAGAATCATAACCTGAGCCACAGCAAGCTGCACTTTATCAACCGTCTTTGACATCATGATATGCCAGCTCCAGACAATGATACCGGCAACCAGGAGTGCAAAACTGATCAGCAACGGCTGAGTCATGGCATACAGGCTGTCACTATCGAGACTGTGCGCATAAGGCACGATGCATAACGTGGTTAACATGGCAGAGAGAATACCAGCCACTGGCAAAATACGGTGGAAAGCCTGTAAACGGGTACGGGCAATGGTCATCAGCAGGTGACCAAACATCGCGCCCAATAGCGCCACCATGGTCAGCAGAGATAATGCTCCCGACCAACTGTGCGCTTCTCCCAGTAAAATGGCTACGTAAGCAATCGCCAGCCCATCAGCCAGATACAGTACCCACATCGGCCCGCTGTCACGGGTTTTCTTGGTCTGAACCTGGGAATAGAAATAGAAAAGCGCAGCGACAATCAAAAAGGCTTCGATCTTGATTGAAGTGACCGCCAACCAGAGTACAGCAATGGCCGGCAGCACTTTATGGATGCGTCCGCGCTGTCCGGGGCAAATGTCCCCTTTAACTAAAACCAGCGTCAGCAAAATTTGTGCACCCAGTAACATAGGCGCAAACACAGTGAGTAGTGAATACAACATAAACCCAACCATCAATGGCGTAAAATCTGGCGCTGATGATATCAAAACCTGCCCTGTCGTGCCTACTGTTGACTGCTTCTGGTTGGCAATTCATCGGCCGTATTGACAGCCTGGCATTCACCTCACAACTCAAGCCGGGCCATGCACTATCAATATTTACCCTATTGACCCGATACCACTACAGAGCCGAAGCGTTATACCTAGCTGCAAATAATTAATTATCGCCGTCAGATGGAGATTGGCGTGGAGTTGAGCTTTAATAGAATCACAGATTTTAGGTGCACTATCATGTTGTAGCACAAATAAGTTGTGTTATAAGCTAGGCGGCAATCCCATATTGAGCCTTTATCTCGTTGTCTTTCAGGAATAAACAGTTTGTCTACAGCCACTTTAAGCAGTTATCGCCTCTCCAGGTTAAAAAAAGCCCGGTTCTACACTGGCTTACTCTTTATTGTCCTGACACTGTCTTCCTTTGTGGTCGCCTACCAATGGGTTACCCATCAATTAGCCGAACAAGCCAGAGCTGAAATCCGAAATGTGATTGAGCAAATAGACCAGTTGTTTCTCCAGCTGGATGAGATAGGCCGCGATATCAGCGCATACCCGGATCAGGATTGTGCCGCGCTGCAACCTGTTTTGTTGCGAGAAATCCTCAAAATTCCCGGCGGACTCTCGGCGACAAAAAGCCAGCCTCAAGGCTACTGCAATTCAATGCACGGCAGCCTGACCACACTACCTTTGTCCATGCAAGGACCTTCGATTCAACTTACAAGCGGTATGCTCGAAGCTGAATCTGTACTGTATCGGACTGATGAGATGTTGTACGAGGTTTCCGAGCGCTACTTCCTGTTCCTGCTCGATATTAACCCGGCCTTTATTAAGCCATCGATCATGCTCAACAATCAAAAAGTACTCAGCCATGCTCAAGCGACCAAGCTGGTCACGGGTGGAGTATTGAATTCCGACAGTTACTCCTACGGTATTCAGTTTGACTACGACAGCAAGATGTATCACTGGCGGGTCATCAAGCAGGTTACTTACTATCTGGTGATCCCTCTGGTGCTGTATGTGTTTGTCTGCTTCAGAGTCTATCGTTTCTTGTGTCAGCCGTCATGGCTGGCCGGAGAGCTGGCTTTGGGTATCGCCCACCAGCAATTTAAACCTTACATTCAGCCTATTTTTGATAGTGGCGGACGCATGGTGGCCGGTGAAATTCTGGTGCGCTGGCACCACCCGACGCGCGGCATTGTTGGTCCGTACGAGTTCATTTCTATTATCGAACGTGGCGGGCTTTCACAAAAGCTGACCGAAACGCTGCTCGAACAAACGGCGATGTATCTTGCCCCGGTAGCCAACCAGCTGCCGGACAGTTTCCATATTGCATTCAACATCAGTGCCGAGCAGTTAACTAACGATAAAATCGTCCACAGCTGCCAGCGTTTTCGCCAGCTGATGAATGCTCCGCATATCAATCTGGTGCTGGAACTGACCGAACGTGAGCAGGCCTTTGAGGTAGCCGAAGTCATGGAGACCTATCAGGCACTAAAAAATGAACACGTACGCATCTCCATTGATGATTTCGGTACCGGCCATTCGAGTCTGCTCTATTTACAGATGTTTCAGGCCGATTACCTGAAAATAGACAAGAGCTTTATCGACTTGATTGGTGAGAATGAACTGTCCAATCACATTGTAAATAACGTACTGGATCTCGCCCGGCGTCTGAACATACCGACTATTGCGGAGGGTGTGGAACGTAACGACCAACTGGACTACCTCACCGTGCACGGTGTCGATTATTTCCAGGGTTACCTGTTCAGTAAACCGATCAGCATGGAAACCTTTATCGAACGCTACTGCGTTGAACAGGCCAGCGAGACCAAGCCGTTGCATTACGATATATAAATGGTTCGGGAATCAGGAAGATGTAGTTTTGGGAACATCAGGTATGGCAGCCTGATTGCGCCTTGTCTTGAGCGGCATGAAAAATCCGCATGCGGCTCTTTTGGCCTGGGTCGGCTGCTCCCAGGCTGAACAGATATCTTTCTCCTGGCCGCTGACCCGGCTGAACTGGCGACACTGCCCACAATAATCCATTTTCCTCTCCCTGCTAGAATTCATCCTCAGATAACGCGAACTGCACCGCCTGCTTAGCGTGAATTCGGGTCGTATCGTACAGCGGAACGGCTGTATGCGCTTGCTGTACCAACAGCGCGATTTCGGTACATCCCAAAATCACCGCCTGCGCACCGCGGCGCTGCAAATCCTCAATCACCGCCAGATACTGCTGACGTGAGTCAGGATTTATTTTACCCAGACACAACTCCTGATATATCACCTGATGGACCATGTCACGTTGTTCTGCATCAGGAATTAATACATCAATAGCAAATTTGTCACGCAACCGGCCGGTATAAAAGTCCTGTTCCATGGTAAAGCGGGTACCGAGTAGCCCTACCCGGCTGACACCATCCTTTGTCAGTTGCTGCGCGGTAGCATCCGCAATATGCAGGATCGGGATATCGATATGGGCTTCAATTTCAGCGGCGACTTTATGCATCGTGTTGGTACAAATAAGCAGAAAGTCTGCGCCGCCCGCCTGAACAGAACGGGCAGCTTCGCTCAGTAGTTGTGCCGTCTCCGACCACTTCCCCTGGTGCTGAAGCTTTTCGATCGGATCGAAATTGACGCTGTAGAGGCAAATTTTGGCGGAGTTCAGTCCGCCCAGCTGCTCTTTCACTTCCTGATTGATGGCGCTGTAATAACTGACAGTGGATTCCCAGCTCATTCCGCCCAACATACCTATGGTTTTCATATCCTTTCCTGCCCGTCATTGTCTGGTTGTGAATGCTTTTGATGTCTGAATGGCGTATACGCTCCACCGCGCTAAAGCAAAAATAATGAGATTTGCGGGAACCAGACTAACAGGCACAGGCCGAAAATTGAAACCAGCAAGAACGGAATCACCCCACGGGCAATCGAAGCAAGCGAGCAATTGGTGATATTGGCTGCCACAAACAGGTTGATGCCCACCGGTGGCGTAATCAGCCCAATCGACAGCGCGGTCATCAGCAGTACACCGAACCAGGTCAAATCAATATTCAGCTCTCTCACCACAGGCAAAAAGATAGGCAGGGTGATATACATGATAGTCACCGCGTCCATAAACATACCCACCGTCAGCAAAATGGCCAGAATCACAAATAAAATGATCTGGGGATTTTCACTGATCGTCAGCATCACTTCAGAGTAATCAATCACCAGCCCGTCTATCTCAATCACCCAGCCAAACAGGCCGGCAAAGGCGACCACGATCATCACCACCGCAGATGAACACGCGGAATGGGCAAACGCAGCGTAAATCTGTTTCAGATTAATGGTGCGATAGATCAGGCTGCCGACAATAATAGCGTAGACAGAAGCAATAATGGCCGCTTCGGTCGGAGTAAATATGCCGCCATAAATGCCGCCGAGGATCAATACAGGCGTAAACAAGCCCCAAAAAGCGTGAGTAAATGCTTGGTACAGACGCTGCAGATAAGTACCTTCGGCATTGTTCGCAACGCTGAGTGAAATAGCCTGATCCGCCTCTGAGTCTGCCTGATAATGGCGCGACAACGGCAACATGAGCAGCATCAGACAGCCCAGCAAAATACCCGGCACAATCGTGGCCAAAAACAAGTCACTGATCGACGTTTCGGCAATCACGCCGTAAATGACCAGCCCGATCGAAGGCGGAATGATCAGCGATAGCGCAGCACCGGTCGATACCAGCCCGGCGGCAAACGGTTTACTGTAACCGTCTTCGACCATGCCTTTAATGATCAGCGGACCTATAGCGGCAACAGAAGCCGGACCCGAACCACTCACAGAACCCCAGAACAGGCACACAACCGTACCAACCAGCCCCATGTTACCGGGCAGTTTTTCAACCAGTACCCGGAAAAACAGAATCATCCTCTCCGCAATGCCGCTGATGCCCATGATGTTGCCGGCCAGAATGAAAAAAGGAATCGCCAGCAAGGTATACTTTGAGCTGCTGGCAATCACTAAATCCGCCACCATGTCGAGCCCGAAGTCCATCTGCCACATGGCAAACAACGCAGACAACCCTAAACAAAACGCAACCGGCACGCCAAAGATGATCAGAGCGAAGAACAAAATGATCATCTGGCTCCCAACAGATATATCCACAACTACCACCTTACTTTTAATTCGTATGCCGCTTTAACTGGGTAAACAACCACTCAATCTGGCGAATGATCATCAGAACAAAGGCCAGAGGCAGGATGGTTGTGTAGTACCAGGCTTTAACCTGAAGTGCACTGGTGAGAGTTTGCGATTCATATTGGTTCATCAACAGATCGACCATGTAATACAGCATCACCACCAGGGTAAAGACAATCGCACCGGTAATAGCGACCTGCAGCAGCTTGCGCACACCCGGGGTCACCTTATCGATCAGAAAATCAACGGAAAGTAACTGGCTGCGCTTAATGGCAATAGCGGTACCAAACAGAGTCAGGGCCACCATACCGTTGATGACAATCTCTTGAGTTGAGGCTAAGGAGTAGTTGGTAAAGGTACGCACGATGACATTAGCAAAACCCAGCACCAGCATAACCACGAAAATAATTACGCAGATGGTTTCTTCTAAATGCCGCCATGCTTTGTTGAACAGTGTGGCTGTAGTCATTTTATATTTTTATATCGAGTATGAATGAGTGTGAAAGACGAGCATGGAATGGATGAAAGGGCCTGTTGACCAACTGAGACAAGACTCAGGCAGGCAGCACGCGTGATCAACAGACCCTGCTGGCTAATTAGCCCTCAAATAAGTCGACAATGTCAGTACCGACTTTTTCTTTCCACTTATTGTAAGAAGGTTTGGTTTTTTGACGGAACGCGTCGATCTGCTCCGGCGTCAGCTCCATCACCTGCATATTGTTGTCACGCAGCACCTGAACACCATCGGCGGTTTTTTGGCGTGAAATCTCTCTTTGGTATTTCATCGCTTCCTGTGCGGCATGAGAAACTTTCTGTTGTGTCTCTGCGTCCAGGCTGTCCCAAACTTTACGGCTTACCGCCAGGAAAATCGGGTCGTATGAGTAGTGCCACAAGGTGATGTTGTTCTGAATTTCATACAAACGCTGCGGAACAATAATCGCGCCAACCGGGTTTTCCTGACCGTCAACCACACCTTGTTGCAACGCCGGGAAAGTTTCAGCCCACTGGATTTGTTGTGGGTTCGCGCCTAGATCAGTAAACACATCAATGTACATAGGACCGGCAACACGAACCGACATACCTTGCAGATCGTCCGGCGATTTAACCGCTTTCACGCTGTTGGTCAGCTCGCGAAAACCGTTTTCACCCCAGGCCAGAATAATAATATTTTTGTCCAGCGCGATTTGTTCGATTTTTTTGCCACCAGCGCCATTAATCGCGTCATCGACCGCTTTATAGTCATCAAATAAGTAAGGCAGCGAGAATACAGCCATTTCCGGAATTAACGGCGTCACGTTAATCGCAGAAGTCAGGACAAAATCGATCTTGTTTGCACCCAGCATTTCTGCCTGCTTAATTTGGTCACCACCGGTCAGGACCGAGTTCGGGAAAATACGAACTTTCATGTCGCCGTCGGTTGCTTCAGAAAGCAGTTCGTTAAACTTTTCCGCTCCTTCCTGCCAGGTTGTGGTATTCGAAACGTTGTGTGATAAACGATAGGTCTTAGCCTGAACAGAAAAACCAATCGTTGAGCAGGCAAATAAAATGCTGAAGCATTTTATGGCAAGGCGTGAATACATAATAACATCCCTATTATTGAGCTTTTTAGTATTAAATTAACGGTAATAATGGGGCATTTTCGATAGATAAGGATATAAGTGTCAATCAGTGAACCTGAATTCTGTGAAGTAATATAAACTGCAAATCAAATAGTTAAAGCAATCAGTAATTATATTATGTTGCCGTTATTCTAAAATTAAAAACAACATTGTATACAACTGCAAATTGCTACTATTTAAATTTACAGATGGAGCAATCAACCCGTATTTATACCAAAATTAACGATAGCCAAATAACTTGGCGTTGTAGATAGGTGGCCAATGAGTGAATCCCCATCAGCACAGAGCCTTTAAAGCATAACATATGGTTAAGTCAAACAATGACTACCCAGCATGGTCTATTTGGTTTAGTGTATAGCGCCTTTTCACTCAGTTCGATCTGCACTGACAGCTCAGAAAAACAAGACCACAATCCAATATGAATATCGTCAACGTTGATAGCAGTAACCAGCATATTTATCTTAATTTGGCCCAGGCTTACGAAGCAGAATTTTCGCGCATAATGCAAAAAAAACCGGATGAGCACGGACGTTTTGGCCTCGACACTGAATTGGGAGGCGTGGTCCGCGGTTATCTGCTCTATATCGACGAAAGCCCGGCCGGTCATTGTGCGATTGCCGAAGAAACGGACGGCCATTTTGAAGTATGTGACTTTTATGTGGTGCCCTATTTCCGCGGCCGGCAGACCGGCCAGCGTTTTATCAGCAAGTTGTTCGCAGATTTAGGTGGGCGCTGGGAAATCAAACAGGTTGCAGGTGCCGAGCACGCCATACATTTCTGGCGTAAAGTGATTGACCACTATACGCATGGCCATTTTACAGAAGATGTGTTTGATGATCCGAAATGGGGGCTGGTTACCCGTCAGCGTTTTGACCATCAGCAGTCATTCACCGCCCACACTGAACACTCACATGTGGCACTGGTGTGATTCGCATTTCTTCTATAGCCAAACAACTTGGAGTTGCAGGTAGGCGGCAAATGAGTGAATCCCCATGAGCATAGAGACACTATGTGATTGGGGTGAATGAATGCAGCCAACACCGCTGCAGCTTCAAGTAGGAAGGGTATACATAGTTCTGACACAGTGATGGCGCAATTTGCTAATACCAGTATTACTCTTAGAGCGATTTATTGTTATTTTATCTTCCATATTGATAATTTAAGGAATAAGCAATGAGAACTGCACTGACTGCCATCACTCTGGCTCTGCTGCTGAGCGGCTGCGCGGAAACCTGGAAAGGCGTGAAACAAGACTCTTCTACTATCTGGAATGAGACCAAGGAAGCAACTCAGGCCGGGGTACAAAACACGAAAGAAGCGATTCACGAAGCAACTGAATAACCTCGCCAGCCGGTAATCCAATACCGGCTTTTTATTACCCGCATTTCCCGGCCTGACGCTCTCCGAATAGTGTCCCAGATCGCGAACCGCGCACGTCGCTCTGTTGTGCATTCGGTCTACCCATACAAGCCGCCAGTTCGCACCAAAATCACTTTTTTCTCACCTTAGTGGTGCAAATTCAACGCATTCCGCTGCTGTACTCAAAATGTCGACACAAGGCACAATCTCGTAATATGTGCATATGGTACACCTATCCGTCCTGCTAATGTCCTTTGCGCACAGTGCCATCCAAACTGAGTACTGCTCACGGGTTTTGGCACAAATGTTGTTTTGAATCGGGAGTTAAACATCAATTCAAGGAATGAATGTTATGAAGACGACAAGCGATTATCCGTTAAGTGCTGTACCAGCTGACCAACGTAAGGGAATGTGGTCAATGATGTCAGTATTGCTCGGCTTTACCTTTTTTACTTCCACTATGTGGGCCGGCGGTACACTGGGCAACGCGTTCAGCTTTTATGAGATGTTGGCCATCATCCTGGTTGGCAACGCTTTACTGGGCATCTACGCGGCGGCCCTGGCTTATATTGCCTGCAAGACTGGCCTCAATACCGTGTTACTCGGACGTTACAGCTTCGGCTTGAATGGCAGTAAACTGTCTGATTTTGTGCTCGGCTTTACTCAGATAGGCTGGTATGCATGGGGTACAGCAACGATCGCTTTGATTCTAGTCAAGCTGCTTGAACTGCCAGAATCCTGGACCGTCCCGCTGATGGTGGTGTTTGGTTTTGGCTTTTGCATCAGTGCTTCCATCGGCTACAAAGCGCTGGAACTGCTGTCAAAAATTTCTGTACCGGCGATGCTGTTTTTCATTGGCCTGAGTTTTTACAAAGGTTTGATTGATGTCGGCGGCATCGGTGAAACTGATCGGCAAGCAACCAAGCGACAGCATGCCAGTAGCCGCTGCCATTACTCTGGTGTTTGGCACTTTTGTCAGCGGCGGCACTCAGGCCACTAACTGGAGCCGTTTTGCTAAAAACGGCAAGGTAGCCGTGATCACAACTCTGGCCGCTTTCTTTGTCGGTAACGGCCTGATGGTTTTTGTCGGCGCATTCGGTGCCTCGATTTATCAGCAATCGGACATTGTCGATGTTCTGGTGTCACAAGGCTTTATGCTGGCTGCAGTATTGATGCTGTTTACCAACATCTGGACCACTCAGGACAACACCATTTATAACTTTGCGGCGGCCGGTTGTAACATTCTGCGTACCGACAAGCGTCGCCTGATCACCTGGATTGGGGCTGCTATCGGCACCGCGATGGCGATCATGGGAATGTATAATATGCTGATCCCTTTTCTGATTCTGCTCGGTACCTTTATCCCGCCGATTGGCGCCATCATCATGACCGATTTCTGGGTCAAATACCGCACGCAAATGCCGGATTTAACCACCGCTAATCTGCCACAATACAATTGGTCAGGTCTGTTGGCTTACGCTATCGGCTCTGGCTGCGCCTATTTCTCGCCTTGGGTCGCACCGCTGGTCGGCATTCTGGTCTCCGCCGCAAGCTATACCCTGTTGCTGTCGCTGTCGGGCGCCAAACAACGCGCTATCCAGAGTGCGCAGTAAGATGGTTACCATTGATTCATTAGGGTGTATTTCCGGCCTGGAGCCTTTGCAGCTCCGGGCCGGGCAGCAAGGCCGGCGCAATATTATCCGCTGGCCTTACGTCGCGGAAAATGCGGATATTAAAGACTGGATTGAAGGTGGCGAGCTTATCTTCGTGACCGGTTTAAACTGGAACTGGCAAGCCAACGATTTTATCCAGCTGATTACGACCGCCAAAGCGAGAAATGCCAGCGGTCTGGTACTGCTGACTCATTCCCCTTATTTGGAAGAAATTCCACACAAAGTGTTGGCATTCGCCGACCAGTGTGGCTTTCCCGTGATTGAGCAGCCGTGGGCACTGCCGATGGTCAAAGTCACCGAGCTGCTGTCGAATGCGATCATCATGACCGATCTGGAACACAAGTCGACCCGCTGGCTGGTTCAACACTTGCTGGAGACCACAGTGCCATCGGACATGACGTTGCTCAAAGCCAGCGAACACGGCATAGATGTTAACAGTATCTGGTCCGTGGCGGTCATTACTCCCGCTTCGAATCAGACCAGTGATCTGATACGTAGCCAACATTTAATCAGCCAATTCCTGGCTGGTTTTAGCGGAGCTCTTCCCGTACTCGAATATCACCAGGGCTGGCTGGCCTGCCTGCCACTTGCCCCCAACAGCCCCGACACGCTTGCGGTGTGGCAGCAACTGGCACAGCATCTTGCCCGTCAGGGAATTGATTGCCATCTTGGAGTAAGCGAAGCCAGAACGCTGCGCAACCTGCGTCAGGCGGTGTTACAAGCACGGCAAAGTGCAGATTTCAGTGCTGCCCATCAGGGGTATCAGGTGGTCCATTACAATAGTCTTGGCATTGCGCAAATTTTCAGCCGCCTTGAAGATCCGCAATTTCTGGCTGACTTTTGCAAACAACATCTGGGCGGACTGTATGGCGATCAGGACAAACACAATCAATTACTCAAACACACGCTAAGCAGCTATCTCGACAACCTGGGATCACTGCGCCAAACCGCCGCTCACCTCAATATTCATCGTAATACGCTCAGCAACCGGCTGAGTAAGATAGAGCAACTGACCGGTCTGAGCCTCAACAATGCCCAGCAGAGGTTGAGTCTCCAATCCGCACTGATCGCAGAACGTTTGCTGTTTTCATCTGCAACCAATACGCAGCCATCAACTGACAAATTGCACTTTTGAAGGAAGGAACCATGATTATTATTAACGCCAGCCTGAGAGGCAAACAAGGACTCTACAGCCTCGAATGTGAACAGGGCCAGTTTACCGCTATCACACCGCAATCAGGCATGATCAGCGACGCCCGGGCGGAGATTGATGTAGCAGGTAACCTGCTGTGCGCCCCTTTCGTTGAACCTCATATTCACCTGGACGCGGTACTGACCGCCGGGGAGCCCAACTGGAACATGAGCGGAACGCTGTTTGAAGGCATTGAGCGCTGGGCAGAACGTAAGCCGATGCTGAGCCGGGAAGATGTACAGTCGCGGGTACTGAAAACCATCGAACTGCTGCTGGAAAATGGCATTCAGCATATCCGTACCCATGTCGATGTAACTGACCCTGATTTAGTGGCTCTGAAGGCCATTAACGAATTGCGCCCGCAACTGGCACCTTTTATTGATTTGCAAATCGTGGCCTTTCCGCAGGAGGGTATCCTCTCCTACCCTAACGGCACCGAGTTGATGGAAAAAGCGCTTGAACACGGAGCCGATGTTATCGGTGGTATTCCACATTTTGAATTCACGCGCGAATATGGCGTGCAGTCGGTGGAATGGCTGATGGACCTGGCGCAAAAACACGATAAACTGGTTGATGTGCATTGTGATGAAATCGATGATGAAGCATCACGTTTTCTCGAAGTGTTGGCAACCGTGGCACTGGAAAAAAATATGGGCGAGCGGGTCACCGCCAGTCACACCACGGCCATGCACTCTTACAACAACGCATACTGCTCTAAGCTGTTCCGCCTGCTCAAGAAGTCAAAGATTAACTTTATTTCCTGTCCGACAGAAAGCATCCACTTGCAAGGCCGCTTTGATACCTATCCGAAACGACGCGGCATCACACGGGTCAAAGAAATTCGCGCAGCCGGTATGAATATCTGTTTTGGCGAAGATTCCATTCAGGATCCCTGGTATCCAGTCGGAAACGGTAAGCTGCTGCGCGTGCTCGATTCCGGGCTGCATTCCTGCCATATGATGGGCTATGAAGACCTGGCAACCGCGCTGGATTTAATCACCGATAACGGCGCCAAAGCGCTGCATATCTCAGATCGCTACGGTATCGAAGTGGGTAAACCGGCCAACTTTATTGTCCTGCAAGGCAGCAATGATGTAGAAGTGATTCAGAAACAGGGCGAAGTGCTATATTCAGTGCGTCATGGAGAGATCCTGATTGCCCGTCAACCCGCCAAGTTACTCAGCCGGGTATCTCTCTCCTAGTCACACCTGATGATTAGTTTCACTCTGAATGTGACAACAGGCCTTGCAAAGCAGAGACTTCACAAGGCCTGGTTTAGTCTGGATTAATTACGTCCATGGCGACCGTTGACGCCACTTGGGTTAACCTGTCGGTTAGCCGGAATATCCGCCCAACCACCTAACCCGTCACCATACAGCCCATAGGTGTAATCCACTTCGGATGTGTCACCGTCAATAAGGATCTTGACCGTTGGAGCCAGAGTACCGCCTCGGCGGAAATTTTCCTTAAAGCCAACAGTGTCGATAAACGACTGTATCAAGCCATCAGGCATCACATAGTGAGAATAAGACTGAAAATGCCCGGCTGGCTGATTGTAGTCAGGGTCATACGGCGTTCCCGGATAGAAGTTAAGGTTAGTCGGGTTACCCAGAACCAGTCCCGACCCTTGGTTCATCGGCTGATAATCGCTGCGGATGCCATTACCGACAAAGCCGTATACGCCCTCAGGCCCGGTGATTCCATTGGCAAATGTGGTACTGTGGCTGATGGTAAACAGATAGTATTTACCATCTTTTTGCACAATTTGCGGGCGCTCAGTCTGGTCAGTCACACAGTTGGCAGAGAGGATTGGCGGCAAAAATTCCCATTCCGTCAGGTCATCATTCGTCGCTCGTGCCAACCCGACATTACCAATCTGATACGTCGCTCCCGAAGCGTTCACCTCTCTTGGCGTCTCAGCGTACGGGTCTCCCACCTGATACCCCAAATCTTCTTCAGTACACTTGGCTTCACCACGTTTCATCGCTGAGTTGCCTTCAAACACCATAAATGTTTCGCCCGGATGCGCGGGGTCGGTGAAGGTGAACGGGTCACGGAAGTTGAAGTACGGGTTTTGCTCTGCCGTCTGATAATATTCTCCGTCGGCTTCCAGCAAGGTAGTGACTTTTTTAAATCCGGTAAACTTCACTCCGTTTTTATTCGCATGAATCTTACCCACACTCAGAGCAATACGCGGATCATAGGGTTTGACATCGTTCCCATTTTCATCACGATAAAAGGCCACGTCGGTAAAAAACAGTTTTACCTCGCCGCCAGGGAATATACGCGCAGATCCTGACCATTGCGTCTGATGACTATAGGATTGATCTTCAAAAATTTGTCCTGTCACCCCTTCATCAAAAATCAGGCCGCCATACGTCCATCCTCCATTGGCAGGACGCTCCTCATCAGGAATACCCGCCGGACGATAGAAGTAACCAATTCTGGCGTAAACGTGGCGATCATCAAAACCCAGACTACGATCGGCGACCAAGGAAAAGATAACCTCCTGACCATTGATACTGTATTGGTTAGCATCAGCATCCGTCAGCGGCCATGAGTCCCAGACCCAGACCTGCTCATTGGACATATCCGGAAAATCGAGCGGAATGGGTGGCATGGTGTACTCTTCTGGCATTGAGTTTTCACGTGATGGTGTCAATGGATCTGACATCCGCTTAAGCTGGCGAGCATCAGCACGAGTCCACTTGGCGGTAAAATCGCTATCCGGTGCATAAGCTTGCTGGGTGTGTACTGTTGGCTCAGGACCCGGTTGAAGCTGTGCTGCTAAAGCGGATTGGCCGGCTCCCGCAAGCAGTAACCCCATCATAATATGTGACACCGGCACGACCGGTTTTCGACTGTTTGTACTCATTATTTACCTCTGCTTAATTAACATTGTTATCTGTTTTCTTTCCAGAGATAGTGACCACAACGGGATGTATCGTGTTATCTTCACAGTTTCGAGAACGTTCCCAACTTTTGATAAAAAGTCGGCTGAATCAGGTTATCCCCTCGATACAAATTCGAAACAGAAAGAATGCATTGATAAACACAGTTGGCGGTCCCGCTATCTTAGGAATATATCCGTTAGACCGGAGACTTTGCGTCACCTCCTTTCGAAGGCTTTGCCTTTACAATCGTCAATAGCTCACTGAAGAGAGCGTATTGACCGGACTCAGACAGCGTGTGCTGACTCAGTAACGGGAAGCATATCCGGACAATGTTACAAAACAAGCAGCCTTAACCAAAACTCACTCAAGCCTGACCGTTAGTTAACAAAAGCAATCGCAACACAACTGTCTGATTTTAAAATAAACCTGATAAGGTAAGTGATGGTACCGGTCTCAAAGCCTCCTGCGCCATCCGAATGAAAGCGCAGCAAGCAAACCCGTCTTTTTAGCCAATAACTGACCTGAATATGACACAACACATAACCTTTATTAATTTAAGGTTATGTGTGTAATAAACAAATCCACAATCCAACACGCGACGAGGGATGATTTCAAACACCAGACAGGCTCCCTACGGATACGAGAGCCCAAATTAGATGGGATAGTCGTGCAACGCCAAAGAGACTAAGCGTATTGTAAATCAGAGAAAGCGATGACTTGATTACGGCCGTTCTCCTTTGAGCGGTATAAAGCTTTATCAGCTTCGCTCAGACACTCATCCAGGCTTTTCTCGCCGCGACTGGTAGTCCAGCCAATCGACGTCGTGACCGGGCCATGAATATCAGTCCAGCCTTCAACTTCGGTACCCTCCACGTTACGGCGCAGTTTTTCGGCAACATAACCAGCACCTTTACTGTTAGTGTCAGCCAGAATAACAGCAAATTCTTCTCCACCAATGCGTCCGACAACATCCACGTCGCGCAATGTTGCTTTGAGGGTTTTCGCAATCTCGATCAGAACCTTATCACCAATCGCATGCCCTGCTTTGTCGTTAATCGATTTAAAATAATCGATATCTAGCATCATGACACACAAGCGGGTATCACTGCGGCGCGCACGCGTCAGCTCATGTTCGCCGGCATCAAAAAACTTGCGGCGGTTCGGCAGTGCAGTCAGCTTATCGTTATAGGCAGCGTAAATAAGTTTACTTTCCATTTCGCGCCGGCTGCGATCAACCCGCTCGACAAAAATCGCTGAAATACCCACCATGAGTACAATAAACCAGCACACAATCACCACAAACATACCGAGAATGCTGGTATCACCGGCCAAAAACGAATTCACCAGAAAATAACCAATCAGGATTGGAAACAGGTAGCCCACCACGACCTGATAACGTGCCACTTTGCCGGCAATATAGGGGCTGAGAATGCTCTTCAGCACACCAAAATCGGCGCTCAGCGCCAGCGCGGAGAGACTCAGAGTGAAACCCGCCGTTGCAGTTAGCAAAGACATCTCACCGTAGAAACTGCTCAGTTGATAGGAGTAACCGATAAAAGTGATCATCGGAATAGAAAACGCCAGCGATGCCGCCAACTGTGACAACATTTGCTGCCGTATGGCTTTGAACCACACAGCTGCTGCGCAGGCAGCCAGCATCAAGGCTGAATTCACACCAAAGCTGTTACTTTTGCCCTGTGCGATGTCTGCCAGCACCAAATGATGAAACGGCATTACGCTCTGGCTTATTTGGGTTTGAAACAGCGCATCGAAAATTCGCGTTCCGACGACAAGCAAGGCCAGGGTAGCGAAAGTGCGTTGTAACCAAATCGCTCTTTGTGAAGCAGAACCAACCAGCAAACTCAAACCGATCAGTACGACGACGGCGGCCGTCTGGGGATTGGTCGCGGGCCCATTAGGAAACGGGCGATACAGTTCTTCAATATGAGCGGCATAGCCGACAAATGATATCAAACCGAACAGAAACGGCAGCCGCACCAAAGGGACGTACGATAGACACCGCCGCATCAACCAGAATCCAGGGTTTAGAAGAAGAGTGTTGTGCAAGCATAATGTTAAGCAATTGTAGATATTTCCCGAATGGTAGCAGCCACCACCCGCCTTAACAACACAGCGTCCTGATTCTGGGAGCAATCCCCCTTCGCTTTAAATCAGGTTAACAATGGTTGCGACCTCTTGGTAAGTCCCTGTTGTGTCGTTCACCACCACCATTCAGCACGGTTATGGCAGCGCAATTCACTGATGATGAACTGTTGTGTTTATTAACAACAGAAACAGAGCGGCTTCGCTGAGAACGTGGTACACTCCACCGCTATTTTGTCTGGCGTCTTTTTTCACCTGCTATTATTGCAAAGTTGAGAACGGAAAATTTCCATGCAGACCAGTTTGAGCACAGGTTGCTCAAGCCTTAACTAAGCCAGCAAAAACAGAGCTGACAGCGGATGTCTTCGGCTCTCAACACGCGCAATGTAAGCGGCCAGGAGTGGTCGTCAGTGACTGTTTCAGACCATTCGGGTCATAAACAGATCGGCGCGAAAAGAATTTCGGGCGTTGAGTGTGCGACCACACAACACAGGCACAAAGCCATATTACAAACATGGTCATGCAGCCGCTCAGCCCTTAGCGTAAAGTGAGCACGTTTTAAATATATGAATACACCAAAGATTAACGAATACAAAAAGTACTGGGCCGAATGTTTTGGCACAGCGCCTTTCCTTCCCACCTCACGTAAAGAGATGGATGCTCTGGGTTGGGACAGTTGTGACATCATCATCGTGACCGGTGATGCGTATGTTGATCACCCAAGTTTTGGTATGGCGATCATTGGCCGTTTGCTGGAATCACAGGGCTTTCGGGTAGGTATCATTACTCAGCCGGAATGGCAGAACAAAGATGCCTTCACCAGCCTGGGTAAACCGAACCTGTTCTTCGGTATCACTGCCGGCAACATGGACTCGATGATCAACCGCTACACCTCAGATAAAAAGCTGCGTCATGACGATGCCTACACCCCGAATAATGAGGGTGGTAAACGTCCGGATCGTGCCACTCTGGTGTATTCACAGCGCTGTCGTGAAGCCTATAAAGATGTGCCTATTGTACTGGGCGGTATCGAGGCCAGCCTGCGTCGTGTCGCGCATTACGACTACTGGTCAGATAAAATCCGTCGTTCGGTGCTGTTTGATGCCAAAGCCGATATCCTGCTGTTTGGTAACGCCGAGCGTGCGCTGGTCGAAGTCGCACACCGTCTGGCTAATGGCGAAAACATTGCTGACATGACCAATGTTCGCGGCACCGCCGTTAACCTGCCGGTCGCGCCGGAAGGTTACACCGTGATCGACTCGTCACGGATTGATAAGCCAAGCAAACCGTTTGTGCCGACCAACCCGTACGAAGTTGAAACCCAGTGCGAAACCAACAAGAAAGAAGAAGTCGAAGCCAAACCGATTACCATTCGTCCGTCGCGCCACGATGCAAAAACCACCGCGGTGCGTCTGCCGTCGTACGAAAAACTGCAAAATGACCGTATTTTGTACGCACACGCCAGCCGTGTTCTGCATCTGGAAACCAACCCGTATTCCGGCCGCGCCCTGCTGCAGAGCCATGGCAACCGTGAACTGTGGGTTAACCAGGCGCCTATCCCGCTGACGACCGAAGAGATGGACTTTGTGTTTGGCCTGCCTTACGCACGGGTTCCGCATCCGATGTACGGCAAAGCGAAAATTCCGGCTTATGACATGATCAAGACCTCAGTCAACATCATGCGTGGCTGTTTTGGTGGCTGTTCATTCTGTTCGATTACCGAGCACGAAGGACGAATCATCCAGAACCGTTCGCAAGAGTCGATCATCAACGAAGTCAAAGAGATTCGAGACAAGGTACCGGGCTTTACCGGAACCATTTCCGACCTGGGTGGCCCAACCGCCAACATGTACCGTCTGGGCTGTTCTGATCCGAAAGCGGAGGCTAACTGCCGCCGTCCATCGTGTGTGTTCCCGGGTATCTGTCATAAACTAAATACCGACCACAAACACACCATCGACCTGTACCGTGAAGCGCGTAAAGTTGAAGGCGTGAAGAAGATCCTGATCGCGTCCGGGGTACGTTATGACCTGGCGATCGAATCACCGGAATACGTTAAAGAACTGGTGACGCACCACGTCGGTGGCTACCTCAAGATTGCACCGGAGCATACTGAAAAATCGCCGCTTGATCTGATGATGAAACCGGGCATGGGGACTTATGACCGCTTTAAAGAGATGTTCGAGAAATTCAGTGCCGAAGCAGGCAAGAAGCAGTACCTGATCCCGTACTTCATTTCTGCTCACCCGGGCACCAAAGATGAAGATATGCTCAACCTGGCATTGTGGCTGAAACAGAACAACTTTGAGTGTGACCAGGTACAGAACTTCTACCCGTCACCGATGTGTAACGCAACTGCGATGTACCACTCAGAAGTGAACCCGCTCAAACGCGTGAAGTACAAGAAGCGTGAAGACATCACGGTGCCGAAAGGTGAGCGTCAGCGTCGCCTGCACAAAGCACTGCTGCGTTACCACGATCCGCTCAACTGGCCTTTGATCCGTGAAGCGTTGATCGACATGGGTAAGAAACACCTGATCGGTGACAAACCAAGTTGTCTGGTACCAGCCGAAGACAGTGACCGCAGCACGCCGGCTCAACGTCGCAAGTCAGGTCGCCACGGTGCCAACCGCTTTGCCACCAAACATACTAAGTCACAGCCAGGCTTTGACGCGCTGCGCGGCGATCAACCAAAAGGTCAGCGCAATGGCGGAAAGGCAGCAGGACAAGGTCAGCAAGGCGGTCCGGGTAAACAAGGCGGTTCAAATAAGCAAGGTGGACCCGGTAAACAGGGTGGACCAGGCAAACAAGGCGGGTCAAACACCCAGGGTCGCTCGCAAGGTAAACCCGCTTCTCAGGGTGGCCGTAACCAGCAGGGCAACCAGGCAACAAACGGTAAAACAAGCGGCAACCGCGGTCAGGGAAACAACCCGACGCGTGCCCGTGGTAAAGGCCAGTCTCAGGGACGCAGCGGTCAGCGCGCGAACTGATCCCGGTAACCCTCGTTAACCCAGACTACCGCCCACGGTGGTAGTCTGGAGTTGTAATAGAAAGCCGCCGACCTGGCGGTTTTTTTATTGTCTTTCATCCACCCGAGTGACGTTTATTCACGCCCTGTCTCTGCCTTATAAAACGTTATTTCATCTGGCTCTGCCAAGACTCTTGGTCTTTATTTCCCTCTGGTAATCACAGACAAGCCAAATAGCTGCGATGCCTTTTTTAATACATTAATCACTACGAAACAAATACTTATAAATAGTACTGTTATTACTCTTTGATAGGACCAACGTGAGAAAATAGCCTGTTTAGTCATAACCAGATTAGCTAAAAATATGCACAAAAATGCTGCATACCCGGATATTTGAGACTCATAACAGCACCAGAACGCTATTCCCATTACATTATTCATCAGTTGTAAATCAACGGATGAAAATACAATGTATAAATATAAGCTGCCTGTATTAGAAAAAGTGGGATTTGGTGCCGGTGATATGGCCGTAAACGTGGTCATCTCTTCGATGATGTTGATCATCACCTTTTTCTACACCGATATCTTTGGGATCAAACCCCAGGATCTCGCTCTGCTGTTCATCGTGGTACGTCTGATTGATGCGGTCACTGACCCGTTAATGGGCATGCTGACCGATAAAGTTCATACTCGCTGGGGTCGCTACCGGCCCTATCTGCTATTTCTTTCTGTACCGTTCGGATTATCAGTGTATCTCGCTTTCAGCACCCCCGATGCGGACTACAACAGTAAACTGATCTACGCCTACGCGACCTATATTCTGGTCACCATTATGTTTACCGCGGTGACGATTCCTTACATCTCGCTTATCAGCGTGCTGACGGACGATCCGAAAGAGCGCCTGTCTGCCAATGGTTACCGGCTGTTTTTTGCCAAGATTGCCGCGTTTCTGGTCACCATTATCGTGCCGCAACTGTCTGAATTCTGGGGGCAAGACAATATCCAGCTTGGTTACCAATATGCGATGGGACTAATGGGATTGATGGGTACACTGCTGTTCCTGTTCTGCTTTGTGACCACCAAAGAACGGATTGAACACAAAGTGGAGCAGCGCAGTTTCACTCAGCAGGTCAAATTGCTGGCCAGTAACGACCAATGGCTGGTGCTGTGCGCAGTGTGCGTCACTGGTACTGTTGGATATGTGATTCGCGGCTCTGTTGCCGCCTATTACGCCAAATATTATCTTGGGGGCGATGCGGGTACGATATCAGCCTTCCTGGCGACCGGCGTGGTAGCGGCCATTCTGGCCATGGTCGCTTCGACCTGGATTACCAAACGCTACTGCAAAATTAAGCTGTTCCGCTACAGCCAGATTGCCGTACTGCTGATCAGCGCCCTGCTCTATCTGCTGGTTGGACGCGGCGATTTTGCCCTGGCGTTCATGCTCTATTTCCTGCTCTCGTTCGTGGTGGATTTGCATGCGCCAGTATTCTGGTCGGCAATTGCCGAAGCGGTCGATTACGGCACCTACAAAACCGGCCAGCGCGTTTCCGGCCTCGCCTTTGGCGGTATCTCTTTCTGTCAGAAATTTGGCATGGGAATTGCCGGTGCAATCGTCGGCTGGCTGCTGACCACGTTCAACTATGTCCCGAACCAAGATCAATCGGATTATACCCTGACCGGTATCGCTCTGATGCTAACCATCATTCCCGGCCTGTTTCACTTTTTGATGGGCGCGTTGATGTTTAAGTACAAGGTCACCGACCGTTTTTATCATTCGATGACCGCGACCAATATTCTCGAGCAGGATGAAAACCTCAGTACGGTTACTCCGGATAAGCCACTGAAAGGTCTCACTCATTAAGGTTCACATTATATGCAAACACTGATTAATCCAATCATTGAGCAGCGGGCTGACCCGCACATCTATCGCCACAGCGACGGTTATTACTATTTTACCGCGTCTGTGCCCGAATATGACCGGATTGAAATTCGCCGCGCGCGTTCAATCGCGGAGCTTGCCACCAGCAGCGAACTGATTAACGCTTGGTATAAACCGGACGACGGCCCTTACAGCGATTTAATCTGGGCACCGGAGCTACATTTTATCGACAACTGCTGGTACGTCTATTTCGCTGCTGCGCCGTCACGTGAGATCGTCGATGGGCTGTTTCAGCATCGGATGTATGCCATCTCAAACAGCAATGCGAACCCCATAAGCGACAACTGGTCATTCGCCGGCCAGATTGACAGTGGTATGGATACGTTTCTGCCTGGATGCGACTGCGTTTTCTCACCAAGGCCGCAACTACTATGTCTGGGCGCAAAAGGAAAACGGCATCACCGGCAACTCCAACCTGTATATCGCCGAACTGGAAACACCCCTGATACTCAAGACTCCGCCGCAGCGGTTAAGTATCCCTGAGTTTGACTGGGAACAACGTGGATTCTGGGTCAACGAAGGACCTTCGGTACTGCATCGGCACGGCAAATTCTGGATGACGTATTCGGCCAGCGCGACAGATGAAAACTACTGTATGGGCCTGCTGTGGGCCGATGAAGATAGTGACTTACTCGACCCTGCCAGCTGGCATAAATCTGCCCGCCCGGTCTTTGCCACCAACTGGCAGCTCAAGGTGTATGGACCAGGTCACAACAGCTTTACCCGGGATGAACACGGCAACGATTTACTGGTCTATCACGCACGCGATTACACCGAAATTGAGGGTGATCCGCTTTGGGATCCGAACCGCCACACCCGGGTTAAAGTGCTTGAATGGCAGGATGGTCAGCCACATTTTGGCGATGCCGTCTGAGTCATGAACCTGCCCGGCGGGTCCCTGCCGGGCAGGCGAACTATGAATAAACAGAACCACTTCAGACAGGAGTCCTGATGAGTGCACTGCAACAAATGCGCGCCGGTGAGCGCTACTGGATTAATGATCCCGGGCTGATTGAGATCCGCGATACCGCTCGGGATCTGGCCGCCGAATATAATCAGCTGCCCCGAAGTGCCCGTGAACAGCAACGCACGATATTGCAGCGCCTGTTTGCTGCGATTGGCGACGATGTGCATTTCGAAAAACAGATCAATATTGATTACGGCATCAATACCACGATTGGCAGCCATGTCTTTATCAATTTTAACTTCACGCTGCTCGATTGCGCCCCGGTTAGCATCGGTGACCACGTATTTATTGGCCCGAACGTGCAGATCTATACCGCTCATCACCCACTCGACAGTGCCAGCCGCGACCAGCATATCGGCTGGGCCGAGCCTGTTACTATCGGCAACCATGTCTGGATTGGCGGAAACTGTGTGATCATGCCCGGCGTATCGATAGGTGACGGTGCGGTCATCGGCGCAGGCAGTGTCGTCACCCGGGATATTCCCGCTAACTCGCTGGCCTTCGGCCATCCATGCCGGGTACAGCGCCAGATTGAGCAAGGCGAAGAATTCATCCGGCCCTGAGATTCATCCGCCTTGTCCGGCTCTAGTTCATCATGCCAGTCGCCCGGGTTGAACGCACCGTGCGCTGGCATCACTTTCATCAGCTGTATCGAGCCCGCTAACCCAGTTCAGGCTGTGAAGCATAAGCCTGACTGACCACCGCTTTGGCTCCTGCCAGACAACGCTGAGCGCATCGCGTCATCTCCTGCAGAGAATGAGGATTACTCAGCGGCATTGGCACTTCCAGCCCCATTGGTATCCCTTTCGGCATCGCCCGGATGATCGACGCCAAATCAATCTCTCCCTCTCCGGGCGGCAGACGATCTTCGCGTGCTGTATGCAGTAATAATTCCTTGTTGTAGCTGTCATAACGTAATGCGTCGCATAAATGCATAAACGGCAGTTTATGGGGCGGGATCATTGCCAGTTGCTGCAAGGTGCTTGGAGAACGGTCAAAATGCAGGGTATCGACCAGGATCCCGACATTATCTCCGCCATCTTTAGTCACCGCATAAGCCGAAGCCAGATCGGGAACATTGGTCCAGGGGAAGAATTCCAGCACCACATTAAGATCATACTGTTTGGCTTTCTCGCCCAAACAAGCCAAAGAAGATGCCAAACGACTGAGGTCAGGATCGTACGGGGCGGTAATAATCTGTTTTGCCCCCAATTGCGCCCCGGCCTCCAGCAATCCCTCCAGATCATCAACCTGAAATTCCGGCGTCAGGCGGACAAACTCTACATCATGCACTGCGATTCCGGTGTTCGCCAGTGCCGCCTGAGTCGCCTTCATCATGGGTTTATCCTGCATCAGCGGATAACCGGGTGAATTATCGGTCACCTTGATTAAGCGCAGCCCGACTGCATCAAATCCTACTTGCGCGGCCATCTCAATCATCTGCGGTGGTGCCAGATTGACAACCGTTAAATGTGCCAGTGAAAACATCAGATTCTTCCCCTTAAGTCCACTTCCCAGTCAGTGACGCCTGCTGCGTTACGGGCAGCGAGATAACCAAACGTCAAAGCAGGTCCCAAATTAATTCCTCCGGCCGGATACTGACCGCCCATCACACTCGCCAAATCACAGCCGGCAGCATACAGGCCGGGGATTGGTTCGCCCTTCGTATTCAGTACTCGGGCTTGTCCGTCGCTTCTTAAGCCGGCAAATGTACCAAAGCTACCGGTAATGACCCGCACTGCGTAAAACGGACCACGCTCAATGGGCGCTACGCAAGGGTTGGGTTGATGGCTGGCATCCCCTTGCAAGCGGGTATAGGCAGTTTCGCCACGATGAAATTGCGGATCTTGTCCTTTACGCGCGTGCCTGTTCCAGTCTTGAATCGTCTGCTCCAGTCCCTGAGCATCAATACCGCACTTTTGCGCCAGCTCTGTGATTGAGTCCGCTTTGATCAGGTAACCGCTTTCTATGTATCGACCCACAGGCAGCGGCGCCGGACGCGCAACGCCGAGGCCATAACGACGCTGGAAAGTGTGATCGCATATCAGCCATGACTGAGCCGCTTGTCCCTGCGGTGCGGTCTCAATCAGATGTTTGACATAATCGTAATAACCCATCCCTTCGTTACAAAAACGCCTTCCGTCCTGTAACACCCCGATAATGCCCGGTTTGCCACGGTCAATGATATGCGGAAATACCCCATCTGGCTGACCTGGTTTGGGAACCAGAGAGACCGGACACCAGGAGCCCGCCGCCGGATAACGCGTCTCGACTTCACCGCCAGCTTGTATGCCCAGATTAAGTCCGTCACCGGTTGCCGTGGGTACGGCCAGAGTTTTATGCTCCACGCCTTGCGGAAACAGCTTGTTGACGCGCTCTTTATCATGGGCAAAGCCCCCGGTCGCCAGCACCACACCTTTCACGGCATGGCAGACTCGCGGCTGCTCGCAGTCATCGATAAAGGTCACACCACGAACTTGTCCGTCGCGCAGGTTCAGCTCAACCCGACGGCAGTTGGTCTCAAACCTGACACCTAAATCAAGCGCCGAACGCAATAAACGCGCCGCAAGAGAAAGTCCATTGCGTAACTGCATGCCGCGCCGGTACAGCGCCAGATCGATAATGTGTTTGCTCACCCGCTTAGCAACATAACAAAAGCTGCCCACACTGCGGGTTACGTTCATAAAATGTTTCAGATCGACACCGGCCTGAATGGTCAGGCCATGAAAGGTCGTTTCTGGTAACGGCTTACGCAAACGGCGGATCCATTTGCCCAGTTTACGGCCGTTGTAAGGTTTGGCGATGACCGAGCGGCCGCCGGTTTCCTGCGCCCTCTTCAAGGCTGTAGGTATCCGGAATATGCAAACCGGAGTCAAATTGCAACGCGGTATGACGATGGAAAAAAGCCACCATCTGCGGTGCGCCATGCAGAAAAGCGCTGACCCGTTCAGGATTAAACTGGTCTTTCACCACATTGCGCAAATAGGTTTCAACATCCTGGTAGTCATAACGGATACCCTGTTCCGCCGCGAGATGATTGCGAGGGGCCCAAATCCAGCCACCCGACCAGGTGGTCGTTCCGCCGATGACCGGTGCTTTTTCTAAAACCAACACCTTCAGACCATGGTAAGCCGCTGTCACGGCGGCTGATAATCCGGCCGCGCCGGAGCCGATGACAATCAAATCGTACTCTTGAACCTGTCCTTGCTCAGTCGCCATCATCAACCCCTCTGCATCTGGTTGATGGCGATAGATAGATTCTGCCCGTATCCGGCCAATATCGCTGTCGGTTCGTACCAGGCATGCGATTCGTACCTGGCTTTCGATTTGTATATGGTTGGTGACTCGTACATGGCTGCTGGTACGTCGCTTACTTTACTGTCGATTGTTGTGCTCCTCATCGCTCTTCCCTGACTGACGTTGGCATAGATAAAGCTCTCTGGTGACGCCGGACACGGCTGCCGAGAGAACTCAAATGATGGTGAGTGGCTCGCTTGAGGGCGTTCTGTGTCACTCGAAGCGATGACTATACGACCAGCACAGCGGTTAGGACTATTTCAAATTTTTGCCACGCTATTGGGTTTTGAGAAAGAATAATTCGTTGACAACAATCAGAATTTTCAGAACCAAATAAGGTAAACGTGCAACAGCTAAGCACGTAAAGAAGTCGCATACCTTGTGAGGATGCCGGTTGATAAGCCTTGTGGAATGAGAAATGCAGACGGAAAAAAGCCCGGTATCAAACCGGGCTGTATTATCTATGAACGCGACTAACGTCCGTCAGTCTGTGCATGTCGTTAAGCGTATTTCGCTTCGAACTCTTGCATAAAGTCTACCAGCGCCTGCACACCTTCAAGTGGCATTGCGTTGTAGATAGAGGCGCGCATACCGCCAACCGCACGGTGACCTTTCAGAGAGGTCAGGCCACGTGCTTCAGCCAACTCCAGGAAGGTAGCATCCAGCTCTGGCTTCGCCAGTTGGAATGGTACGTTCATCAGAGAACGGTTATCCGGGTGGATATCGTTACGGTAGAACGGAGACGCATCAATTTGTCCGTACAGCAGCGCCGCTTTTGCACGGTTAGTCTTTTCAATCGCCGCCACACCACCGTTCTCTTTCAGCCATTTGAACACCTGACCAGACAGGTACCAGGCGTAGGTTGGTGGCGTATTGAACATAGAATCCTGCTCAGCCAGCAGCGTGTAGTTCAGAATGCTTGGCAGCGCTTGCTGAGCAACACCCAGCAGATCGTCACGTACGATGGCAATACAGATGCCTGCAGGACCGATGTTCTTCTGTGCGCCTGCGTAAATCACGCCATATTTAGAAACGTCGATCTCACGGGACAGAATCGTTGAAGACATGTCAGCCACGATTGGCTTATCAGTCACAGGCAGATCGTTAATTTCGATACCGTCGATAGTCTCGTTAGGGCAGAAGTGAACGTATGCGGAGTCCGAATCAATTTTCCATTCGCTCGCTGGCAGAATACCGGTTTTGCCGTCTTTAACGATTTTTGCGTCGAAAACGTCTGGTGTACAGTATTTGTCCGCTTCTTTTACTGCGCTTGCAGCCCAGTAGCCACCATCAATGTAAGTCGCTTTAGTTTTGTCACCCAACAGGTTCAGCGGCACAGCAGCAAACTGCGCGCGTGCACCACCCTGACAGAACAACACCTTGTAGTTGTCCGGGATATTCAGTAAATCGCGCAAATCCTGTTCCGCTTCCTCTGCGACCTTGATAAAAGGTTTGCTGCGGTGGCTGATTTCCATCACTGAAACACCCATGTTGTTCCAGTTAACAAATTCAGCCTGTGCTTTTTGCATTACAGCTTTTGGTAACGCTGCTGGGCCAGCACTAAAGTTAAAGACAGTGTCCGTGATCGGCTCCATGTGTTCTTTGCTCCTGCTATCGAAAATTAGTGTGATTAATACCACTTTTTTAGCCGGATAAAAAGTGAGAAAAGAGGTCTTAAGACCTCTTTTCTTCAATAAGCACGAAATTCTTTTCGCTACTAACCTTGTTGCATCATCAAAGTCATAAATAATGCCACCAGCGGGACTTTCGTGCCGTTGGCAAATTGCAGATTACCGTCTTTCACATCCGCTTTTAACTGATAACCTTTATCATCCTGAGTCGCCATTTCCATCACAACCAACTCATCTGCGCCTTGCTGTATCATCGGATATGCCGCCGCAAGTTGATTAGAAACGGACGATTCCAGATGACCGGTGAGCGCCGACAGCACAATACCGGGATCCTGCATCACATTGTCCGTCCCTTCAGGAATCGACAAACTCCAGCTGGAATTAAACTCACCTTCGCCCAAAGAAGCAGACAGCTTGTCCATCGTCAGACTAAAGCCTTTAGAAAATAACGTATCCAGATACGGCATCGCCTGCCCCATCGCTTCATGGGTCATTTCAGGATAGCTTTGGTAAATATTCGACAGTTGCTCGAACGAATCACTGTCAACATCCGCCAGAGTAAAATCAAACTGCACATCGCGCAGGGTGTTGTCCTGATTGACCAACTGACCGATATTCACCACATGCTGGCTGCTGAAACGCTGAGTAGCCTCATCGAGCGTTGACGTGAACTGGTAACTGGCTTTGTCCGCACTAAATGGCGTCGAGCCATCAATATCTTGGGTGGTCAGCGCATCCAGAGTCAGGCTCTGTTTACCGATCCAGAAACCTTTGACTTGCTTGCCCTGCCCGTCAATACGCAGATGGCTGAGCTGGGCTTTTTCACCATTGGTAAAGTCCATATCAATCGATGGCACAGAGAGTGAATAAGTCAGCTCACCCAAGCGGGTCGCACTGCCCTCCAGCACCGCCGGAGTCAGAGAAATAGTGAACGGCGTTTCACCCTGATTCTGGTAGTGCCAGTTGTCGCTCTCCACTTTAAAACGGGTATTGCCGTTTAAGCTGGTCGTGCTGGTGATGGTAAGCGGTAACTCGGGATACTCAGGAAAATCCGACACCGCCGTTAAACTTATCAGGCCATGGGAGATTTCACTGTTCAGTAAAAATTGGGCCGGAATCCCCTGTTCGGCCAGTTGCGCTTTGAGCTGAGGATCAAGAATGGTGTAGCGGGTTTCAACATGAGAAGAAAGGTAGCCGCGATCATAACTGACCAGTTCAGCCGTGACCTGTTCGTTGCTGAAATGAGCGATACCATCGGTGATGACATTTTGTCCAATCTGGCCGACAGCCAGAGGCCAGCACAGCACCAGGACAACCGCGCCACCCACTGCGCCAATGCGTTTTATTGTATTCATGTGTCAGGGATTCCTTATTGTTTGGCTCAGTCTACCGTAGATACCCAAAGGACGAAACAGTAACAGCCGCCTGTCAGAAACGAGTAAGCAAAGTATGAAGTAAATCAGGGAATTGGTTACCTTTGTGTCAGGATTTGTTGACTTCTAACCGGACTCGCAAATTTAGTGGCTAAAGCCTGATAAAGTCATGGATAGTGATAGCCCGTGCGAGAGTCTTGTGAACCGATATGCCCTGCTCTGTTTAGACAACAATCCGCTCAGCGTGCAACACTGGCGTAACGAGCTGAGTGTGTTTGCCAGCCGGTTTGATGTACTGAGCGCCGATTCTTTGCAGCAAGCTCATCATATCCTCGAACAAGTGGAGCAACACAATCAGGTCGTGGCTCTGGTGCTGGCCAGTCATCATTCTGCCGTGGACGGCGCCGACTTTCTTATCCAGCTGGATAAGATGCCGCACACCCGTAACGCCCGCAAAATACTCATCAGCAGTGGCCAGGATATTCAGGCAATTGTGAATGCCGTCAATGAAGGCCGACTCGACTATTGTCTGACCGAGCCGCTGGCGGATAACCTGCTGCGCAAAACCGTGCAACAGGAGCTCACCACCTATCTACTTACCCATGATAGCGAGAACGTGCTCAGTTACAGCAGTGTTCTCGACCAATCGCGTATTCTGCGTGCTCATATCGACAATAAGATGCGCAGTTACCGCGAGGGCTTCATCAGTGACTATCATCAGATGTCAGACACGGAACTGGCCGAGCAGGTGATTGGCGCCTTGTACCAGTTTTTTGAACACAATGATGAGACTCGAGCCTGCCGAAACCTACTCGGCGCAACACCTGCTGACGGAAGAAGGCACCGAAAACCGGTTTTTATGGTTCATTACCTCGGGCGAAGTCGCCCTGTACAAAAAAGATGACCAGGGCCAGCAACGAGAAGTGGTGCGACATCCGAAAGGCAATATTGTCGGCGGCATGTCTTTTGTCACTGGTGAACCCTCGTTTTCAACCGCCATCACGCTGACGCAGACCGAAGTGATCAAACTCGACAGAAGCGTATTTGCTAAAGTAATGCACTCCGACACTCGCCTGCTGCCGTTGTTCACCAATTTACTGTTACGCCATTTTAACCGCCGGCTGCAGCGCAGTATCACCACTAAAATCACGCTGCAAAAAACGCTGGAGTCGCTGGAAAGTGCCCATCAGCAATTGATAGAGCGGGAAAAAATGGCCATGCTGGGCCAACTGGTGGCCGGCGTCGCCCATGAGCTGAACAACCCCGTCGCTGCTATACTGCGCGGCGCAGAAACGCTGGCCCGCAACATTGAATCGATTGTTGAACACGCCAGTCATCTGCCCATCGACCATCACGGCGCACAACTATTGCGCCAGGCGCTGCGGGTCAACCCGCTCTCAACGGCTCAGGTACGCGCGAAAGCGCAGGCTCTGGAGGCGCAGATCCAACACAGGTTACTGGCGAAAAAACTGGTCACTCTCGGGCTGGATGAAGACCAGGCCATACTCACTATCGCGCAGCAGGATGCAGAGCAGGCCTTGCAATTGGTGAGCGAACTGGAAAGTTACCACCTCGCCGGAAGTAATTTACGCTCAATTACCGTCTGTTCGCAACGGATTGCCGATATGGTCAAAAGCCTCAAGGGTTATGCCCGCCCGGACGATGAAACCTTTCATCTGGTCGATATTCATGAAGGACTGGAAGATACCCTGGTGATCTTTGAAAACCGGCTCAAAATGCACCGGGTAGAGAAAGAATACGCCGAGCTGCCCCTTGTGCGCTGTCAGCCGATTGCCTTGCAACAGATCTGGACTAATCTTATCGCCAATGCGATTGACGCCCTGCCGGAGCGCGGCACACTTCACATACGCACCCGGCTGGCCGTTAAAGAGGACAAAACCTACGTGGTGATCAGCATTACCGATAATGGCTGCGGCATCCCACCGCAATTACGGGACAAAATTTTTGCGCTCAATTTCACCACCAAACGCGAAGGCAATTTTGGACTGGGAATCGGTTTATCCGTCTGTCAGCAAATCGCTTTGCAGCACCAAGGCTGGATTGAGGTCGACAGTGAGATCAACGCCTATACCTCAATGAGCCTATGGCTGCCGTTATAATTTTAACGGTGCCCTTGTGATTTTTTGGTATACGTCGAGTTTGCAGCTAACGCTGTGACTCAGTAAATACTTCAGCAACATACCGTCACGCTGACCACGCATCAGGATTAAGGAGAACAACATGAATAAATACATGATTTTATGTGTTGATGATGAAAGAGAAGTGCTGGATAGCGTGGTACAGGATCTTGACTGTTTCGAGCAGGATTTTGTACTGGAGGCTGCCGAGTCGGTCAGTGAAGCAAGACAGGTTATTGACGATTATCGTCAGCAGGATATTCATCTGGCACTGATTCTGTGTGATCACATTATGCCCGAGCAAACCGGGATTCAGTTTTTGATCGAGATGAACCAGAATCCGGATACGGCCGCAACCCGCAAGGTACTGCTGACCGGTCAGGCAGGACTGGAAGATACCGTTGAGGCGGTCAATCACGCCAGCCTTGATTTCTATGTTGCTAAACCCTGGCAAGGTGACCAGCTGCGCCAGATGGTCAAAGATCAACTGACCCAGTATATCATCGACCATGAAAAAGACTTAATGGCCTGGGTACAAATTCTGGATGCCGAGAAGATACTCAATGCCATGGCCGCAAAACGCACCACTTTTGGAGAGTAAGCTCCCAACCTCACCAATAAACTGCAAGTTGGGTTGTTGAATCAGATAATAAACACAAAAATTTCATATATTTGGCATTTAAATTGCTTATTTTTTACCTGAACGACAAAACAATGACATTTTCCGGTAGAGCCCGGCAACACCGTGAATTATGATGTCGACACTTTTAGAGCTTGGTTATCTTACAAGGCATTGCGTTATATGACCTCACCGTTGACCATGGAATTAATCATAAAGAGATAGGTTTATCGTGATTATGCGTAAAACAATCATTGCATCAGCACTTCTTCTTGCTTCAGCCCATTCAATGGCTGCGGTCGATCCTAACAGCCCGGCCGTGATGAGTAACTTCAGCTACGACTACGTTGAAGCGCGCATCGGCGCGAGCCCGGTTACCTATGGTGCGGCAATCAGCACTTCTATCCACCCAAATGCCCACATCATCGGCCGTGTTGATTCTGAGTTCGATGATGACTACGATGCAGCCGCTGGTTTCGGCTTCCACGCGCCAATCAACAACTGGGCTGACTTCACTGGTGAGATGCTGTTCCGTATTCATGATGATGAATCGCGCAGCAGCGCAGATACAGGTATGGAACTCAACCTTGGCGTACGCCAGTGGCTGGGTCCGCAACTGGAAGTGGGTGGTAAAGCCGGTTACGTTTCTATTGATGACAACGATGACTGGATCGGTTCGGTTTACGGCCGTTTCCACTCAACCGAGCTGTTTTCTCTTGGCGCTGAAGCCCGCTTCAACGATGCGTACGGCGACCAACTGATGTTTACCGCTCGTTTCAAATACTAAACAGCGATAAACACGTGGCCGGATCACGGCGTCAAAAAACCGAGGCGCGCCTCGGTTTTTTATTGTGGCTTATTTTTACTGCAAACAACTGTCGAGCAATTGGCGCTTGCGCGGCTCCTGCAATAATTCCCAGTGCACGCCTTCAATCGCGCCGGCAAACTTCCACAGCAGACTGACATCCAGATTATTGCCATAAATATCGCGGACTCTGTTAAAGACCTTTGGCGCCCCCAGTTCAACGAATGTGGCCACGTCCTTGATGCCCGCTTTTTTCACCATGCGTTCCAATCTGAAATGCATATTCGGCATATCTCTTAAACGCTTCACTTCGCCCAGATTCTGACGACAGCGCGAGGCCACCGCATACTCAATCGAACGACGGATTAAATCATCAAGACAAGCCTGCTCACCAATCCATAAATCCGTCACGTCATAATAATTGACGGTTGCCGTGGTCTGCTTCTTTACATGACGGAATTTTTCACATCCTAAAGCCACAAATTCATCATCCAACACACAGCCGCCACGAATAAACAACCGCCCTTGTGCCAATAATGCAAACATGGCGTTATGCCGGAACAATCCTGTACCACCGAACATGGAACGCTTCTCCGACGGACCAAATTGATTGAGTAATGTGATGTATCTGTTTGTACACATAGTGGTAAAACCTTCTTATTGAGTGAATAAAGAGGTCACCAGACAGCAATAAATAGGTTCGGCCAGCCAACCGATTAAAGTGCAAAGTCCTTTTATCGAACGCTTGCTTATATTTTCCTTCATCATAATGAACTTACAAAAAATAATACCGTACGAAATTCACAGCAATTCATTCTCAAGTTGACAAAAAAGAGATATGCATCACAGTGCGTTGTATCTCATACTTTTGCGTTAACTTACCGGGGAAAATGCACAACAGATCATCCAAATGCCCATAAACGGACAATTTGTGCTTTATATGAGTTGCGTATATTTGTCACCACTTTGTAGAATGGGGCTCACTAAAACGATTAATAATTAAAAATGAATCATCTATCTTTTTTTTGGCTTCCGGAAAACCGCCACAAACTCATTGAAGGGCTAGAAAGTGAGTTTGCGCAGATGGTTAAAAATTCCATCAGCACCGGTAAGATCTCCTTACCACCGATTCCCGAGGTGGTAGTGAAAATTCAAAAACTGTGTACGTTAGAAACGACCGGTATATCTGACGTGGCCGATTGTCTGACCGACGATCCTGGCCTGGCGGCTATTGTTATCAGGGTGGCAAACTCTGTGGTCTTCAATCGCCGCAATATCACTTGTAACGATTTATTCACTGCGGTATCACGTCTTGGCATTATGCGGGTACGTGACATTGTCACGGCTCAGGCGATAGAACAGCTCAAGCACTCCATCAATCTGAGCAAAGAATGCAATGCCATTCTGGTGAACAGCGCATCGGTATCCCGTGAATTGGGCGCAACCATGGTAATGGTGGTGCAAAGTTTTAAAGCGCTTGAACCGGGGCGTTACACCTATCTTGAGCAGGAAAAAGCACTCTTGGTTGGCCTGCTGGCCGATATCGGCTTGTTCTGCCTGGTGAATGAGTACTATCTGTACTTGGAGAACGGCAACTATCTTGATCAGGACATCGCGCTGCAGATTTTCCAATCCAGTTGTTCTCAAACCAGTAAACAAGTGCTGAAACATTGGGGATTCGACCGTGATTTCCTTGAAGTGGCCTGTAATCAGTCGCTGATTGAGCATGAACAAGAAGTCACTTATCTCGATGTGGCGCGAATCGCCCACCATCTGTTGCTGTACAGAAAGCAAGACGATGCGTATGACGAGCATGAAGTCGAGATCAACGCGACTGGTGCCGAAGTACTGTTTGAACTCAGCAATCTGAGTGAACTCGATTTTAAAGACAAACTCAGTGCAGTAATCAACGCCAGCGGTTTCTGACCCCGACTTTTGAGGATTTTATGCTTTCAGGGATGCTGTTTATCTTTGCCCCGCTGGTCGTGGGCTATCTGTTTAGCGTACGCAATAAAAACTGGCTCAATAAGCTCAATCAGGTTACCTCCAACCTGGTCTATATCATGCTGTTTCTGATGGGACTGAGCTTAGCGGCTCTGGACAACCTGGGGGACAATCTGCAACTGATCATTAAGTTTGTCAGTGTCTTTTTCGTTGCTCTCGGGGTGGCTAATTTGCTCTTCCTGCCGCTGATTGATCGCTTCATGCCCCTCCAGACCGACTCTTCCCACAGTCAGTTGCCCCTTTCAAGCATGGCGCTGGAATCTCTTAAACTGATTGTGGTTGTCGGTGGAGGCCTGTTATTGGGCGTGGTACTGAATCTGAATTTACCCTGGGTCGACAATGCGATGGAGTGGTGTTTGTCGCTGTTACTGTTTTTTATTGGTATCCAGCTGCGCAACTGCGGCCTGACACTGGGACAAATCCTGATTAACAAGCTCGGAATGACAATTGCGGCCGTCATGATTATCACCAGCTGGCTGGGTGGCTTAGTGGCAGCATTGGTACTCGATATACCGGTTTATAAAGCGCTGGCAATGGCGTCAGGCTTTGGCTGGTATTCGCTGTCCGGCATTCTGATGGGTGATGCATTTGGGCCGGTCTATGGCGGCGCTTCATTCCTGGTCGAGCTAATGCGTGAACTGGTTTCTCTGGTGATGATCCCGATGCTGATTGGGCGTAAACCCTGCACCACTATCGGCTATGCAGGCGCCACGTCCATGGACTTCACCCTGCCGCTAATCCAGACCACCGGCGGTGTACGATGTGTGCCGGTCGCTATCGTCAGCGGCTTTATACTCAGTGTGTTAGTTCCGGTATTGATGCTTTTCTTTGTGTCACTTGCAGGCTAGATCGCAGGAATAGTGTTACTTATCTTTTACAATGGGTGTCTTTTACAATAGACCAGCTGCATAGCACCAGTCTACGGTGAAATGAGCAACCCAAACTGGACGTAAACCTATAACTCCCTAAGCTAAAGGGAAGTCGATACAAGTCGGAAAGGAACTTTTATGAAACGCTTTCTTGTCACTCTGCTGTTATCAGCCGGTTTCGATGAGCGCCGCAGCAGCGGACAATCAGTGCTTTGCGCAAAAGTATGACGCTTACATTGATGCATCCCTGGCCTGGTACACCGACCTGGCTGAGATGACAACACAAAAGTATCCAGATTTAGCGGAAGTCAGCCAATGGTTCCTGCAAGGCCGCCAACACCATTTTGAGCTCAATCGCGCCGCTGTTCACTACTACCTCAAGCACGATCCGTCCAAAGTTGCCACCGGACAACCGGTCGAAGCCTGGCTGCAGCTAGAGCAGCAGGATGTCAAAGTCCTCGCTTCGCGCAGTGATGAACTGGGTCAAATCGCGAAAACGACCTTCGATGATCGCCAGGCAGAACCACATGCCAAGAACTACGAGCTGCGTTCTGCTTTTGCCGATTTACTCAGCCATCCGAAACAGATTGAATCTGCGCTCGACAAATACAATCAGGCGATAGCCAAAACTGAGCAGATCACCTGTCACTAATTTAACTGTAACTTATCCCGCATGGCTATCATGACGGGCATCCGGGCACAGTCACCAACCGAATAAACACGGGACAAGCGTCCCGTTTTCGTTTAGATTGTGCGCTTAAAATCGGAAGATGAAACTTAAAACGACGCTGTATGGTATCTGAACACAAAACCGCAAATGCGAACTTTGAATCTTTGCTTCGCATATTTACGGTGCCAGAAGGGCCGGACTCAACACTGACCCGCATCGAAGAAGAGCTCTCCCGCAATCTGAATCAGTTTTTGCGTGAACACATAGTGGCCGACGAAAAGCCGCTCAAGCAGATCGAAAAAGATTTCTGTGATCCGCGCATTCCTGATGAACCTGTCTTTGTCTCAGACCATACCCAGCATCTGCTCGATACCCTGGTGGCACAGTCAGTACACACCGCATCACCCAGCTTTATCGGTCATATGACCTCGGCACTGCCTTACTTTATGATGCCGCTGTCCAAGATCATGATTGCCCTTAACCAGAATCTGGTAAAAATCGAAACCTCCAAAGCCTTTACGCCATTGGAGCGGCAAGTGTTGGGCATGCTGCACCGCCTGATCTACGGTAACGATGACAGCTTCTATCAACAGTGGATGCACAGTGCTGAGCACTCACTCGGCGCATTTTGCTCCGGGGGAACGATTGCCAACATTACCGCGTTATGGGTAGCCCGTAACAGCGCACTCAAAGCCGATGGTGATTTCCAGGGCGTTGAAAAAGAAGGCCTGTTTAAGGCGATGCGTCATTACAACTATGACGGTCTGGCGATTCTGGTGTCTGAACGTGGTCACTATTCACTCAAGAAAGCCGCAGATGTACTCGGGATTGGCCAGGACGGTCTGGTGTCTGTCCGTACCGATGAGCACAACCGGATCTGCCCGGATGATCTGCAGGCTAAAATCACCGAGCTAAAAGCGCGCAACATCAAACCGTTTGCCGTTATCGGCGTCGCCGGCACCACTGAAACCGGAAATATCGATCCCCTGCAGGCGATTGCCCGCATTTGTCAGCAGGAGCAGTGCCATTTCCACGTGGACGCGGCCTGGGGTGGCGCCACTCTGATGTCAGGAAATTACCGCCATCTGCTGGATGGCATTGAACTGGCTGACTCAGTGACCATTGATGCCCATAAGCAGCTTTATATCCCGATGGGAGCCGGTATGGTGCTGTTTAAAGATCCGCACGCGATGAACTCAATTGAACACCACGCGCAGTATATTTTGCGTAAAGGCTCCAAAGATCTCGGCAGCCACACCCTGGAAGGTTCGCGCTCTGGCATCGCGATGCTGGTGTATGCCAGTATGCATATCATCAGCCGTGCCGGTTATGAACTGCTGATTGACCAGAGCATAGCCAAAGCCCGCTATTTTGCTGATTTGATTAGTGCACAAGCCGATTTTGAGCTGGTCTCACAACCTGAGTTATGCCTGTTGACCTACCGCTACCTGCCGCCGCAGGTTAAGGCAGCGATGCACAAAGCAGACCGCTCGCAACGTGCGCAATTAAATGAACTCCTGAATGAACTGACCAAGTTTATTCAGAAAAAACAACGTGAAACCGGTAAGTCCTTCGTTTCACGTACCCGTTTGAATCCGATTTGTTGGGATAAGCTTGATACCATCGTTTTTCGTGTCGTGCTTGCTAATCCACTGACAACAAACGAAATTCTACACTCGGTCCTGGAAGAGCAAAGAGAAATTGCAACTCTGGCACCACTTCTGATGGGCAGAATTGAGCGTTTAACGCAACAAATTCTGGCATAACCTGCTCGGAGTGAATTACAGCAAACTGAAAATTTATTTCGTTTTGCTGTAATTCACATATCAAGACGATGCGTCTCGTTCGTATTTTGGATAAGTTTTGCGCCTAAAGCTGTAGTTTTTATGAAATTTAGTTTGAGGCTTGTCATATTCTCATCATTTGATACGTCGTTTCATTTCTGGATTATCCCTGCTTAGGTTTATACTCATCCCATGGCGTTGGTAAATGGGCTTTTGGAAACGATTATTTCCCTCCCCCTTAATGGTTGCCTTACCAACGAGTTGTTCTCTACGCCCGCGTGAACACTATGAATACATTAGAAAAAATTCAAAAGAACCTGGAAAATTTTAGCAAGTCGGAACGTAAAGTCGCAGAAGTTATTATGGCTTCTCCGCAGACTGCCATTCACTCGAGCATTGCCACCCTTGCTAAGATGGCGGATGTCAGTGAGCCTACCGTTAACCGCTTCTGCCGTCGCCTGGACACCAAAGGCTTCCCCGATTTTAAATTGCATCTGGCTCAGAGCCTGGCAAACGGTACGCCTTATGTGAACCGTAACGTCGAGGAAGATGATGGCCCGGATGCCTACACTCACAAAATCTTCGAGTCGACCATGGCATGTCTGGATGTGGCGAAAAACAGCCTAGATCCGATGCAGATTAACCGTGCCGTCGATTTGCTGACGCAGGCGAAACGTATCTCATTCTTCGGTCTTGGCGCCTCTTCTGCCGTGGCCCGTGATGCACAAAACAAGTTTATTCGCTTTAATATTCCGATTACCTGTTTTGAAGATGTGGTGATGCAACGTATGAGTTGTATTAACTGCACCGACAACGACGTAATCGTGCTGATTTCACACACCGGCCGGACCAAAAGTCTGGTTGAAGTGGCAAATCTGGGGCGTGAAAACGGCGCAACCGTGATTGCCATTACCGCCAAGGATTCACCATTAGACCGGGCAAGCTCACTGTCTATCTGCCTCGATGTGCCGGAAGACACCGATGTGTATATGCCGATGGCGAGCCGCGTGGTCCAGATGACCGTTATCGATGTCCTGGCGACCGGGTTTACCCTGCGCCGCGGTTCTGGTTTCCGTGAAAACCTCAAACGAGTCAAAGAAGTGCTGAAAGATTCGCGCTATGACAAATTGTCCAGCATCTGATAACACACTCGTATAGAGAACAAAAACGGAGCACAATGTGCTCCGTTTTTTTATTGCCATTCAAACAAGGCATCTCACTTTATACCCAGGCTCACTTACCAGGTTATGTGTTTCTCAGCAAATTCAGCTCTGCAGGCCATCTGCTGCGTGCCGCGCAGAATCGTGCAATACCTCAATGTACGTCTGCTGCGGGCTGGATGCTTGTGCGGATTGAGGTGTTTGGCTTGTTTGGGTTGTTTGCGCTGTTTGAGGCGCCGCACAGTTGCACACCTGCTGCAGAATATAGATCAGGCGCTCACGGGTCAGCGGCAACGGATTCCCTTTTATCGCGTGTGATTTCAGTGCATCTGATGCTACCTGCTCAAATGACGTATTACAGACCCCGAACTGACCCAACACCGGCACATGCAACGTATCTAGCATCATTTGCACCCATAGAATACCGTCTTCCAGACCAGCGTTTTTGCGCAGTGTCAGCAAGCGCGACAGACAGCGATAGCGTTTCGATAACCTCTGTCCGCCCGGCGACCTGAGCAGCATGAATGTTTTCTTGCATCACGTAAGGAGCAAGCCGTGCTGTGATCACGCTGTGTGGTGCATCCAACTTACCTCCAAGCGCAGACGCAAGGCCGTGTGCTGCACCGAGTTTTGCATTGGTGATGGCCATTCCCCCCAGCAATGCGGCAAACGATAAATCACAGCGAGCATTTTTGTCATCATCCAGGCAAGCCGCAAGCAGGGAGCGCGACAAACGGCGTAACCCTTCTTCACAAATCATATCCGTCAACGGGTTAGGATCGCCGCACACATAGGCTTCCATCAGGTGGACAAACGCATCCATCGCGCCCCGGCCGGAAGTATAACTGTCGGTACCGTAAGTCAGGGTCGGGTCGACAATCGCCACATCGGCCAGCATGTCCGGACTGCGCAGACTGACTTTGACCCTGTCCTGGCCGGAACGCAGCACAGCATTGCGAGTGACTTCTGAACCCGTACTGGCTGTGGTCGGAATCGCAATAAAGGCTAAAGGTTTGGCCTTGAGCGGTACATTGCGCCCGACGACTTCGACGTAGTCATACACATTCCCCTGATTGGGAATAATCGCAGCGAGTGCTTTGCCCATATCAATCACACTGCCACCGCCGATAGCCACCACCACATCCGGCCTGAAACGGCGCCCACGGGCAGCACACTCTTCAACCATGGTAATGTTAGGCTCGCTGCATATCGACAAATGCTGGTAGTGCATGGCTTGCTGATTGAGGTAATCAACCACCGGTTTCGCTCGCTCGGTATTTTTGCCCGATACCAGCAGGACACGTTGGCCATACTGACAGATAACCGACAAGGATTGTTGCAACGAGCCTTCACCAAAAATAATCCGAGTTGCTGTCATAAACTGAAACATGCGACCTCCCTTAGTTCACATCAGTGTGCAGACTGATGCGGTTCGCAGGATAGACAAAGCAGCAAGTACGTAGTGGATACAGAGTGCTCGCTTTAATAAAAAAATTGTTTGATACAGTGCAACTTGCCGGCCATATCCACAATTTTAGTAGCAGTTTATGCAGAGGGTCACAATTCACTCTGCGTCATCTCCGTCATAATATTCACATCACGTCACCACAGCGATGACACTTTGTACGGCTCTGGCCGCAAATCGCACCGATAGCTTTTACCTATTAAAAGAACAGGTAATTGCCACTTTATTTTCTATGTTGGATCGGGCATAGTGACGTCAATCGAAACAAAGGAGAAAGCTATGTTCGTAGTGATTTTTGGTCGCCCTGGTTGCCCATATTGTGTACGTGCGAAAGAGCACGCTGATACGCTGAAAGAGAAACGTGACGACTTCAACTACCGTTATGTTGATATCCACGCTGAAGGCATCACCAAAGCTGATCTGGAAAAAACCGTTGGTAAACCAGTAGAGACTGTGCCACAGATCTTCATCGACCAAGAGCACATCGGTGGTTGCACTGAGTTTGAAGCTTACGCAAAAGAAAATCTGGGTCTGTTCGACTAATTCGTCGATGATTTGACTACAGTACTAATACATGAGAGCCCGCTGCACTGCCAGCGGGCTTTTTTCATAAACAGTTATTTCATAGAACTGTTAAACCTTAAAATTTTCACTTAATTTTTTAATTAATTACGCTACAATCCGCATAATTTAAATACACCCTCCTCCGCGCTTGAATTGAGCTAAATTGTGAACATCGACGTCGTATTTTTGCTAGACCAAAACCCTATTCTTCTCATCTTTGTTGTTCTGGCTATTGGCCTTGCTTTTGGCAAAATCCGCTTTGGCAGCCTGCAGTTAGGTAACTCTATCGGTGTATTGATCACATCGTTGATCATGGGACACCTCGGTTTCTCCTTCAATGCAGAAGCCCTCACCATTGGCTTTATGCTGTTTATCTACTGCGTCGGTATTGAAGCCGGCCCCAACTTTTTCAGTATTTTCTTCCGCGATGGCAAACATTACCTCATTTTAAGCCTGGTCGTGCTGATCACGGCGACCGTGCTGACCTATCTGGCCAATCACTACCTCAATCTCGATTTAGGCCTGGCGGCCGGTATGATGGCCGGTGCCCTGACCTCGACTCCGGTGCTGGTTGGCGCGCAGGATGCATTGAACTCGGGTTTGTCTTCCGTGCCGCGTAATCTGGATATTTCTCTGGTGCTGGAAAATGTTTCCGTCGGCTATGCGATGGCCTATTTGATCGGCCTTATCAGTATGATCATGTTCGCTAAACTGCTGCCTAACCTGCAAAAGCAAAACCTGTCTGATTCTGCCCAGCAAATCGCTCAGGAAACGCGGTCTGGGTGGCAGCGGACAACGTAAAGTGTACCTGCCGATTATTCGTGCCTATCGCGTGGGGCCGGAACTGGTGCAATGGGTCGACGGACGTAATCTGCGTGAACTGGGTATTTATCGTCAGACCGGTTGTTACATCGAGCGTATCCGACGTAACGGCATTCTCGCCCATCCTGATGGTGACGCGATTTTGCAGGAAGGTGACGAAATTGCCCTGGTGGGCTTCCCGGACAGCCACGCCAGACTGGAACCCAGTTTTCGTAACGGTAAAGAGGTGTTCGACCGTAACCTGCTTGACCTGCGCGTGGTAGAAGAAGAAATCGTTGTCAAAAGCGATACGATTGCCGGTAAACGCCTGTCTGATCTTAACCTGTCTGAGGATGGCTGTTTCCTGAACCGCGTGGTTCGGGCTCAAATCGAAATGCCGATGGACCTGGATATCGTACTGGCCAAAGGCGATGTTCTGCAGGTCAGTGGTGAACGCAGCCGCGTTAAAGGCCTGGCAGACAAAATCGGTTTTATCTCGATTCACAGTCAGATGGCGGATTTGCTGGCATTCTGCAGCTTCTTTATTCTGGGTATTCTGTTTGGTCTGGTCACTATGACCTTCGGCCAGGTCTCGTTCAGTCTGGGTAACGCGGTCGGTCTTCTGCTGGCGGGCATCACGCTGGGCTTTTTACGTGCCAATCACCCGACCTTTGGCTACGTACCACAAGGTGCACTGAATATGGTCAAAGATTTAGGCCTGATGATCTTTATGGTCGGTATTGGTCTGAGCGCCGGCGGGCGCATGTTTGAACACTTATCAGAAGTCGGCCCGCAGGTGATCGGTCTGGCCTTTGTGGTCAGTGTGCTGCCGGTTGTCTTCGCTTACTTGGTGGGCGCACACATACTGAAAATGAACCGTGCGCTGCTGTTTGGCGCCATCATTGGTGCCCGCACATGCGCACCGGCGATGGACATTGTCAATGATTACGCCAAATCAACCATTCCGGCGCTGGGCTATGCCGGTACTTATGCGATTGCCAATATTCTGATGACGCTGGCGGGTACTCTGCTTATTCTGCTCAGCTGACGGATTCAACTCAGCAAACAATAAGCCTCAGCAAACAACAAGCGTCGCCATCGAGCGGCGCTTTTTTTATACCTTTTTTAATCGTTGAATCGCAATAGCCATAAATCGCAGAGACAAAAAAGGCGCTGAATCAATCAGCGCCTTTGACATTAGCTTTCTGGTTATCGATGTATCAAACGATACGATTAGATATCGATAACGTCGAATTCAACCTGTGGGTTGACGTCAGCATCGTAATCAACGCCTTCGATACCGAAGCCGAACAGTTGCAGGAACTCTTCTTTATAGGCTTCGTAGTCGGTCAGCTCTTTCAGGTTTTCTGTAGTAATCTGTGGCCACAAATCACGGCAGTGTTGCTGAACGTCTTCACGCAGTTCCCAGTCATCCAGGCGCAGACGGTTTTTGTCGTCTGTTTCTGGCTTGCTGGCGTCGTCTTTGTACAGACGCTGGCTGAACATGCGGTAGATCTGCTCCATACAACCTTCATGGATGCCTTCTTCACGCATTTTCTTGAATACCATTGCAATGTACAGTGGCATAACAGGAATTGCCGAGCTTGCCTGAGTCACAACTGACTTAAGCACTGCCACGTTTGCCGTGCCGCCTTTAGCTGCCAGTTTATCGTTCAGAGCTGCTGATGCGCGGTCCAGATCCATCTTGGCACGGCCCAGAGCGCCGTCCCAGTAGATTGGCCAGGTCAGTTCAGTACCGATGTAGCTGTAAGCAACGGTTTTGCAACCTTCTGCCAGTACGCCAGCTTCATCCAGGGCCTGCATCCACAGTTCCCAGTCCTGACCACCCATTACAGTAATGGTGTCTTCGATTTCCTGCTCTGTCGCCGGTTCTACACTTGCTTCAATGATGACATCTTTGTTGGTGTCAACCGCAGTAGAAGTGTAAGTTTCGCCGATAGGTTTCAGTGCTGAACGTACCAGCTCGCCCGTTTCAGGCAGCTTACGCACTGGTGATGCCAGTGAGTAGACAACCAGGTCAATCTGACCCAGATCTTCTTTAATCAGTTCGATCGCTTTATGTTTAGCTTCGTTCGAGAACGCATCGCCGTTCAGGCTTTTCGCATACAGACCTTCTTCATGCGCCAGCTTATCGAAAGCTGCTGCATTGTAGAAACCTGCTGTGCCTGGCTTCTTCTCAGTACCTGGTTTTTCAAAAAACACACCGATGGTGGCTGCACCGCCGCCAAATGCCGCTGCGATACGTGAAGACAAACCATAACCACTTGAAGAGCCGACAACAAGCACACGCTTAGGCGCGTTCTTGATTGGACCTTGTGCTTTAGTGTAAGCAATTTGTTCTTTTACATTAGCTTCACAACCCACTGGGTGCGTTGTTGTACAGATAAATCCGCGAATTTTAGGTTTGATGATCATATTCAACTTCCTTCAAAAATCTTCGCTAGGATAAAAGTTTCGCCCGCAGATCGCATCCTATTTCTGTCAAAATGGCGGTATTTTATAAGTGGTTGGATCACTGTGTGGCGTTTTTTAACCCCCGAGCCCCGTAATCCGGCCATCATTGGTAGTCAGCCAAGCGCGAATCCGGGTTAACCTGCCAGCAAAAAAGAAGGCTTCTTGTCAGAAGCCTTACTGTTGATTATCCCGCAGAGCTGCCTCAGGCCACGTGATTAAGCTTAGGCTTACCACTGGTGTGGGTCAAAACCTCAGACAAGTCATGACTGAAGTGATCGACCTGAATTGCCTGATAACGCAGCTTATCAGCAGCGACAATCGCATCCACTTCATCCTGACTCAGAACGCCAGCGTCAAGCGCCTGCTGCAATCGTTCAGTCAGCGGGCCTTTACGGGCCACTTTGCCCTCTTTCACGCCTTTATTGAGTTTGCGTTCCAGCCCTTGCACACCATAGAGCTGTAAAAACGCCCGTTCCATCAGCCCAACGCTGTCATCAGGCTCCGCTCCGATGTAACACAAATGGGTCAGACGATCGCGATGCGCTCCCGGCGTCATCAGGCTCTGCGCGATTTTAGTCGTCAGCTCATCACCCGGAGGCTGGAAGTGATTACCAAGCGGGAACAGCAGCCCCTTCATTACCCGGCCAACCGACTTGATAGAATAATTACGGTAAGCATCATTGAGTGACTTCGCCGCATGGTGCAGACAGTATTGCATCGCAAAATGAACATAATTCAGATCCGCCTGCTGCCGTCCTTCGTCTTCATAACGTTTCAGTACCGCCGATGCCATATACAGGTAACTCAGGCCGTCACCCAGACGCGCCGAAATCATCTCTTTGCGTTTCAGTTCACCGCCCAGGGTGAGCATGGCAAAATCAGCACTGACGGCCAGAGCCCGGCTCAGGCGTGTCATGTGGCGGTAATAGTGCTTGGTTTCTCCGCTCATATCGGCACGGATGAAGCGTGACCCGGTCAAAGCGGCGCCCAGCGCCCCAAAGGTATTTCTGGCCGCGTGGCCGATATGTTTAAACAGCAGCTTATCAAACTCTTTCGCTCCCTGCTCCTGATCAGGATTGGCAGCGGCAGCCATCTCTTGCAGCACATACGGGTGACAGCGCGTCGCCCCCTGACCGAAAATCATCAGGTTACGGGTCAGAATATTGGCCCCTTCTACGGTAATCGCAACCGGTATACCCAGGTAGTGAGTCGCGAGATAGTTCATCGGACCATCCTGAATCGCCCGGCCGGCATGGATGTCCATCGCATCATTCAGAATGCTGCGGCCAATCTCGGTCATATGATACTTGGCTATCGCAGTCACGATACCCGGCTTCTCTTTCATGTCCAGCGACGTGGTCGTCAGAGTCCGGGTGGCTTCCAGCAGGTAAGTCAGGCCGCCGATACGCCCCAGCGCCTCTTCAACCCCTTCAAACTTACCGATCGACATACCGAACTGCTTACGAACATAGGCGTAAGCCCCGGTGGTACGCGAAGTCAGGTGACCAATCGCGGTGCCAAGCGCCGGCAGTGAAATACCGCGTCCGGCCGATAAACATTCCACCAGCATACGCCAGCCTTTGCCGGCGTAGTCAACACCGCCAATCAACCACTCCATCGGAATAAACACATCCTGACCACGCGTCGGACCGTTCATAAAGGCCAGGCCAAGCGGGTCATGACGTTCGCCGATTTCGACCCCTTCATGATCCGCCGGAATCAACGCACAGGTAATACCGATGTCTTGTTTATCACCCAGCAGGTTGTCCGGATCGTACATCTTAAATGCCAGCCCCAGCACCGTTGCCACCGGAGCCAACGTGATGTAGCGCTTATTCCAGTTAAGACGTACACCCAGCACTTCCTTACCTTCATGCTTGCCATAACACACGATGCCCTGGTCGGGAATGCCGCCCGCATCAGAGCCGGCTTCCGGCCCGGTGAGCGCAAAGCAGGGAATATCCGTACCGTCTGCCAGGCGCGGTAACCAGTAATCTTTTTGCTCCTGAGTACCATAGTACGACAACAGCTCACCCGGGCCGAGTGAGTTCGGCACCATCACGGTCACCGCAGTACTGATACTGCGGGTTGCGATACGCGACACTATGGTCGAGTTTGCCAACGCAGAGAACTGACGACCGCCGAATTTCTTGGCAATAATCAAAGAGAAGAAGCGCTCTTTACGCAGGAACTGCCATACCTCCGGCGGTAAATCACGGTCCTGTTTGATGATTTTATGGTCATCAAGCATGGCAAGCAGTGTTTCCAGTTCATTGTCCATGAACGACTGCTCTTCTTCACTCAGGGTTGGCTTGGGATAATGGTGCAGCTTTTTGAAATCTGGTTTACCAGAAAACAGTTCCCCGTCCCACCAGACACTGCCGGCTTCCATCGCCTCTTTCTCTGTTTCCGAGAGCGGTGGCAGCACTTGCCTGAACAGTTTGAAAGCGGGGTCGCTTATCCATTTTCTTCGTAGAGAGCACATAGTTCAGATCCTTTTGTTCACTGGTCTTTTAAACTGATTGTGTTTACTTAATACGTAAACTTATTATGTTTTGCTTTGTGTTAGGCTGAGGTTCTCCGACCTTTAACCTTCGGTTAGTTTGTCTCGGGCAGATCGCCCTTATCCGGCCGCCATACCAGCCGCCAGGTACGGAATGATCTGATCGACCATCACTTTGGCATCGACCTGAGTGCCAAAATCATTTTCGGCTATCTCAGTCAGTGCCTGGCTCGATGCCATGGTGAATACACAAGTTCCCAGAGTGAAATGCAGCCGCCAGAACAGAGTTTCGCGGGTCAACTGTGGATTGGCTTTTAACACCGACTGAGTAAACAGCGTGAGTACATCGTCATAACGGGTAGTGATAAACCAGCGTAAATGGCCTTGTACATCGGTGTAACCACGCCCAATCAACAGCATAAAGCGGCTGGTACCATTCGGACGTAACTCGTTCAGCGCCCTAAGCGGGCTGCGCAGCGACTCAAAGACATCCGCCATCGTATACTCATCACGCAGATTGAGCGTGATCAGAGCATCCTTGACGGCCGGCATAAACGCTTCCAGGTAACGGTTCAGTACCGCCCGCACCAAGGTTTTCTTATCCCCAAAGTGATAATTGACTGAAGCCAGATTCACGTTGGCCTTGCTGGTTATCGTTCGCAGCGATGTATCATTAAAGCCGTGCTCAGCAAACAAGCCTTCCGCTACATCCAGTATTTTTTCCTTGGTACTACTTCTTGGTGCCATTGCTAATCCACTCACCCAAACGTTAATCACTTGTATAAAACATCTGTTTGAAAATATACTCCGCACATTGAGGGTTAACAAGTAATTAACATCACACTTTTCAATAATGGTCAGACCAGACAGCATTCATTCGGTGTAATAGCTTGTCCCGACTCGCATTTTGAAAAATGTAAATTTTTTTTCTCTTTAACGGGAACTCTTTTTATGAGTCCCGGTCTGAATTATCGTAGTTGACAGAGTTTTAAAAGTTTTACAGATCGTCGAACTGTCTGTGGTACTGAAAGCTACACCTATGCTGCTTTTTCTTATTAACTCCTATGTTTGTATCAGCCCAAAACGACTTTGTTTTGGGCTTTTTTTCGTCCCCCGTTCGGGGCAAACTAAGCACTGCAAAAAACTAAACACGGCAAATAAGCAGGGTAAACTCTGCAAACTCAATCGATAAACAGATCCCGTGCTCTGCAAAAAGCGAAGGGGGTGTAAACCATGGATGATTTGCCAGGAACATATGTTTTTTGAGACTAGACGTTTTTTTGAGACTAAACGTTTTCTGACCTGAACGTTTTAATGAGACTGCTTGTTTCAAAGAGAATGATTGTTTTAATAAGAATAAGTGCCTAACTGAGACCGAATGTTATGAAACTTGCCGACAGTCCCGTCACCCTCCATCAGTTTGGTGATTTTTCCTTTTATCTCAAACGGGATGACCAACTGCACGCACAGTTCAGCGGGAACAAAGCACGTAAATTTATGCCCTTGCTGGAACAGGCATTACCTGAGGTCAATACCTTAATCTGCTACGGTTCCGCGCAAGCCAACTCGCTCTATTCACTGGCCGCTCTGGCCAATCTGCGTGGCTGGCAGCTGGAGTTTTATGTAGACCACGTGCCGGGCTGGCTGAAACAGAAACCCGAACGGCAACTATCGTGCAGCGCTGGCGCTGGGCGCACAAATCATCGAAACCCGCGCGCTGAGTCAGTTACACCCCAAACAACACATTGCCCAATATCGCCGGCCGGACAATCACTGCCTGGTGCTGGAGGAAGGCGGCCGCACCCCAATCGCCAAACAAGGAGTGACGGCACTGGGCAATGAGCTGATCAGTTGGATTGCCCAGCAACCTGAGCAGCAATGGCGGGTTGTGCTGCCCTCGGGAACCGGGACAACGGCGCTCTACCTGCATCAGACATTAGCGCCGCATGGGATTGAAGTGGTGACCTGCCCGTGCGTCGGCGACCAGGGCTACCTGCTTGAGCAGTTTGATCAGCTCATCGGGCAAACCCAACCTGTCGCTCACAACCTGGCTCCGGCTGCGCGCTACCCAACCATCATCAGCCCTTCATCCAAACATCATTTTGGTCGCCTCTATGCAGAGGATTACCAGATCTGGCAGCAGTTACGCGCCCAAACCGAGGTGGAATTTGATTTACTGTACGACCCGTTAATGTGGCGTTTACTGAGGCACTGGCTGCCAACGCAGCCTGATAAGTCACTGCTGTATATTCATCAGGGCGGATTACTGGGCAATGAGAGCATGCTCGCACGTTATCAGCGTCAGTTTGGTCATTCGCTGGCTTGAGCATAAGCTGGAAGTATGACGGTTCAAAGCCCGCCTGGTGCAACAAATCCGGCTGCCGTTCATCTCTGCCGCTCATCGGTAATGATTCATCACCAGAGACTCTTAGGCAGTGACTCTTAGGTAGCTATCGGAATTAAACGGAGAATATAATGAAGCACAAACTCATCATGACACAGGCCACAGTGCTCCTTATCAGCGCGCTTAGCTCTGCTGCTCAGGCCAACAGCATTTCTGTCAGCACGCCAAAACCGGCTATCGTGCTTGATGGCGGTGACATGGGTAAACGTGTCTGCTACTACGAAGATAAAGCCTATTCGGAGGGAGCGGTACTGCAGGTCGGAGAGGTGTATATGTTATGTCAGCGGGCCAGTCAGATTGAAACCAACGGCCCGCTGAAATGGGGAGTGTTTAAGGCGCCTGAAACGAAAACGCCCTAAACAGAGGCAGGCGTTACAGACCGCCCATCAGGGTATATTTCATTTCCAGGTACTCTTCCATCCCCTGGCGTGCGCCTTCACGGCCCAGACCGGATTCTTTCACGCCACCAAATGGCGCCAGCGTGGTTGAGATCAGCCCTTCGTTAATGCCGACGATACCGCTTTCCAGCGCTTCACTCATGCGCCACGCACGCGCCAGATTCTGGGTGTAGCAATAAGCGGCCAGACCAAAATCGGTCGCATTAGCCCGCTCGATCACTTCGTCTTCAGCGCTGAAGCGGAACAAACCAGCCAGCGGGCCGAACGTTTCTTCGTGGGCAACCAGCATGTCATCACTCATATTGGTCAGTACATGCGGCTCAAGCAGACGACTGCCGTGTTGCGGCAGAGTACCGAATTCCACTTGCGCGCCTTTCTGCACAGCATCTTCAATATGACTGCGTACTTTGGCCACCGCGGCATCGTTGATCATCGGGCCGATGTGAGTCCCTTCTTCCAGCCCATTACCCACTTTCAGCTGTCTGACCCGCTCGACCAGTTTTGCCGTGAAGGTGTCGTACACACTGTCATGGACATAAATCCGGTTAGCGCACACACAGGTCTGGCCCGCATTACGGAATTTGGCGATCATCGCCCCCTCAACCGCAGCATCAATGTCAGCATCGTCAAAGACGATAAACGGTGCGTTACCACCGAGCTCCAGCGAGAGCTTCTTCACATTCGCCGCCGACTGCTCCATCAGAATCTTACCGACCCGGGTTGAACCGGTGAACGAGAGTTTGCGCACCAGTTTGCTCTTGGTCAGTACCCGGCCCAAGCTGATTGCATCGCCGGTCACAACCTGCAGCAGGCCATCCGGTAATCCGGCACGTTTGGCAAGCTCGGCCAGTGCAAGCGCGGTAAACGGTGTATCCGGCGCCGGTTTGAGCACCACAGCACAACCTGCGGCCAGTGCCGGGCCCGCTTTACGGGTAATCATCGCAGCCGGGAAGTTCCACGGCGTAATCGCTGCAACCACACCCACCGGCTCTTTAGCAACCAGGATACGTGCATCGGCTTTGTGGCTTGGGATCATCTCGCCATAAGCGCGTTTGGCTTCTTCGGCGTACCATTCGACAAAGCTGGCCGCGTAGGTAATTTCGCCTTTGGCTTCAGCCAGCGCTTTACCCTGCTCGACCGTCATCATATGGGCCAGATCATCTTTATGCTGCTCAATCAGGTTGAACCAGCGACGCAGAATGGTGGCACGAGTCGTGGCCGTCTCTTTTGCCCACAGGCGCTGCGCTTTGTCTGCTGATTCGATAGCACGCTTAACCTGCTCGTCCGTCAGTTGTGGCACCGTACCGATAACCGAACCATCGTAAGGATTGGTCACCGTCGTCGCCTGGCCATCCTCACTGGCAACCCATTGTCCGTCGATAAAGCAGTGCTGCTGGAATAATCCAGTATCTGATAATTGCATTCCCATCTCCTTAGCGATTGAATTCTGTTAACACCTGTTCAGTGTGACATCCGTTATATCACTAATACTCCGTGAGTGCCGTTACTAGAGGGAAATTAGTGTGCAACAGAATAAAAAAAACACAGTTCAATTGAAGCCGGAAATAAAAAAATCCCACCCATAAACCGGGCGGGATCTTGTTCATAAAGCTTTAGCATTTCAGCGCTGTCGCTGAAGAGTTAACCACTTATGACGATTGTTTCATCGTTGCTATTGATTAACCGTTACTATGGGTTCACCGTGACAATCGCACGACGGTAAGAGTAAAGCTGCGGCTCACCATCATCACTGACTTCAAGAATAATGTGGAACGGCGTCGGCTTATCCACTTTTGGCGCAACAAAACTGGCCGTCATTTTGTCACTGTCCGTCAGCTCGACTTTCGGCGCAAAATGGATCTGCAGCGCGTGAGCGGTCGGCTCACCATATTGCCACCAGCGGTAAGCAAGTTTATCACCATCCGGATCCTGACTGCCTGCTGCGCTAAGCTCAACTTTATCACCCGCTTTCACACTCAGTTCAACCGGTGCCAGGCCAGCTTGACCGTTGAGGGTCAGCACAGGATTGTGGTTCACGTCCTGATAGTTATCAGTCAGAGTCCACTGCATACGACCGGCAAAGTCATTCTGGAACTGATGACGGAAACGCCAGATGGACGCTGAGGCATTGCGATACTCTTTGCCATCCACACTCTGCACGGTATCTGACACACTGGTGCGCAGTCCGCCTTCATCATTATAAGCAACCGAAGCATAACGACCACCCCAGCCACCGTATTCCGGATGCTCAGGTACGTTAAGACCGTTTTTCAGCAACGCCGGCTGAACTTTATCCCGTTGCCAGGTTGAAGTGATAGCGATCAACTTTTCAATCTCAAACTCGTTGCTGTAAGTCAGCAAACGCACTAAAAATTGCGAGTCACCCGGTTCATTACCAATATCGGTTAGCACGATCATGCGGTCATTGTCAGTGCTTATCATATCAGCAGCCAATGTACTGCTACTAACTCAGATAAAAAGCGTCACAATCAATAAGGTTGCAGTGTTTAATTTTGCTTTCAGTTTCAAAATAGAAGCTTCTTTAAATTTGAAAAATGTAATTGACATATGTTCAAATAAGGCCAATTCTATCTTCATATCAATCAGATGAAACTCGTGATGAACTAAATAAAGCTAATTTGCTAAACAGATCTTCCAGCGTAAATCGTACGTCAGCATCGTGATAAACGCGTATTTTACGCTGTGATTGAGGGTTTGGTAGATAATTCAACTTTTCGTCAAGTAAAGGGGAATCCTCCTCCGTGTATTGATAAACCTCACTGGCTAGCAAAAGTGAGATACTAGGGTTGTCACCCAATACCCACACTTCACTTTTAGGCCAAGTTGTAAAATCAAACGTTGCGTTGGCAAGATCGTTAAAATCGATCATCTGATTCCATAGATATTTACCGATATCACCTTTTGTTTTAACTTTAAACTGAAGTTCTGCCATAGATACACGCATAGTCATATATACGTTGTGTGGAATTTGCCACAGAGCAATAGGTGAATCGAAAATAACCTGTGCTGCTTTAGGGTCATTGAACAAATTATATTCCCATCCACCTTGCGGATAAGGCATTCCACCTATCCAAATAACTGTAAATTTATCGGCAATACTTGGATCCATCTCATATGCCAAAGCAACATCTGTCATTGGTCCCATAACCAAAATATATAGTGGTAGATCACTCTGTTTATGGGCCTCATCAATAATAGCTTGAGCTGCAGCACTCTCACTTCGTCCATTATCCGCTTGGAGAGAGCTCTGAGAACCGGTATAAACTGGAATATCTTTTCTCATGTACTTCAGCACACGTTGAATTTCCTCTACGCTCTCCGTTGCGGTATTAGTAGCATCTCGCTTCATTAGAGGAGCAGTACGTGAATACTGAGAACCAATAAGTGCTTTCACCTCAAAACTGGGAGTCAATAATGCATGCACTATAGCAAAATCGTCATCCGCTTCATTTTTTGCGTCCGCACTAATTAATATTCGCACTTGTTTTTTTGACGGTACAGAAAACTCTAATCCATCAGCAAAAACATTCATTGAGAACATACTCAGAAACCACAGTAGCATGAGCCGTTGATTCATAAACATTTTAATATTACCTAAAATCTTTGCCATCAGAACCACCAGATTTCAGCCTGTACACCAAAGCTCAGCTGATCATCTTTCTGGCCGTCAAACGAGAAGTTGGTGATTTCGTTATCCAAAGCTTTCAGATAAGTGGTGTAGAAACGGATTTCCGGACGTGAACCCAGCATGCTGGTCGCTACCTTAAAGGTATGGTACGCCGTCAGCTTGTAGCCGCTTTCATCAAAGCTTTCACCATCAACACGGTTGGTCTGGTTAAAGTAACCCAGTTCGACGCCGGTTTGGTTAAACTGGTCCCAGATGTAGCCAGGTCTTACGACTGCACGTACGCTGTCGAAATCAGTGTGCGCTGTCGCCAAATCGTAGTTGTAAATATCTTCACCATGTGAGGCTACAAACGCATGAGCAACAATCACATTGTTATCGAACAGGTATTTTTCACCCTGGGAAACAAAACGTACCGCATAACCATCGGTATGTTGTCCTTGATAGTTGTTCAGACCGGTCGAGAAATCCGGGTTGGCACCACTGGTGGAAGCAAAACTGCTGGCAATCGAGTTAGTGGTGTACTGCAGGGTGTACTCGTTGAAACCATTATTATCCAGCTTCTGATTCAGCACAGTCGCAAAGCTCAGGGCATCTTTCACATCCGAATAGTCAGCTGAACTTTCTGCTTCTTTGGCACTCGAACCCAGGTTCGCCATCTGGTATTTCGCTGCCAGGCCAAGTTGCAGCGTATCACTCAGTTGATAGCCGTTGTAACGAACATCCAGTACGTTACTGTTGATTTCCAGGTCGTTGTCCTGACCACTGCTATCCAGGTAGTTAAAGTCTTCACGCATCAGAACCACGTTGAGATAACCTTCCGGCATAGCAATCTTTTCCAGACCGATACCGGCACCTGAGCTAGTGCGTGAGCTCTTCCAGTCCAGCATCTGGATTTCAGAAACCGGTGATCGCATGGCGACCTACCCACAGCTCTGATTCAGGTAGCGCAGGGATGAAACCTTTAGTACGGATGTAAAGATCAAGGAAGTGGAAATAGTTGTCATCCTGACCTTCCATTTCAAAGCCTTTATTAAGGCCGGTATTACCATCAAGCGTAATCACCGCCTCGACTTTTTTGCCTTGTTGCTCGTAAACACGCTGTTTGAAAGTCAGGTCATACCAACCTGTCATCTCATTACCAAAGCGACCCAGAGATCCAACCGCGTATTCTTGCGGCGCACCCTGCTCGGCGGTATACCATCCGGCACGGAAGTAGCCGTTGAAATTAAAACCGCTGTTCACAGGCACCTGGTCAGTGAAAGTGGGTAGAGAAGAGTCTGATTCCACGGCCGGTGTATTGGTTGTTGATGCAGAAGCCACAGCCTGAGCTTGTTCACCAGATGATTGTTCACCAGACGATTGCTCAGCAGCTCCCGGCTGTGATGCCTGAAGTTGCAGCAACGTTTGTTGCGCAGCCGCAATTTGTGCCTGCAGTGCATCGATTTGACTCTGAACGGCGTCTGCCGCGAAGCCGGAAGAAACGTAGCCGCAACTCATCAGAGCCAGGCATACTGGTGTCAGCTTCTGTTTCCAGGTTTTGCTTTTATTGGTATGTGTGTGTTTACTGTTCATGCTAAGTCCTAAGTATCAATGTAGGGGGGAGCTCACCAGAGTCAGGAGCTTTCCGGCGAGCTCGAGGGATTAACCCGGTTTTGTTATTGTTTTGGGCCTTGCAGAGATTCGCCGCGTGAAGCAATCACTGACTTGTACCAGTGGAAACTCTTCTTGCGTTTACGCTCCAGCGTGCCGTTACCCTGGTCATCACGATCGACATAAATAAAGCCGTAGCGTTTAGACATCTGTGCGGTTGATGCGCTGACCAGATCGATTGGTCCCCATGAGGTGTAACCCATCACATCGACACCGTCCTGAATCGCTTCGCCAACCTGGAACAGGTGATCATTGAGGTACTGAATACGGTAGTCATCCACGATTTCACCGTTTTCATCCAACTGATCCTTGGCACCAAGGCCGTTTTCAACGATAAACAGCGGAAGTTGGTAACGATCGTGTAGGAAGTTCAGCAGGTAGCGCAGACCAACCGGATCGATTTGCCAGCCCCATTCAGATGCTTCCAGGTATGGGTTAGCAATCATGCTCAGCATGTTGCCGCTCGCTTTTTCAATTTCCGCCGGATCGGCACTGGCGCAGCCAGTCATGTAGTAACTGAATGAGATGAAATCGATGGTTTCTTGCAGTGATTCAAGATCATCTTCGGTGATGTTGAGCTCAACACCCATCTCTTTAAATTTACGCGTCATGTAACCCGGGTAGTAACCACGCGCCTGAATGTCACCAAACATCAGCCATTCACGGTTTTGGGTCAGGGTCTGCATCACATCTTCTGGTTTACAGGTCAGCGGGTATTGCATCGCACCCAGGATCATGTTGCCGATCTTGGCATCCGGAATAATGTCGTGACACGCTTTGACCGCTTTGGCACTGCCGACCAATTGGTGGTGAATCGCCTGGAAGCGGGTTTGCTCACTACAATCACGCGGCAGACCAGAGCCGGTGAACGGTTCATGCAAGGTCACATTGATTTCGTTAAACGTCAGCCACAGTTTGACTTTGTCTTTGTAACGGTTGAACAGCACTTTGGCGTAAGTTTCAAAGAAGCCAATCACCTCACGGCTGGCCCATCCCTGGTATTTATCTGCCAGGTTAAGCGGCATTTCGTAGTGAGAAATGGTCACCATAGGCGTGATGTTGTGTTTGGCCATTTCATCAAATACGCGGTCGTAATATGCCAGACCTGCTTCGTTCGGCTCTGCATCATTACCATTCGGGAAGATACGGCTCCAGGCAATCGAAACACGCAGGCAGGTAAAGCCCATTTCAGCAAACAGAGCGATGTCTTCGGCATAGCGGTTGTAGAAATCGATCGCGACATCTTTAACGTTGAAGTCACCCTCTTCGCGATAAACCAGCTCGCCCATCGCACCAAATGGCTGCACATCAGAAGTCGACAAACCTTTACCGTCGGTGGTGTGTGAACCTTCAATCTGGTTTGCAGCGGTCGCGCCGCCCCACAAAAATGACTCTGGAAAACTAAAACTCATCACTATCTCTCCTTACAATAAATTTGGCTGTGGCTGTTAATGCGCTTTGACCGGGCTTAACTCATCTTGGGATGCTTTCTTGGCACCATTTACCTGACCAAACAGAACGGTCAGTACGGTGGCAAGAACAATAGAAAAGATGGAAGCAAACACGGTAATCCACAGCGTCGCATCAACACCTGCCGGTGGAATAACTTGCGGGAAAATCAGCACGCTTGGAAAAGCAAATGAATAGACACGCACACCGAAGTAACCGATGATTGCGGCACCTACTGCGCCGGAAATACAGCCGATAATAAAAGGCCGCTTCTTCGGCAGATTGACGCCGTAGATAGCAGGCTCAGTAATACCAAACAAACCAGCAGTCGTTGCAGAACCCGCAATCGCTTTCAGTTTCACATCTTTGGTCATCAGGAAGACACCAAACGCCGCACCGACCTGGCCAAGTGCCGCCGGTACCAGCAGTGGCAGCATGCTGTCTGAACCCATTACCGCCAAGTTGTTAAGCAGAATCGGTACAAAACCCCAGTGCAGGCCGAAGATAACGAAGACTTGCCAACCAGCTCCCATGATCAGGCCAGCAACCACAGGGCTTACGGCATAGATCAGCTCATAACCGTGGGCCAGGAAACTGGCTGAGGTAAGTTGCGGCAGGACCAATCACCAGGAAGGTCAGTGGCACAGTGATCATGATGCACAGCAGCGGTGTGAAAAAGTTCCGAATCGCGCCAGGCAGTACCTTGTTAAACACTGGCTCCAATTTGCAACAGACCCAGGCGGCAAAGATAATTGGCATCACCGAAGAGGCATAGTTCATAAAGGTAATCGGCATGCCAAAGAAGGTCAGCGCTTCGTAGCCCGGTGCCTGAGAGGCGTTAAATGCCGCGATCATTGTCGGGTGCACCAGCGCGCCACCAATCGCCATGGTCACAAACGGGCTGCCGCCGAACTTGGCACCGGCTGTGTACCCAAGCGCAAGCGGGAAGAAGAAGAACAGAGCGTCACTGCCGGCAAACAGCAGCTGATAAATACCACTGTCAGTCGTGGTCCAGCCCGCGGCAATCGCCAGTGCCAGACCACCTTTAAGAATACCGGAGGCTGCCATTATGCCGAGCAGCGGAGTGAAAATGCCGGAAATCAGGTCGATAAAGGTACTCAGCAGACCCTCTTTCTGTTTCTTCTCGCTTTTCTGTTCAGTGTCAATCACAGCGGTTCCGCCCATCACTGCCTGGATCGCTTTGAACACCTGATTGACGTGGTTACCGACCACTACCTGATACTGACCGCCACTTTCCACTGCGGCAATCACCCCATCCAGAGCTTTGGTTTGCTCCTTGTCCGCTTGCGCGTTGTCGTTGAGTTTAAAACGTAACCGTGTAGCACAATGCACTACGCTAGCCACGTTACCAGCGCCGCCGACTGTCTTGATAATATCGGTCGCAAGTTGTTCATATGCCATAACAATGCCCTATTTAATAAGCGGGTAACCGACTGAATTTCAGGCATAAAAAAACCCGAGGATCCCACATGCATTGCAGTTGGGTATCCCCGGGTTTTGCCCTGTAAGTGGTAACAATCCCGAAAAATAACGAAAACTAACCTGAGTTTTATCTATAAAAAAACCTGACCACTTCCCGGCAAATAAGCTTTGGGTAAGTTAAGTCAGGTTTTGCTCGCTTTCGCGATAACAATCCGTTTTCTGTAACAACAGCCTGTCTATTACAACAGTCTGTCACAATAATCCGTCTGCAGTAACAAGGTATCTCAATCGACACTTGCCTGCTTCGATGGCGTGAACGATAAATCCAGCCGATTTTCCGGTCAACGCAGTCAAATGCCAAATGTGATTCAGATCGGCTTCATATCATTAAATATCGCCCAAACAGCGACTCAAATCACATTTGTAACCGGTTCCAAACAAGCATTTATACCTATTTTGGTTTGTTCCGATTATTATAAGCCAAAGAAAACAGTCCGCATTTCGGACTGTTTGAGCAATAGTGTGTATCCATTCACACATTCGCGGTCATCAATTTGAGAGGGTGCGATGAAGATTATACACTGTGCGCAAATTACAGGATTGTTACTGCAATCAGCAGGCAAAACCTAAGCTCAGGACAGATCACCCTATCTGACCAGCTTAGGTTTTTTTATGCACCAAACTGCCTATTACTCTAAAAAATTATGCGTGTATCAAAAGTATTAAATAATAACGTTCTTATCTCTACCGATGTCAATGAACGAGAAGTGGTGGTGATGGGACGCGGTATCGGATTTCAAATGAAACCCGGTATGGAAATTGCCGCCGACAAGATAGAAAAGGTGTTCACTCTGGCCAAGAGTGACGACGATGCTATCGATAATCGCTATCGGGAATTGTTAGAAGAAATCCCGCTCGAGCTATTGGCCGCAACCGAACAAATCGTCGAGTTAGCCCAGAGTACATTAAGCGCGGAGTTACACCCGAGTATTCATATTTCACTGGCCGATCACATCCATTTTGCCATTGAACGGTTACGCACCGGTCAAATCGTCAAAAATGGTATGTTGTGGGAAATTAAACAGCTTTATCCGGTGGAATTTAAAATTGGCTGTCAGGCTCTGCAATTGCTCAAAGCCGCATCCGGGGTCAGTTTTGCCGAGGATGAAGCCGGCTTTATCGCTCTGCATCTGGTCAATGCACAGCTTAACGAAGATATGAACAACACCATCAATGTCACCAATCTGATTCGTGATATCGTGCATATGATTAAGTACAACCTCGGTCTGGATTTGAATGAAGACAGCGATGAATTTCGTCGTTTAGTTACGCATCTTAAATTCTTCGTACACCGCCTGATTCATCAGACCACCATTTCGGATGACGACGATTCACTGTTTCAGTCAGTGCGCGGCAAGTACCCTGCGGCGTTCGCTTGTGTGGAAAAAATCAGCCGTTATGTCGATAAACAGTTCAAACATGCCATGACCTCAGAAGAGATGATGTTTCTGACCATTCATGTTGAACGTGTGCGTCGCGCTGCACCAGCCAACTGATCGACGCTATGCAAATATCCAGTGACTATCATGACCGCCTGGCCCGGCAGATCATCACCAAACTCGGCGGCCCGTCAAATGTAGTACGGGTGACCCATTGCACTACCCGTCTACGCTTCCAGCTCAAACAGATCCCCGTAGACGCAGTGAAAGAGATTCAACAGCTGCCGGAAGTGATCTCTGTGATGCTGTCCGGAGGTCTGTTTCAGATCGTCATCGGAACCCAGGTTGAGAAACTCTATCAGTCCGTAACACCATTGATAGGTACTACGGAAAACCACAACTTTCCAGGGCACGTTAGCACTCTAATCAACACCATTACTAGCATTTTCAATCCTATTCTCTGGTTTTTGAGTGCAGCCGGCATTTTAAAAAGCACCATAATTTTGTGTGTCAGTATGGGATGGTTGGGTATCGATACCGGCACTTACCGTATCCTCTATTCTGCCGCCGATACGGTGTTTTTCTTTCTGCCGGTATTACTCGGTTATACGGCTTCAAAACATTTTGGCTCCAATCCACTGTTTGGGATCACTATCGCCGGAGCCCTGGTACACCCTGAGATTACCAGTCATGTCGATGCGCTTTTTTCACAACAAGCGGCCGCAGTGACGCCCCAGCAAGCCGATTTTCTCGGCCTGCCCCTCCAGTTTATTAACTATTCAAACTCGGTGATTCCCGTTTTATTCGCCACTTGGTTTAATGTCTGGCTGGAGCGACGTATCCCTAAGTCACTACCCGAATATCTTTATAAGTGGCTGGCACCATTTCTGTGCCTGATGATCACCATTCCGTTAACCTTTCTGGTCATCGGGCCGCTCAGTACTACTATCGCCCAAGCGATCTCTACTGTCGTGTTCTTCTTGTATCACGCCAGTCCGGTCATTGCCGGTATGATCATCGGAGCGATATGGCAAGTCTTGGTGGTGTTTGGCATCCACTGGAGCCTGGCTCCTATAGTGATGAGCAACATCGCGGTGAATGGTTTTGATGTTATCCCACCACTATTGCTTCCCGCTGTGTTTGGCCAGGTCGGTGCTTGTCTGGGAATTGTATTGAAATACCGCAAGCAACAAAGTGTTGCTTACGCTGGTAGTGCGGCGGTCACAGCGATGTTTGGCGTCACAGAACCCGCGATATATTGCATTACTCTGCCCAGACGATGGCCGTTTATTTTTGGCTGCTTATCTGCTGCAGTCGGCTCAGGTATCGCAGCCTTCTTTTACGCCAAAGCCTATTCGCTGGCGATGCCGGGCCTGTTTTCTATTCTGCAGATTATTCCGCCAACGGGCGTGGACAACTCGGTGTATGCCACAATTTTAGGCACCCTGCTTACTTTACTGCTGGCGATCACTCTCACCTACTTTTTTACCCCAGACAGCCAGGCAAGCGGAAAAGCTATGCTATCTACGAAAAGAATGGTGTCTGAAAAAACCAGTGTGTCTGCGGAAAGAATGGTGTCTGAAAAAACCAGTGTGTCTGCGGAAAGAATGGCGTCTGCAGGAACTACTGTACCATCGGAAACAATGGCGTCTGCGGGAACAAAAGCGTCCGACAAAGCTGATAGGTATAACTTACCGGCAGAAACGAGCTAAAAGCCGCTCCTTTGCGCAAATCAGCAGTCCGATTTCCGGTCAGGTAGTCGCTTTATCTATGGTTGGTGACCCTACCTTCGCCAGTGAAATTATCGGGCAAGGCGTCGCCATCATCCCGGAGAGCGGAGAACTGCGAGCGCCGTTTAATGGTAAAGTCGCTTCGGTATTCAAAACCCATCACTCGATCGGGCTGCAAAGTGAAGACGGCGTGGAAATGCTGATTCACATCGGCATCGATACGGTCAAACTCAAAGGCAAGGGATTTGAATTGCTGGTTGAGGCAGGCCAGGAGGTCGTCCAGGGACAACTACTGATACAGTTTGACCTGCAAGTGCTGACCACCCTCGGATATGACACCACCACACCGATAGTGATTACCAACAGCGATGATTATTTGGATGTGATTGTCACCAGCTCGACCAGAGTCAGCAGTGGCGATCCGCTGATGACCCTGATTTGAACCGCCAGAACAGAAGTCCGGCCCGTCGCTTTGATTGGAAATCGGATATAACAGAGGGAGCCTTTGAGCTCCCTCTTCTCATTTGTCAGGCCTGTTTGAGTTGTAACTGAGGCTTTATCAGGTCGTAAACGTACTCAAATTCATCCGCCAGCTGGTACATATGATTAATAATACCGCCCGCCATGTGAGCATGGCCGCCACCGAAACCGATTCCGGTATCATTCAGTGCCCGGCGCACAATCTGGGCGACGTTATTGTGCTTACACTCAGAACGCAGTGACAAAAACGTCTTTTCTTTACTGCGTGCGCTCAGTACCACCATATCGATTTCATCCACGCCGAGCAGGAAATCCCCCAGCACACCGAGCATATTTTTGCTGCAGCCTTCAGGCAGCGCCGCAAATGCGCAGTTTTTTTCGCGTTTCATATTCGCCAGCAAGGTATCAAACAGTTTTAACTCATGAAACTCAATCTGATTACGACAGATGCGATTGACCATCGCCATGTCCGCTTTCGCCTGCAGCTGCAATAAAGCATTAATATCGGCCGCGCCGACCGCGCGGGTAAAATTGGCCGTATCAAAGGTCAGTCCAACCAGCAGCGCTGTAGCAATCTTGGCCGGAATATCGAGCCCAAACTGATTGAAGTATTCGACCATAATCGTGGCAGTAGAACCATAATCCGGGCGGATGTCAGCAAACCAGACAAAATCTGGCGCGTTGACCTGATGGTGATCAATCACGCCGACTTCCAGACCGGGAAAATCGGTGACATTTTTTTCACCAATGCAACCGTCCACCACTATGATTTTATCGTTTGGAGTCAAAGCCAGCTGATGCGGCTGAACAATCGGTATATTGAGCCAATGAATCAGATTGCGCAGTGAGATGCGGTCAATAAAACCATTGTAGGTAATGAATGGATTCAGTCCCTGTTTGCGCAGCAAATAAGCCATCGCAAATGCCGATGACAACGCATCGTGGTCGGGAAAATCGTGGGCCTGGACAATCACCCGCGGCTCATTTTTCAGGCTGGCTATCAGCTGTTCAATTTCAAAAAATTTCATGACGTTGTCGTACTACTCTTCGAATAGACCTGAGTGAAAGCGCTTACACCCCTTGTGGCTATTAGGATTACGCATTGTTATGTATATCCAGATTACACGCTTCATACGGTAAAAACACAACATTAATTCCAAAATAACCACCATTAAATTGACAAAAGTCTCACATCATTGCCTCTCAGCCAATTTACGTGCCTGTTTTTTCTTTTTCCGACTAAATCACTCAACTTTTTCACACCTCTGTGAGCGCACTCTCAGCATCTTCTTTTATCGGCCCTAGGCGTCGTAAATGCACCATTTCGCGGCGCATTGCGACATATGGGTGCAGCGCTTGAGGGCTATTTTCCGCTATGCAAAGCAAGCAGATAAACCAAACAAAGTTTGTAGTCGCTCGAATAACGCCGCTTTATGGGGCAGTCACTGTCCGTCACATTCTCGTCCGAATGACGACCTTGACCGCCCCGCCCATCGCGACGTTATCCAGACAAAATTGAATTTGTCTGGTCAAGGAACGCTACAACTATAAAAAGCCTCAACAAGGAGACCCTATGTCCTACGAAAAATCCAACCGTGGTGTTGTCTACAAAGGCCCAGGAAAAGTTGCTGTAGAATCTATCCCTTATCCTGAACTGGCACTTGGAAACCGCAAGTGCGAGCACGGTGTTATCCTTAAAGTTCTGACCACCAACATCTGTGGTAGTGACCAGCACATGGTGCGTGGCCGTACGACTGCTGAAGAAGGTCTGGTACTGGGTCACGAAATCACAGGTATCATCCTGGAAAAAGGTCGTGACGTAGAATTCGTGGATGTGGGCGATATCGTATCGGTACCGTTTAACATCGCCTGTGGCCGTTGCCGCAACTGTAAAACTGGTTTGACCGGTATCTGTCTGAATGTAAACCCTGCTCGTCCTGGCGCAGCTTACGGCTACGTTGACATGGGTGGCTGGGTTGGTGGCCAGGCTGAATACGTCATGGTTCCATACGCAGACTTCAACCTGCTGAAATTCCCAGATCCGGATCAGGCACGTGAAAAAATTCAGGATCTGACTCTGCTGTCTGACATCTTCCCAACCGGTTTCCACGGTTGTG